>NZ_CP151802.1:1512702-1815243 GCF_038446665.1 Lysobacter sp. FW306-1B-D06B | reverse complement strand
GCAGGTCGCCGTAGGACTGCTCGTTGACGCCCGGCAGGCGCCCGGCGCGCACGCGCAGGCGGCCCAGCCACCAGGCCGTGCCGAAGCCCAGCAGGTACATGATCCCGTACCAGTGCACCTGCAGCGGGCCGAGGTGGAAGGCGATCGGGTCGATCTGGTGCAGAACGGTCATGCGGCGGCTCGCGGAGGCGTCGCCGTATTGTGCCCGACGCGGACGGGCGACGGATTGCCGCAGATGCCGGCGGGTCTTCGCCGACAGCGTCCGTTCCGAGACGGTTCCGTAACGATCACCCTCCCCCTTGGCACAGGCCCGGGTTCGACGGACTGATCGACCTCACAGCACGTAAGGCAGGTCCGGCAGCTCGTTGACGTCGTGCGCGCCGTCCTCGCGCGGGAAGTGCTCGACCAGGATGGCGGTCATCGCCGCCACCCCCGCCAGCACGCCGGCTTCGGCCTCGCCCGCGCGCAGGCGCTCCTCGATCAGCTGGCACACGCCGCGCCATTGTTCGTCGCTGACGCGCCCCTGGAAGCCACGGTCGGCGACGATCTCGATCCGGTGGTCCGCCAGCAGCAGGTACAGCAGGACGCCATTGTTCGCGTGCGTGTCCCACACGCGCAGTTGGGCGAAGGCCTCGTGCGCACGGTCGCGCGCCTGCGCACCGGACAGCACCGCGCGCGGATGCAGGCCCGGTTCGACGGCGAAACAGATCTCGCCGGTGTGCAGCAGCTCGCTGTCGGCAATGGCCCGCGTGATGCGCTGCAGGCTGTCGCCGGGGAACAGGCGCTTGGCCGAGGGGGCGAACAGGTGCTTGAAGACTCTCATCGCCCGCTCCTCACCAGCTGCCGGAGGCGCCACCGCCTCCGCTCATGCCGCCGCCACCGCCCCAGCCGCCTCCGCCGCCGAAGCCCCCACCGCCACCGCCAAAGCCACCGCCGCCCCAACCGCCTCCGCCCCAGCCACCGTAACCGCGATCGCGCGCATAGCGACCGGTCGGCACCGCGGCCAGGCCGAAGAAGAAACCGATCAGCGCGCCGATGCCGCCGACGACCAGCACCGAGGAAATCAGCCACGCCACGCCGCCCGCGGCCGCGCCGCCGATCAGGCCGCGCAGCAGCGACGGCGCGCGCCCGAAGATGCCGCGCGCCACCTGCGCGACGATGAACGCCACGAACAGCGCGATCAGCCATCCGCTGCCGCCACCGCGGCGTTCGGCGCGGTGGTCGGCCATCGGCGCCGGCAGTGGCTCGCCGTCGATCAGTTTCACCAGCGCCGCACTCGCGTCGGTGATGCCGCCGCGGTAATCGCCCGCGCGGAATTTCGGCACCAGGTATTCCTGGATCACCCGCGCGGAGGTCGCGTCGGGAATCGCGCCTTCCAGCCCGTACCCGACTTCGATGCGCACGCGCCGGTCGTCCTTGGCGACCACCAGCAGCACGCCGTCGTCGACGCCCTTGCGCCCGATCTTCCACTGCTCGAAGGCACGCACCGAGTATTGCGCGATGTCCTCCGGCATCGTGGTCGGCACCACCAGCACCTGCAGCTGGCTGCCCTTGCGCTGCTGCAACGCGAGCGCCTGCGTTTCCAGCTGCTGCTCCGTCGCGGCGTCGAGCGTGCCGGTGGTGTCGATCACCGGCGAATCCAGCGGCGGAATCGGCGCCAGCTGCTGCGCCTGCGCGAAGGCGCAGGCGAGCATCAGCACGAGCGCGGCTACGGGCGCGCGCAGCACCGAGAAAACACGCCGGACATTCACGATGCGGCTCCGCGCCCGCGCATCAGCCATTCGACGGCGCGGGCTGCGGCGGCGGCGGGGTCTGCTGCGGTTGCGGCGGCTGCGCCGGCGCACCGAAGTCCACCTTCGGCGCGTCCTGGATCTGCGCTGCGTTCTCGACCGTGAAGTTGGGCTTGGGCTTGTAGCCGAAGACCATCGCGGTGAGGTTGGTCGGGAACTGGCGGATGTAGGTGTTGTAGTCCTGCACCGTCTGGATGTAACGCTGGCGTTCCACCGTGATGCGGTTCTCGGTGCCTTCCAGCTGCGCCTGCAATTGCAGGAAGTTCTGGTCGGCCTTGAGCTGCGGGTAGTTCTCGCTGACCACCAGCAGGCGGCCGATGGCGCTCTGCAATTCGCCCTGCGCCTGCTGGAACTGCGCCAGCGACGCCGGATCGTTGGCGTTGACGTTGATGCTGCCCACGCGCGAACGCGCCTCGGTGACCTGCGTGAGCACCTGCTGCTCGTGGCTGGCGTAGCCCTTCACGGTCGCCACGAGGTTGGGCACCAGGTCGGCGCGGCGCTTGTAGACGTTGAGCACCTGCGACCAGGCGGCGTTCACCGCTTCATCCTTCTGCTGGATGGTGTTGTAACCGCAGCCGCTCAACATCGCGACCGCAACGACCAGCACGAACGCTTGCACCAGACGGACCATGGGGGAACTCCTTCCGTGACGTTGGCCGGCATTGCACCACTGCACCGTGCGGCGCGCAATGGAGACGATGTGCACGCCCGCGCGAACGTTACGGGCGCGTTAGTGCGCCTGCGCAAACGAAAACGGCCTTCCCGGAGGAAGGCCGTTCGCGGCGACACCGGTGGGTGCGCGCTTATTCCGGCTGCAGGCGTGCCTGTGCGCGGCGCTTGGACCACAGGTTCAGGCACTCCACCAGCGCCGAGAAGCCCATCGCGCCGTAGATGTAGCCCTTCGGGATGTGCAGCTCGAAGCCGTCGGCGACCAGGTACACGCCCACCAGCACGATGAAGGCCAGCGCCAGCATCTTGATGGTCGGGTTGTGGTCGATGAACTGGCCCAGCGGCTTGGAGGCCAGCAGCATTACCGCCACGGCAAGCAGGATCGCCGCCACCATCACCGGCGTGTGGTTGGCCATGCCGACCGCGGCGATCACCGAGTCCAGCGAGAACACGATGTCGATCACCGCGATCTGCGCGATCACGGCCATGAACGACGCCTTGGGCTTGGTGTGGATGTCCTCTTCCTCGGACTCGCCGACGATGAGGTCCTTGATCTCCATCGTGCCCTTCACCAGCAGGAACGCGCCGCCCAGGATCAGCACCAGGTCGCGCACCGAGATGCCCTGGCCGAGCACGGTGAACAGGTCGTTGGTCAGTCCCGCCAGCCACGCCAGCGTCAGCAGCAGCGCGATTCGCGTGATGCACGCCACCGCGATGCCGAACTTGCGCGCCTTCTCGCGCTGCGCGTACGGCAGCTTGCTGACCGCAATGGAGATGAAGACGAGGTTGTCGATGCCGAGCACGATTTCGATCGCGCTCAAGGTCACGAGGGTGATCCACACATGCGGATCGGTCAGCAGCTCAATCACTTCGGGTTCCTACCTGGTCAGATCAGTCGGGGCAGCAGGATCGCGCCCCAGGTCAGCACTACGTTCATCATCACCACGAACACCGCGGCCGAGCCCATGTCCTTGGCGCGGCCGGCCATCTCGTGGAATTCGGCGCCATAGCGTTCGATCACCGCCTCAACCGCCGAGTTGAGCAGCTCCACGCTCAACACCAGCAGCATCGAGCCGATCATCAGCACGCGCTCCACCGGGGTCTGTCCGAGCCACCAGCCCACCGGGGCCAGGATGACGAACAGGTAGACCTCCAGGCGGAAGGAGGATTCGTGCAGCCATGCGGCGCGCAGGCCCTGCATGGACCACATGGTGGCTTTGGCGATGCGCGCGGGACCGCGCGGCAGGTGTCCGAATTCGTCGGCCATGCGTGAGACTCAGGCCGCGTACCGGGCGCGAACCCGGCCTGGCACCACGGAAGCCGGACGGGGATTCCCGGACGGCGTGCACACGGCTTGGGTCGGATCTGCGATCGGCATGGAGGCGTTCGTGGACGTGAAGGGGTCGCGGGCGGGCCGCGACTGGGGGCCGATTTTGCCACAAAGCCCCGCCCTCGCCCCGGGCCGTCGGTTGGGGCCGGGCGCTGTCATGCCCCCGTAGCGGCTTCTTCGCGCCCCGTTAGCGACGCACGGCCTAGCCTGAGCGGCCCGTCCGGAGCGCTTCGCCATGTCCCGCTGCGCGTTGCTGGCCCGCCTGGAAGCCAAACCCGGCAAGGAAGAGGAGCTCGAACGGTTCCTGCGCGGCGCCCTGCCGCTCGCCGAAGCCGAGCCCGGAACGCGGACCTGGTTCGCGCTGCGCTTTGGCCCGACGTCGTTCGGCATCTACGACACCTTCGACACCGAGGCCGGTCGCCAGGCGCACCTGGACGGGCCGATCGCCGCGGCGTTGATGGAGCGCGCCGACGAGCTGCTGTCGCGCCCCCCGCAGATCGACCGCGTCGACCTGCTCGCCAGCAAGCTGCCGCACTGATTCCACCCCGGGGCGGCGCATGCCGCCCACCCCCGACCATGGAGGCCGAGATGAGCGTTCCCGCTACGCCCGAGGGTTACCACAGCGTCACCCCGTACCTGGTTGTCGACGACGCGAAGGCGGCGCTCGACTTCTACCGCGACGCGCTCGGCGCGGAAGAGATCTTCCGCCTGCCGATGGGCGACAAGATCGGCCATGCGGAAATCCGCATCGGCAATTCCATGCTGATGTTGTCGGACGAATGGCCGGACATGGACGCCTACGGCCCCAAGCACCGCGGCGGCGCGACCGCCACGTTCGTCATTTACGTGCCGGACGTGGATGCGTCGTTCGACCGCGCGGTGAAGGCCGGCGCCAAGGTCGACCGCCCGCTCAACAACGAGGCCTGGGGCGACCGCATGGGCACCGTGGTGGATCCGTTCGGGCACAAGTGGAGCCTGGCGACGCACATCGAGGACGTGTCGCCGGAGGAACTCAAGCGGCGCATGGACGAGTGGATGAAGCAGCAGGCGGGGCTGACCGCCTAGCGCGCCCCCCATTGCGATGCCGGCAAAGCCCCTCTCCCACCGGGAGAGGGGTTGGGGTGAGGGGCAACGAAGTGGCGGCGATGCCGCTCGTAATGCATCGCCGCGCTTGCCGATGTTCGCCAAATGGGTAGTGCGGCTGTGCGTCCGCCGGAATGACGAGATGCGGTGGCAGGCGTGATGCCGGCCTACGCCGGGATGACGGTATCCCTCACTCGCCCTCGTGAATCGCCGTCCCGCGACTGCCATCGGGCTTGATCCACCCGCGGAACATGCTGCCGCTGTTGAACGGCATCGCGATGTTGCCGTCCTTGTCCAGCGCGATCGCGCCGCCATCGCCGCCCGCGGCGGGCACGACCTTGTTCACCACCTCGTTCGCGGCGACCTCGAGCGAATCGCCGCGATACGCCATGCGCGCGCAGATGTCGTGCGCGACCGCGTTGCGGATGTAGAACTCGCCCCAGCCCGTGCCCGACACGCCGCAGCGGTCGTCCGCCCAGGTACCCGCGCCGATGATCGGCGCGTCGCCCACGCGGCCCCACTTCTTGTTGGTCATGCCACCGGTGCTGGTGGCGGCTGCGATGTGCCCCTGCGCATCCAGGGCGACCGCGCCGACGGTGCCGAAATACGTCGGCGCTTCCATCGTCCCGTTGTACGCCTCGCGCTTGCCCTTGGCGGCTTCCTCGCGCTGCGCCTTCTCCAGCTGCTGGCGACGCTTTTCGGTGTCGAAGTAGCTGTTGGGCACGCGTTCGATCTCCGGATGCGCGTCCGCGAAGGCTTCCGCTCCGCCACCGGCGAGCATCACGTGCGGGCTCTTCTCCATCACCGTGCGCGCGAGCTTGATCGGATTCTTGATTGTCGTGACGCCCGCCACGGCGCCCGCGCGGCGCGTGTGCCCTTCCATGATCGAAGCGTCGAGCTCGTGCCCGCCCTTGGCGTTGAACACCGCGCCCTTGCCGGCGTTGAACTGCGGCGCGTCCTCCATCACCACGACAGCGGCGGTCACCGCATCGAGCGCGGAACCGCCGCGCTGCAGCACGGCGTTGCCGGCGTCCAGCGCGCGGTTCAACGCCGCATGGTAGGCGCGGCGCTCCTCGTCGCTGATCGCGTCCTTCGGCACGAAACCCGCGCCGCCGTGGATGACCAGCGCCGTCTTCGGCGTGGCGGAGGATTCGGCGGCGTGAGCGTTGAAGGTCATGGCGATGAGGGCAAGCATCGGGATGAACAGGCGCATGCGAGCGGAGACCGTGATCAGGGCCCTCGAGAATAGCGTCTGAGGAGGCTTTTCAGACATATCCGATGGCCGCGGCTCACCGCCACCCCCGATGCTGGCAGCCTTCGCGCAACGAGTGATTTCGCCAAGCGCAGACGAACACCTCTCTCAGGTTACGGCGCATTCCACGCGCGCGCCGGCCCCCACACCCAAGGAGCCCGAGTCATGCATCCCATTCTCGTAACCTTGCTCGTCGTGGGCGCGGGCGACTACACGCCCCCACCGCCGGAGGCGCCCGAATGGGCGTACTACCAATGCATGATCGAAAACTCCAGCAAGTACGCGCGCAAGACATCGCTGGCGGAAGAGGCGATCACTGCGGCTCGGGCGTCGTGCCATTCCCTGCGTGAGGAACTGCTGGCCCGCTTGTATATGGACGCCTACGAATTCCAGAATTCGGAAAGCAGCAAGCGTTCGTCGGCACACTTGCTGCGCAGGATCGATGGCCAGCTGTACCCCTTCTTCGTCAAGGCGGCGCTCGATTCGAAGTAGTGCACAACGGCTACTGCTGCCGCAACGCCTCGATCGGATCCAGCTGCGAAGCCTTGCGCGCCGGGTAATAGCCGAAGAACAGGCCGGTCATGATCGAGAACGTGGCGGCCAGCGCGATCACCTGGCCGTTGAGCGCCACCGGCAGGTCGCTGAACTTCCCGACCAGCAGCGCGCCCACCACGCCAATGACGATACCCAGCACGCCGCCGCCCAGCGAAAGCAACATCGCCTCGGCGAGGAACTGCCGGCGCACGTCCGATGGACCCGCGCCGACCGCCATGCGCAGGCCGATCTCGCGGATTCGCTCGGTCACCGAGACGAGCATGATGTTCATGATGCCGATGCCGCCGACGATCAACGAGATCGTCGCCACCGCGCCGAGCAGCAGCGACATCAGCCGCGTCGTCGCCGTGCGCGTGGCGACGATCTCGGAAATGTTGCGAACGTTGAAGTCGTCTTCCTCGCCCGGCTTGATGCGATGGCGCTGGCGCAGCAGGCCCTCCACTTCGCCCTGCGCGTAGGACAGGTCCTTCGCGTCGGACACGGTCAGCGCGATCTGCATCACCGCGCCCGACGGCAGGCCCATCGCGCCCATCAGGCGGCGGCGCGCGGTTTCCAGCGGCACCATCACCACATCGTCCTGGTCCTGGCCGAACCCGCCCTGCCCCTTGGGCTTGAGCGTGCCGACCACGGTGAACGGCACGCGGCCCAGGCGGATCGTCTGACCGATGCCCGGCTCGTCGCCGAACAACGTGCGCCGCACCGTTTCGCCCAGGATCACGGTCTTGCCTGCGCTGGTGTAGTCCTGCGCATCGAAGCCCTGGCCGTTGGCGATCACCCAACCGTTGATGTCGAAGAAGTCCGCCTGCACGCCCTGCCAGCTGGTGGAGGCGTTGTTCTCCGCGTACACCACCTGCGTGTTGCCGCGCAGCGCGCCGGCGACGTACTGCACTTCGGGGATCTCGCTGCGGATCGCGTCGACGTCGCCCTCGTTGAGCGTGAAAAAGCTCGCCGAGCTCATGCGCACGCCGCCACCGCCGCGGCCCGCGCCGGGGCTGATGTCCAGGCGCTGCGAGCCCAGTCCGGAGACCATCTTGTCGATTTCCTGCTGCGTGCCCTGCCCCACCGACACCATCACGATCACCGCCGCGATGCCGATGATCACGCCCAGCGAAGTCAGCGCGCTGCGCATCCAGTTGCCGCGCAACGCGTAGATGGCGGTGCGCAGGATGTCGGAGAAGTTCATGGTGTGTGGCCGGGATTCGTGATTCGGGATTCGGGATTCGCAAAAGCGGGGCTCAGGAGCGTCATGGCGCTTCTCCCAATCCCGAATCCCGACTCCCGAATCCCGGCTCTTCATGCATCTGGCCATCGCGCATCACGTAGATGCGGTCGGCGTGCGCGGCCACGTCGGCGTCGTGGGTGATCAGCACCACGGTGTGGTCCTCGTCGCGCAGCCGCTTGAACAACGCGAGGATCTCCTCGCCGGTCTTGCTGTCGAGCGCGCCGGTGGGTTCGTCGGCGAGCAGGATCGGCGGCCGGTTGATCAGCGCGCGCGCGATCGCCACGCGCTGCTGCTGACCGCCGGAGAGTTCGCTCGGACGATGGCCGACGCGCTCGCCCAGGCCCACCGCGACCAGCGCCTCGCGCGCACGCTCGATGCGCTCGTGCGGCGGCACGCGCGCGTAGCCCAGCGGCATCGCCACGTTGTCCAGCGCGCTCATGCGCGGCAGCAGGTTGAAGCCCTGGAAGACGAAGCCGATCTTGTCCAGACGCAGCGTCGCCAGTTCCTCGGCGTCGAGCGTGGACACGTCCACGCCGTCGCATTCGTAGCTGCCCGAGGTGGGCGTATCCAGGCAGCCGATCAGGTTCATCAGGGTCGATTTGCCCGAGCCCGACGGCCCCATGATCGCGACGAACTCGCCGCGGTCGATGCGCAGGTCCACGTCGCGCAGCGCCTGCACTTCGGCCTCGGTGTGCGCGGAGTAGGTCTTGCACAGCGCACGGGTGAGGATGACCGGCGTCGCCGCCGGCGCGCGCGCCGTGCGCCCGATTGCGTCGTCGCGGGTCCCGCTCATTCGCGCGCCTTCTCGCCGGTGACGATCGGGTCGCCGGCCTTCAGGCCGCCGCCGGAGATCTCCGTGCTGGTGCCATCGCTGGGCCCCAGGCGCACGGTCACCGCAACGGGCTGGCCGCCGTCGAGCTTGTAGAGCTGCACGCGCTTGGCGTTGAACAGGCCCGACAGCGTGGCGTCCCACTGCTTCTTCTGCGCGTCGTCGAGCGAAGCGCGGAAGGTGCCGAAGTCTTCCTTGAAGCGCTCGGCCATGCGCTGACGCATCTGCGCCTGGTTGTTGCCAGAACCGGGGCCGCCCATCACCACCATGCCGCCCGGACCGCCGCGACCACCACCACCGCCGCCGAACAGGCGGTTGCCGCCGCCCTGCTGCGTCGCCTGCGCCTGGCGCGCGGCCTGGCGTGCGCGGACGGCCTCGATCGCGGTGTCGAAGGCCGCCTGCTGGTCGGCGTTCAACTTCATCGCGGTGGCCGTGCGCGTCAGATCGTCCAGCATGCCCGTGCCGCCGCGCGGGCCACCGGCCTGCGGCGCCGCGCCCGGTGCGTTCTGGCCGGCATCCGCGGGCTTGTAGCGCAGCGCGGCGTTGGAGACCTTCAGCACGTCGTCGCGCTGGCTGACTTCGATTTCGGCGTTGACCGTCAGGCCCGGCAGCAGCGTGCCGTCGCTGTTGTCGACGGTGACGACGACGGGATAAGTCACCACGTTGTTCGTCGTCGTGGCCGACAGGCGGACCTGCTCGACGGTGCCGCGGAACTGGCGGTCCGGGAACGCATCGACGGTGAAGGAGACGTTCTGCCCGGCCTTGACCTGGCCGATGTCGGCCTCGTCCACCGCCAGCTCGATCTTCATCTTCGCCAGATCCTCGGCGATGGTGAACAACTCCGGCGCCTGCAGGCTGGCCGCGACCGTCTGGCCGGGCTCGATGCTGCGCGTGAGCACCACGCCGTCCACCGGCGAGCGGATCACGGTGCGATCCAGGTTCACCTGCGTGGTCTGCGTGGACGCGGTCTGCTGGCGGATCGAGGCCTGCGCCGCGTTGACCTGTGCGCGGGCCTGGTCAAGCGTGGCCTTCGCCAGGTCGACATCGCTGCGCGCGACCAGCTGGCGCGCGCCGAGGTCTGCCTTGCGCTTGTAGTCCAGCTCGGCGTTGAGCAGCGTCGCCTGCGCCTGGTTGAGCGAGGCGTGCGCGCTTGCGATCTGCGCGTTGCCCTGGGCGATCTGTGCCTCGTAGGTCTTCGGGTCGATGCGGGCGATGATCTGGCCCTTCTTCACCTCGTCGTTGTAGTCCACCAGTACGTCGGTGACCTGACCGGACACCTGGCTGCCGACGGTGACGGTGGAGATCGCGCTGAGCGTGCCGGTGGAGGAGATCGCGACGCGGATGTCGCCGCGTTCCACCGGCACGGTGCGATAGGCCCCGGCGGAGGCTTCCGCGCCGCGCTGGCGATAGAGATAGACGCCGCCCGCCACGAGGGCGAGCACCACGGCGGCGGCGATGCCATGGCGGATCCAGGGCGTGGGCTTGCGGGCGTTGCGGGACGACGGGCGGGCTGCGCTCATGAGGCTCGCTTCAAGGGTTCTGCCGGCGCAAACGCACCGGGGGCGCCTGCGTTGACAACCGCGGCGCCGATTCGTTCATTGGAGGATCGTGTCACGGCCGCCACCGGCGGCCAACGTTAAGGATGCACGAACGCACGTTCGCGTCGCGGGGCGATCAACGCGCGAAGCGGATCACCGCCGTCGTGCCCTGCCCCGGCGCGCTGGCCAGGCTCACCGGCCAGCCGAAGCGTTCGCCCAGGCGTCGCACGATCGACAACCCCATACCCTTGCCGTCGCTGTCGGCCGAATCGGCGCGGAAGAACGGGTCGAACGCCTTGGCCAGGATTTCCGGCGACATGCCGATGCCGCTGTCGCGGATCACCACGCGGTCGGGCATCAGGCGGATTTCGATCTCGCCCGATTCGGTGAACCGCACCGCGTTGCCCAGCAGGTTGCCGACCATTACCCGCAGCACGTGCGGCGGTGCGATCAGGCGCGGGGCGCCTTCGTCGTGCAGGCTCACGCTCACCGGGCGATCGCTCAGCAACGGGCGGATGCGATCCACTTCGGCGCTCACGATGTCGCGCACCTCGAACTCCTCGCTCTGCGGCGCCACGTCGGCCTCGCGCGCGAGGATGAGGAAGGCCTCGATCACCGCCTCCATGTCGCGCCCCGCCTGCTGGATGCGCGAAAGCGAACGCCGCGTGCGCGGGCTGTTCTCGTTGTCGGCCAGCATCAGATCGGTGGCGACGCGGATGACGGTGAGCGGCGTGCGCAGTTCGTGGCTGGCATCGCGGGTGAAGTTGCGCTCGCGCTGGACGAAATCGCCCACGCGCTGCGACAACCCGGTGAGCGCGCGCGAGAGCTTGCGCACTTCATCGCCCGCCTCGGCCGGCAGGTGCGCGGTGGCGATCGCGCTGGCATCGGGATCGCGCGGGTCCCAGTGCGCGACCTGGTTCGCCAGCCAGCTCACCGGCGTGACCATGCGCTTGGACGTGCGGTACGTCAGCCAGATCAGCACGCCGCTGGTCACCAGCGACAGCAACAGCGAGACCAGGCCGGTGAACAACACCGACTGGTCCGCCAGCCACGCCGAGAAGATCAGGTACAAGGTGCCCTGCGGTCGGCGGTCGACGTAGACCAGCCGCCCGCTTTCCGGCAGGCGCTGCACGCCCGTGCCGGTGACGTCGCGCAGCTCGGCCGGCAGTTGCGGTTGCAGGTTGCCCGGGATCACCAGGTAGCTCGACATCGTCGAGCTGCTGGGCAGCCGATGCGTCGGGTCCTGTTCGTAGGCGCGCCAGAACGCCGCCGCCTCCTGCGCCACGCGCTGCTCCACGACCTTCTGGCGCACGACGATGCCGGTGAGCAGGATGCCCACCGTGATCACGATGCTGCCGATCAACGCCTGCGTGATGAACGCAAGTTTGATCCTGCGCGGAAGTCCGTGCGCCATGGCGTTCCCGCGCCGCCTACTCGGGCGGCTGCGATATGTCGGCCACGCGATAACCCGCGCTCTGCACGGTGTGCAGCAGCTGCTTGTCGAACGGCTTGTCGATGGTCTTGCGCAGGTTGTAGAGGTGACTGCGCAGCGTGTCCGAGTCGGGCAGCCCGTTGCCCCAGATCTCGCGTTCGATCTCCTGCCGGCTGACCACGCGCGGCGATTCGCGCATGAGGATCGTCAGCAGGCGAAGTCCGATGGGCGAGAGCTGCAACTCGCTGCCGCCGCGAGTGACGCGCAGGCTGGCCGGATCGAGCACCAGATCGGCGACCTTCAGCACTTCGCCGCCGACCTGCCGGCGCTCGCGGCGGATCAGGGCGCGCAGGCGCGCTTCCAGTTCCTGGATCGCGAACGGCTTGGTCAGGTAATCGTCGGCCCCGGCGCCCAGTCCGGTGAGCTTCTCGTCCAGCGTGTCACGCGCGGTGAGCATCAGCACCGGCGTGGACTTGCGCGCCTCCTCGCGCAGCTTCTTGCACAGCTCCACGCCGTCCATGCGCGGGAGCATCAAGTCGAGCACGATGACGTCGTAGTTGTTCTCCGTCGCCAGGCGATAGCCGTCAAGGCCGTCGCTGGCATAGTCGACTTCGAACCCCCGGCCTTCGAGGTATTCGCCGACCATTTCCGAGATGTTGCGGTTGTCTTCGACAATGAGGACCAGGCCGCCGTCCCTTGTTCCGGTACCCTGCATGCAAAAACCCTCCCGACGCTTCAGCTTTGTGAAGGCTGCCGGGCCGCCGGTGGAGGGACCGTGAAGGCCCACCACAAAACCTGAACGAAACCCTAGCGATTCCTTCTCATGCCCCTGGACCGCATCCTCCCCATCGCCCTGCTGCTGGGCTCGAACATCTTCATGACCTTCGCTTGGTACGGGCACCTGAAGTACAAGTCCGCGCCGCTGATGCTGGCGATCTTCGCCAGCTGGGGCATCGCGTTCTTCGAGTACTGCCTGATGGTGCCCGCCAACCGGATGGGCAGCTCAGTCTACTCGGCGCCCCAGCTCAAGGGCATGCAGGAGGTCATCACCCTGCTGGTCTTCGCGGGCTTCTCGGCCTGGTACCTGGACCAGCCGCTGAAGTGGAACCACTGGGCCGGCTTCGCGCTGATCGCGGTGGCGGCGTGGTTGATCTTTCTGGAGTGAGGTCCGGTGTTGGCCTTCTCCCCTTGCGGGAGAAGGTGCCGACGGGCGGAAGAGGGCGCGCGCAGCGCGGACTTGTGCCCCCTCTCCCTGGCCGCATTCGGCGGCCTGTCCCTCTCAGCTCTGCACTCCCTTCGGTCGCCGAAAGGGGAGAGGGAAAACAGAAATCAGAACCGTATCCTCCCGCTCAAGATGTCCTTGAACATCACCCAGTCGCCGACGAACGAATAGAACGGGTGCTTGAACGTCGCCGGCCGGTTCTTCTCGAAGAAGAAGTGCCCGACCCAGGCGAAACCGTAGCCGCACACCAGCGCCGCCAGCAGCCACCACGCATTGCGCTGCACGATCGCGGTCGCCAGCAGCGCCAGCACGCCGCAACTGCCGATGAAATGCAGTCGCCGACTGGTGCGGTGGCTGTGTTCGCTGAGGTAGAACGGGTAGAACTCGCGGAAGCTGGCGAAGCGCGACATGTCGTCCTCCGTGGCTGACCGCTCAGGCCTTTTCGGCGGCCTTGGCGCGATCCCAGAGGCGATCCTGCGCTTCCAGCGAAAGCCCGGCAAGCGGGGTCCCGTCGGCCTCGGCCAGCGCCTCCATCGCGCGGAAGCGGCGCTCGAACTTGAGGTTCGCCCGGCGCATCGCCGCGCCCACGTCCACCTGCGCGTGACGCGCGAGGTTGGCGCAGACGAACAGCACGTCGCCGATCTCGTCCTCCAGCCGGTCCCGCGCCGCGGCGTCCTGCGGATCGGCGTCCAGTGCGGCGAACTCCACCCGCACCTCGTCGATCTCCTCGTGCAGCTTGGCGATCACCGGCGTGACGTCGGGCCAGTCGAAGCCCACGCGCGCGGCGCGCTTCTGCAATTTCACCGCGCGCTGCCACTCGGGCAGGCCGCGTGCGATGCCGGCGAGCGCGGAACGGTCCTCATGGCCGCTGGCCTCGCGCTCGCGGCGCTTCTGTTCTTCCCATGCGACGGTCTGCGCGTCCGCGTCCTCGACCGACGCATCGCCGAAGACATGCGGATGCCGGCGCACCATCTTGTCGCAGATCGCCGCGACCACGTCGCCGAACGCGAATGCGCCCTGCTCGTTCGCCATCTGCGCATGGAAGACCACCTGCAGCAGCAGGTCGCCCAGTTCGTCCTTCAGATCGACCAGGTCGCCGCGGTCGATCGCGTCGGCGACTTCGTACGCTTCCTCGATCGTGTACGGCGCGATCGTGGCGAAGTCCTGCTCCAGGTCCCACGGGCACCCGCCGTTCGGGTCGCGCAGGCGGGCCATGATGTTCAAAAGGGTATGGACATCACGGAAATCGAAGCTACTGAGTGACGTCATCGCAGTTCACGGAGTCAGGGAAGCGAACCCGAACAGTACGTCATCCAATGCCGTCCTGCGGTGCTGCTTTATCGGCAATGGCATGCGCCTGGGCGTCCTTCTTCTTGTCCAGCCACTCGGTGCGGAGCATCCAATACACCAAAGCCACGGACACGCCGTACCAACCGAAGAACAAGATACCGGCCAAGAGGACGAGGACTGCTTCCGCCGCCGCACGCCATCCGGACTGCTGTGCAGCCAGATGCGAGCGCCCGACAACAAGCGTCGGTCCCAAGATGAGTATCAGCACGACAACAAGCATGATCAATGTGATGGGCATGGCGCGCGCAGCTGGATCAGGAAGTGATCCATTCTTGCCACGGCAGCGACCGATCGCCCAACGCGACGAAGTCGCCGTTGAGGATCCGCTCGCGCTGGTTGTAGCGGAACGGTCGGCCCAGCGGATCCAGCACCGCGCCGCCCGCGCCTTCCAGCACGCACTGGCCGGCGGCGGTGTCCCATTCGCTGGTCGGGCCGAAGCGCGGATACACGTCGAGCGTGCCGTCGGCGAGCTTGCAGAACTTGAGCGACGAACCCAGCCCCAACGGCTCCGTCTCGCCCATGCGGTCGATGAAGGCCTGCGTGCGCGTGTCGCGGTGCGAACGGCTGGCGGCCACGCGCAGCGGCGCGGTCGCCGGCGCGCGGACGTGCAATGCCGATTCCTGCGTGCCTTTGCGAAGGAACGCGCCCAGCTCGGCGCCGCCGTGCCACAGCTCGCCCGTCACCGGCGCCTGCACCACGCCGAACACGGCCACGCCGTCCTCGATCAGCGCGATGTTCACCGTGAACTCACCGTTGCGCTTGACGAACTCGCGCGTGCCGTCGAGCGGATCGACCAGCCAAAGCCGCGACCACTGGCGGCGCATCGCCGTCGGCACTTCGTGCGCGGATTCCTCCGACAACACGGGAATGTCCGGCGTGATGCGCGCCAGTCCATCGACGATGCAGCGGTGCGCGGCCAGGTCGGCGGCGGTGAGCGGCGAATCGTCGTCCTTGTGCTGGACGGCGAACTCGCTGTCGTAGATGCCCAGGATCGCGGAAGCGGCGTCGTGCGCCAGCGCGATCACCTCCTCGCGCAGTGCGGCAGGAATCATTGCGTGTGCGTCCTCAGCCATTCGCGGGCGATGAAAAGAGCGGCGATGCTGCGGCCTTCGGAGAAGTCCTCGCGCAGGATCAGCTCGTGCAGACGATCGAGCTTCCACGGCACCACTTCGAGTTCCTCCGGCTCATCGCCCGGCAGGCGCTCGGGATAGAGATCGCGCGCCAGCACCAGGTGCGCCTGGTGGCTCATGTACGTGGGCGCCAGCGTGAGCGCGCGCAGCACCTGGATGTCGCGCGCGCCGTAGCCGGCTTCTTCCTTCAGCTCGCGGTCGGCGGCCTGGACGGGCGTCTCGCCGGCGTCGATGCGGCCTTTCACCAGGCCCAGTTCGTAACGGTGCACGCCGGCCGCGTACTCGCGCACCAGCAGCACGGTCTCATCGTCCAGCATCGGCACCACCACGACCGCGCCGTGGCCGCGTCCATGCAAGCGCTCGTAATGGCGGCGCTCGCCGTTGGCGAACTCCAGGTCGAGGCGTTCGAGCCGGTACGGTCCGGCATCGTGTTCGGTGATGCGATGGATGGTGGGCAGGCGACGCGACATGCGGGATTCCGGAAGGGATGCTGGCCCGCGTGGCGCTCGGCATTGGATGCCCGCGTACTGCGGCGGACATCTGGACCTCGGCCCGGGCCGGCCCGGTGTGCGGGGCTAGAATGGCGGGATGCAGCGATTCGACAACATCATAGCGCGCGCCGACGCGGACGCCGTCGCAGACACCTGGCGCGAGCGCGACCTCGCCGTGCTCTGGCACCCGTGCACGCAGATGCGCGAACACCCCCACACCCTTCCCCTGCTCCCGATCGAACGCGGTGAAGGCGCCTGGCTGGTCGGACGCGACGGCCGTCGCTACCTCGATGCCATCAGCAGCTGGTGGACCAACCTGTTCGGCCACGCCGAGCCGCGCATCGCCGCGGCCATCGCCCGGCAGGCGACCACGCTGGAGCATGTGATCCTTGCCGGCGTCTCGCACGCGCCGGCGGTGGAACTTGCGGAGAAACTGCTCGCCATCGCCCCGCGCGAGGCCGGCCGCGAACCGCTGGCGAAGGTGTTCTACGCCGACAACGGCTCGGCGGGCGTGGAAGTCGCGCTGAAAATGGCCTTCCACTGGTTCCGCAACCGCGGCATCGAAGGACGCACCAAGTTCATCGCGCTCGACAACGGCTATCACGGCGAAACGCTGGGCGCGCTGGCGGTCGGCGACATCCCGCTCTACCGCCGCGTGTATGCGCCGCTGCTGGCCGAAGCGCTGTTCGCGCCCTCGCCCGACGCCTACCTGTGCGAGCCGGGCGAATCGCCCGCCGATCGCGCGCAGCGCGCCGCCGATGCGCTGGCGACGCTGCTGGAACGCCATGCCGGCGAGGTCTGCGCGCTCATCATGGAGCCGCGGGTGCAGTGCGCCGGCGGAATGCGCATGCACGATCCGCGGTACCTCAGGCGCGTGCGCGAGTTGTGCGATGCGCACGGCGTGTTCCTGATCGCCGACGAGATCGCCGTGGGTTTCGGCCGCACCGGGACGTTGTTCGCATCGGAGCAGTCGGGCGTGCAGCCGGACCTGATGTGCCTGTCGAAAGGCCTCACCGGCGGCGCGCTGCCGCTGGCGGCCGTGCTGGCGACGCAGTCCATCTACGACGGCTTCCTCGACGATTCGCGCGAGAAGGCCTTCCTGCATTCGCACAGCTACACCGGCAATCCGCTGGCGTGCGCGGCGGCGCTCGCGTCCATGTCGATCCTGGAGGAGGACGACGTGATCGCGCGCAACCGCGGAACCGCCGCGCGCATGGCCGCGTTGTCGGCGCCCTTCAGCGATCACCCGCACGTCGCCGACGTGCGCCAGGCCGGCATGATCGTCGCGTTCGAGCTGACGCAGAACGGCGACAAGCGCACGCCCTTCGATGCCGCCGCGCGCATCGGCCTGCGCGCCTACCGCGCCGCCCTGCAACGCGGCGTGCTGCTGCGTCCGCTGGGCGACGTGCTGTACTGGATGCCGCCGTACTGCGTCGACGACGACGCATTGCGCCTGCTTGCCGACACCACGCGCGCGGCCATCGACCACGCCATCGAGGAGGCCGCATGCGCCTGACCCGCGTCCATGTCGACGAACCGCTGCGCGCCGGCGCGGAGATCGCCCTGCCCGAAAGCGCCGCCGCCCACCTGGGCCGCGTGCTGCGCTTGGGCGTGGGCGATGCCTGCGTGCTGTTCAATGGCGACGGCCACGACTACGCCGCGCGCATCGTCGCGATGAGCAAGCGCGAGCTGCGCGTGGCGATCGACTCGGCCGAATCGGTGTCGCGCGAATCGTCGTTGAAGCTCGTGCTGCTGCAGGGCGTGGCGCGCGGCGAGAAGATGGACCTGATCCTGCAGAAGGCGACGGAACTGGGCGCGACCGCGTTCCATCCGCTGTGGTCGCAGCGCAGCGAAGTGAAGCTGGACGAAGCACGCGCGGAGAAGCGCCTGGCGCACTGGCGCAGCGTGGTGTCGTCGGCGTGCGAACAGAGCGGGCGCGCGTTCGTGCCGGACGTCGCCGCACCGGTGTCGCTGGCGGCGGCGCTGGGGTCGCTCGAGACCGGTGGAACAAGGCTGATCCTCGATCCCGACGGCGAGTTCGCGTTCGGCACGCTGGCGTTCGATGCATCCCAGCCCGTGTACCTCGCCATCGGCCCGGAAGGCGGCTGGTCGCCGCAGGATCGCGAGCAACTGCGCGCGAGCGGATTCCATGGGCTGCGACTGGGCCCGCGCATCCTGCGCACGGAGACGGCCGGACTGGCGGCCATCGCGGCCTTGCAGGCGCGCTTCGGGGATTTCGCCTGAGGCATCGAAGCGGCGCCGATGCGCGCGCCGCTCCCGTTCCGCACCGCCGGGGCGAACTCCGCGCCCCGGCGATGCATCCACGCGCGGCATTCCCTGCGGGCCCGGGCGCTTCCGTCATCGCCCTGCCCCGCGCCGCGTGACGGCGACGGGTGCGGTCGCGTCCCTGCGTCGTCCTCTCCACACCCGTCGCACGGATTCGTCGAACCGACGTCCATGCGGGTCGTCTGTTCCAGCGAACGCGCGACCTTCGCAGCACAGGCCTGTGCCTTCGCGGCCGATGCGTTAAGCGCTACTGCCCTTCCCCACCCGTATCGGCCGCAGCGGCGATGCACGTGCGGCGGACAGCCTTCGTGGCCAGGCTGCGCTCAGTCCTGCTATCCGGACAGCGCGGCGAAGCGCACGCGCACCGCTTTCAGCCGGCCAGCAGCTCGATCACGCGCACGACGGCCTCGCGCTTGTGCCCGCTGACGCGGCGCAGGCTCTCCAACGCGCGGCTTTCGACGTCGTCGCGCGCGTAGTCCTGCATGGTCACGGCGGTGTCGAGCGCGCCCGCCTCCGGGTGCGATTCACCGCGTCCCGTCGCCAGCCACTCGAAGTACACCTGCGTCTCGCACGCGATCTGCGCCAGGTGCGCGACGCTGGGGTGCGTGCCGGCGTCGCGCTCCCACTGCGTGACGGCGCTGCGCTGCACCCCCAGCCGCCTCGCGAGTTCCGCCTGCGTGAGGCGTGCGGCGACGCGCGATCTCCGGATCCTCGAAGACATGGAGTACATGATCGACCCTCCAGGTTGGCCCTCCAGACTGGAGACAACGCAAGTACTGCTGCCCGGCAGGACAGGCCCGCGAGGCCGGCAGATGAACGGCAAAGGCGGCAGAAATGCTGTCCTGGCAGCGCGGCTGACGGCATTCCGTCCAGTTCCGCTGCCCCGGTCGGAACCGCTTACGAAAGCCGCACGACGAGCAGCATCAGCGCCGCGAAACCGAGGAACACCGCGATCGCGACGATGGTGGCCCAGCGCGCCAGGAGCGACGTGTCGTCGTGTTGGAGCGTCGCCTCGAACGCCGTTGCGTCGACCTTGTATGCAGGCTCGTGCGCGGGATCGCGCAACACGCGGCGCGCGTCGTCGGCCTGTTCGTCGATGCAGGCGAACAGCGACCAGAACCGTGCGGCACGCGAACCTCCCTGAGCCACGTAGGTAGGAATGCCCTTGTCGCGAAGCCGCTCACGCAAGCGGTCGAGGTCGTCCGGATCGTGGAAGCGTCGGATGAATTCCATCGCGCCGTCGAACGCCCGCTCAGATCTTGAAGTAGATGCGCCGCGCATCCAGCACGCGCACCACGATCCACCACACCGCGACGAACGCCAGCGCATAGGCCAGCGATGGCACGAACGGGCCGAAGCGCGGCGTCATCCAGCCGGCGAACGCGTGCTGGTAGAGCGGATCGAGCCAGCCCAGGCCGGCCAGCGCATAGAGCATGAAGGCCGAGCCCGCGTAGGCGGCGATGGCGTTCACGCCGAACGCGCGACCCAGCGGCGGCCAGCCGCGCAGGTCGATCAGCGAATGGAACACCGCCAGCACCCAGCAGGCGATGCCGCCCGTCCACAGCACGTAGGACGGCGTCCACAGGTTCTTGTTGAGCGGTTGCCACAGCGACCATGCCAGGCCCGCGGCCATGGCGATCAAGCCTGCGATCCACAATGCGCGACGGTCGCCGCGTCGCAGCCAATCGCCCGCGCGCAGGCCCAGCAACGTCGTCGCCAATGCGCCCAGCGTGCTGACCAGGCCTTCGGGATCGTGACCGCGTCCCGTCGCCGCATCGAGCTGATAGACGTGCACGCCCAGCAGCGCGTGGTCGATGCGGCTGGCGATGTTCACGAACGGCTCCAGGCTCCCGCCCGCCGCAAGCAGCGCGCCGTAACCGAAGAGCAGCGCGCCGAATACGAGCCACTGCGTGCGCGGCCACGTGTACAGCGCGAGCACGCCCGCCGCCGCGAAGCACAGGCCGATGCGTTGCAGCACGCCCGGCACGCGGTAGTGCGCCACGTCGAATGCCCACAGCGCGCACAGGTGCAGCAGCAGACCCAGGCCGACGATGCGCGCGCCGCGCACGAGCACGGTTTTCGTCAGCGCGCTCGGGTCGTCGCCGCGTTCCACGCGCGGCATCAGCGCCAGCGCGATCGACACGCCGACGATGAACAGGAACATCGGGAAGATCAGGTCGGTCGGCGTGAAGCCGTGCCAGACGGCGTGTTCGAGTGGCGCGTAGACGTGCCCCCAGTCGCCGGGATTGTTCACCAGCAACATCGCCGCGACGGTGACGCCGCGCAGGGCGTCGACGGAGGCGTAGCGAGGCGCGGTCGCTTTGCTCAAGCCGCCTGCGCCAGCGCCAGGCCGATCTGCTCTTCGATCACGCCCAGGTCCGGCAGGAATGCGGCGTCCTCGTTGAGCAGCACGCGCGCCTGCACGCCGTTGGGCAGCGGGTTGTGGTCGTCGACGACCATCAGCGTATCGCGCGACACCGTGACCAGGCGCGGGAAGCCCTGCGTCAGCAGCGCGAAGTACGGCGAGCGCGGATTGCCGCCCAGCGCACGCAGCACGACCACCTTGCTGCCCAGCCCGCCGCGTTCGTTGGCCAGCCCCGAGAGGCGGCCGAATGCGATCAGTGGCAGCTGCCAGCCGCGCCAGCGGATGCGGCCCAGCAACCAGTCCGGCGCATCGGCGATGGCATCCGGCTCGGCGTAGGAAAGCACTTCGGCGATGGTGGCGTTGGGCAGCAGCAGGCGCCCGCCGGCGACCTGGATGAGCACGCCGCGGATGTCGTTCTCGACGGCACCGGTGGTGTTGGCAGGATGTTCGTTCGCCATTTTCGTAGTCCTAGGCGCGATCTCTCGCGCGGCTTACCGCCAACGTTCGGCCAGTCGCGCCGCCAGTTCGGCCGGCTGGCCGGACTGCGCGCCGCGTGCGATCAGCGCCGAGGCCGCGGCGGCATCGTAGCAACCGTCCGGCGCCTGACCGGCGACCAGACCGCCTGCCCACGACAGGTTCATTGCACCATCGACCTGCGCCGCATCGGCGCCGCTGAGCATCAGCACCGCCGAATCGGCGGTCGGCAGCACGGCCAGCACGTCACCGTCGCCCTCGACGAAACGCATGCCCGACTCGCTCACGGTGATGGAGATTTCCGCCGGCAGGATGTAGATCGTGCCGGCCATCGCGAACAGGCCCGGCTCGGCCAGGCGCACCTGCAACGGCGTGGCGCGCTGCATCTGCGCGACCAGACGGTCGTAGCGGCCACCGTCCAGGCGCTGCTGGACCAGCACCGGGCGCGGGAATTCCGCCGGCAGCCCGCCGAGCAACTGGCGCACGGCATCCGGCCCGCCGATGCCGGCCAGCACCAGCACGGCACCACCGAACTGCGAAACCGGACGCTCCTCGACGAGCTCCAGCGCGGAGATGCGGCGCTCGATGTCGCCCAGGTCGCGCTGGAACTTGTGGTTCGGGTCCGCCTCGCGCGTCGCATGAGCGGCAGGCGTGTCGTCGGCGAAGGACCAGTCCGGCGCGGCCGGCGCGGCGACTTCGGCGCGCGGCGCGGCGGACAGCGTGCCCTCGCGGCTGGCGTCGAACATCAGCACCGGCGCGTCGGCGGTGACGGTCGCCAACGCTTCGGCGGCCGGCGCATCCATCGTCATCTCGACGACTTCGGGAATCGACGTCTCCAGCACCACCGGAGTCGGTGCCGCGTCGGCGACTTCGAAATCGAAACTGGACTCGAACGGTTCGATCACCAGTTCGGCCTCGTCCACCGACATCGTCGGCGCGTCGGCGGCGAAGCTGAGTTCGACCGCCGCCAGCGACGGCGGCAGTTCGATCGCTTCGGCAACGTCGAAGCTGGCTTCGGCGGCGACTGGATCGAACGGGTTGTGGCGGCTCTCGTGCGTGTACTGGGTCACCGGCGCGGCGGCGGCCTCGACGGCCGGCGTCGCGACTTCCACTGCCGCCACAGGCGTGGCGGCCACCGGCACGACCACCGGCTCGACAATCAGCGACGCGATTTCGATCGTCTCCACGGCCTGCGTGGCGATCTGCGGCGGCGCGGCGGACACGTCCACCACGCGCGGCGGTTCCGCGGGCGCGGCGACTTCGACGGCCGGCGCCGCGACTTCGACCACCTGCGGCGCGACGGCCACCGGCGGTTCCGGCGGCTCCATGCCTTCGGGTTCGTGGCCCGGCGGCAGCACGTCGCCGTGGCCGTGCAGCTTGGCGGCGAGATGACGCACCCAGCGCGCCAGGTCCCAACCCTCACGGGTCGCGGCCAGCGCGGCTTCTTCGTAGATCACTTCCACCGACGGGTCGGCGAGGACGGGATCGAAACGCTCGATCACGTCCTCGGTGACCGGATCCAGCGCGACCACCACCACCTGCGGCGAGACCTGCCCGAGCGCGTCGAGCTGCAGCGTGGTCGGGTCGGCTTCCAGCACCACGTTGGCGCCTGCGTCGGCCAGCGCCGAGCGCAAGCGTTCGCAGGCAGCGCCCGGTCGCGCCAGAAGGACCGCGCGACGCGAAGACTCACTCATTCCGCGTGGCCCCTGCATTGATGCCGAGCAGCTCGTACACGTTGCGGACCAGTTCCGGCTCCTGGTACGGCTTGCCGAGGTAGCGTTCCACGCCGATCTCGAACGCGCGCTGGCGGTGCTTGTCGCCGGTACGCGACGTGATCATCACGATCGGCACACCACGCAGGCGCGAGTCGCCCTTCATCGCGGTGGCCAGCTCGTAACCGTCCATGCGCGGCATTTCGATGTCGAGCAGCATCAGGTCCGGCACGCGTTCGGCCATGCGTTCCAGCGCGTCGATGCCGTCCTTCGCGGTCATGACCTCGAAGTTGTGGCGCTCCAGCACGCGGCCGGTGACCTTGCGCATCGTGACCGAGTCGTCGACCACCATGACCAGCGGCACGCGGCGCGTTTCCACCGGCGCTTCCGGCACGGCCACGAAGTCGCGCGGCAACAGCTGCTGGCGGCGCACCAGCGGCGCGACGTCCAGGATCACCACGACGCGGCCGTCACCCATGATGGTGGCGCCGAAGATGCCCGGCACCGATGCGACCTGCGGGCCGACCGGCTTCACCACGATTTCGCGATTGCCGACCACCTGGTCGACGCACACCGCGGCGCGCAGGTCGCCCGAGCGGATCAGCAGCAGCGGCATCTGCAGGTGGCCTTCGGCCTTGGCCGTGCCATGGCCGACCAGCGCGCCCAGGTCGTGCACCGCGTAGTCCTCGCCGCCGTAGCGGTAGGTCGCGTCGACCATGTCCAGGCGGTCGCGGGCGATGCGGCCCACGCCGCGCACCGAGGCGATCGGCACGGCGAAGGTGGTCTCGCCGATGCGCACGAACACGGCCTGCGTGACCGCCAGCGTCTGCGGCAGGCGCAGCGTGAAGGTGACGCCCTTGCCGGGTACGGAGCGGATGTCGAGCGTGCCGCCCAGCTGGCGGACTTCGCTGGCGACCACGTCCATGCCGACGCCGCGGCCGGCCAGGCGGCTGACCGATTCGGCGGTGGAGAAGCCCGGTTCCAGGATCAGCGCGTCGATGGCGGCGTCGGACAGCGTGACGCCTTCGGGCACCAGGCCACGCTCGATGCCGCGCTTGAGGATCGCCTCGCGGTTCAGGCCGGCGCCGTCGTCGCCGACTTCCAGCACCACTTCCGAACCTTCGCGGCGCACCGCGATGCGGATCGTGCCTTCGTCGGACTTGCCGGCCTTCTTGCGCTTGTCCGGCGTTTCCAGGCCGTGCGCGACGGCGTTGCGGAGCATGTGCTCCAGCGGCGCGGTCATGCGCTCCAGCACGTTGCGATCGAGTTCGCCCTGGGTGCCGTCGAGCTTGAGCGCGACATGCTTGCCCAGTTCGCCCGAGGCCTGGCGCACGACGCGGCGCAGGCGCGGCAGCAGGCCGTCGAACGGCACCATGCGCGTGCGCATGAGGCCTTCCTGCAGCTCCGAGCTCACGCGCGACTGTTGCAGCAGCAGCGTTTCGTACTGGCGCGTCAGGTCGTCGAGCGTGGTCTGCAGGCTGGTCTGGTCGGCGGCCGATTCGGCCAGCGCGCGCGAGAGCTGCTGCAGCGTGGAGAACTGGTCGAGTTCCAGCGGATCGAATGCCTGCTCGCCGTCGTCGCCTTCGCGCTGGTAGCGCGCGACGATCTGCGCTTCGGTTTCGATTTCCAGGCGGCGCAGCTGGTCGCGCATACGCGTGTTGGTCGCGGCCATTTCCGCGATCGCGCCACGGAAGGCGCCCAGCTGCTGTTCCAGGCGGGCGCGATAGATCGCGACTTCACCGGCGTAGTTGACGAGGCGGTCGAGCAGGTCGGCGCGGATTCGCACCTGTTCCTGCGGCGCACGCACGCCGATGTCGTCTTCGTCGCCGACCGGCTGGTCGCTGATCGGGGCCGACAGCGGCTTGAGGTCGGCGTGCGACTCGTCGGCATCCGTGTGCACCGGCTCGGCGACGACGGGCTTGGGTGCCGGCGTCGGAGCCGGCGTCGGTGCCGGCTTTGCCGGCGCAGCGGCGACCGCCGCGGCCAGGTGGCCGAGCGTGGTCTCGCCGCGGGCTCGCGCGTCGAATTCTGCGATGAGCGCTTCCGGCATGGCGATCGCGCGGCGTTCGCCGACGCGGGTGACCATCGCGTGCAGGCGGTCGAAACCGCGCTCCAGCAGCGGCACGCCATCGCGGCCGAGTTCGCAGCGGTTTTCCACCACCGCTTCCAGCAGCGATTCCATCGCGTGGCCGAGTTCGCCCACGGCCATGATGCCGGCCATGCGCGCGCCACCCTTGATGGTGTGCAGGTCGCGCTGCATGCCCACCAGCGTCTCGCGCTCGGTCGGTGCTTCGCGCAGCTGCGCGAGCAGGCCGTCGGAGTGGTCGAGCAGGTCGCTGGCTTCCTCGACGAAGATGTCGACCAGCTCCGGATCGAGTTCGCTCAGGTCCAGCGCTTCGTCCGGATCGTCGTTGCTGGCCAGCGCGTGCGCGATGAGCGCGGCCACGGCCGGCTCCTGCGCTTCGGGCGTGACCGGCGCGGCGACGGGTTCGTCCGCGGCCGGCGCTTCGGCCGAAGCGTCCTGCGCGAATTCCTCGACCTCCGGCAGCCCGTCACGGACGTCGCCGATGGCGGGCGCGTCGATGAAGGCATGGCCGACGGCCGTGGCTTCGAGCGCCGTCTGCTGTTCGCGCGCGGCGCGGTCGGCTTCGGCGTATTCGGCTTCCAGGCGCGCGTATTCGGCCTCTTCGTCCGCGATGCGTGCGGCTTCCAGGCGTTCGGCTTCCAGGCGCTCGGTGGCGATGCGCTCGGCTTCGAGCAGCTCGGCTTCGATGCGCTGCTGTTCGGCCAGCGCGGCGGCGGCTTGCGCGGCCACGCGCTGCGCTTCGGCCTCGGCCTGCGCTTCGGCTTGCGCACGCTGCGCGGCTTCGGCAGCCAGGCGTTCGGCTTCGGCCTGCTCGGCGGCGATGCGTTCGGCTTCGGCCTGCTCGGCGGCGAGGCGTTCGGCTTCGGCCTGCTCCGCAGCAAGTCGCTCGGCTTCGGCCGCTTCGGCAGCCATGCGCTCCGCTTCCAGGCGCTCGGCTTCCTGGCGCGCTTCTTCCTCGCGCTTGAGCAGGGCCAGGCGCTCGGCTTCGCGCTGCTGTTCCTCCAGCGCGAAACGTTCGGCTTCCAGGCGCTCGATTTCCACGCGCCCCGAGTTGGCACGCTCGATCGCTTCGCGTTCGGCTTCGATGCGGCGCGCTTCGGCCAGTTCGGCCTCGATGCGCTCGGCCTGCGCGGCCGGGTCGGCGAGGTAATCCGGGCCGACATCGGCAGCCAGATCGGTGAACTCGCTCAGGTCGATCGCCGAAAGCGTCGCTTCGACCTCGATCGGATCGGCCGTCATCGGCTGGCGTGCATCCGGCAGGCTGTCGCGCAGCGCACGCATGCGCTCGGCGAGGCCTTCGAAGGCGGGGATGCGCGGCGACGGGGACTTCAACGTCGCCAGCGTGCGGCGGATCGCCTCGGCAACCTCGCCCATCGCGGCCACGCCGTCGGTGCTGGCCGGCTGGCCCAGGGCCAGCAGGCGCTTGACGTACACCTCGGTCGGACCGGTGATGTCGGTGATCACCGGCACCTCGGTCATGGCGAAGGCGCCGTTGAGCGTGTGGAACGAGCGCTGCAGGCCATCGTCGGCCGGGCGCGGCTGCACCTGCGAGGCGGCCAGCCACTGCTCGATCGTGACCAGGTGACCGCTGACCTCGGCGTCGAGGATTTCCAGCAGCACCGAATCCACCGAGGCCGGCACGCCGGGTTCGGGTTCCAGCACCGGCTCGGCGTCGAGGACGGGGACGTCGTCGAAGTTGATTTCCTCGACTTCGATCGCGCCGCTGTCTAGGCCGTCGAAGCTGACGGCTTCCAGGATGATCTCTTCGGCCTCCGGCGCGATGACCGGCTCGATGACCGGCTCGATCGCCTCGACCGCCGGCTCCACGGCCGCTGCGAGCTTCGGCGCGGCCGGCGTGAAGATCGTTTCGTCGCCTTCGGCCAGGCGCTCGGCATGGGCTTCCATCGCCGCCAGGTCGGCGGTGATGGCGCCTTCATTGCGCAGCGCGGCGTGCAGCTGCGGCAGTGCGGCGTAAGCGTGGCCGACCAGGCCGATCACCGCCGGGCTGGCCGGACGGGTGCCGTCGAGTACGCGGTTGAGCAGGTTCTCGATGCGCCAGCTGAACTCGCCCAGCGTCTTGGCGCCGACCAGGCGGCCGGAACCCTTGAGCGTGTGGAATACGCGGCGGATCGGACGCAGGCGCTCGCTGTCTTCCGGCAGGGCGTGCCATTCCGGGAGCAGGTCGCCCAGGTGACGGATCTCTTCGTCGAGCTCCTCGAGGAAGACCTCGCGGATCTCGTCGTCGATGTCGTCGCTGTGCTCGAAGCCGCCGGCGGTGACCTGCTGCGGCGTGCTGGCGACCGGCGCCGGCGCGGGCGTCGGTGCGGCGGTCGGCACCTGCGCGACCGGAACTTCGGCCGCGAGCGTCGCCGAGGAGAGCGCGCTGGCGTCGAACGCGGGCGCGACCGGCGTGCCAAGCGTGATCTCGTCGGTCAGCTCGAACTCCGGCACGCGCGCCAGTTCCTCGCGGCTGATCGGCGAGGTCGGCGCCATCGTGGCGGCGATGTCGAACTCCGGCAGCGGCCAGTAACGCAGCGCTTCCAGACTCTGGCGCGTGATGTCCAGGATGTGGTTGCGGTTCGGGCGCTGCTCGCGCAGCGCTTCGAGGTAGTACTCCAGGCTGGCGAGCGCGTCGGCCAGCGTGTCCAGTTGCTGGCCGTTGGGCACGCGCTTGCGGCCGATCAGCTCGACCTCGGTGTAGCGCTTCACGCCTGCGAGGTAGTCGGCCGGCTGCGGCAGTTCCAGCATGCGCAGCGCACCGGCGACTTCGTCCAGCACGCGCGGGACTTCGGCCAGTTCGGCGTGATCCCAGTTGGTTTCCACGAAGGCCACGAACGCCTGGCGCGCATCGCCGAAGTTGGCGATGGCTTCGCGCACGAGCACGTCGAGCACCTTGCGTGCTTCGCCGGCGAGCAGATCGTCTTCGGCGCCGCTGTCGGGCAGGCCAAGGCGCGAGACCTGGTCGTCCAGCGAGGCGTCGACGTAAAGCAGTGCACCGGCGACGTCGAGCAGCGCGCCCTCGTCGGCCGGACGCTTGCCGGAGACGATCTCGTGCATCGCATCGCGCTGCTGCATCACGACGGTACGGGCGACGCCCAGGCCCATCATGCCGAGCGTGTCGCTGACGCGGCCGAGCGCTTCCACCTGCGGCTTGAGCTCGGCGACGTCGGTCTGGCCGGTGCGCAGGTGCAGGTCGAGCGCGTCCTTGACGCGCAGCAGGTCTTCCTTGATCGCCGCGGCGACGGTGTCCAGCAGCGCGCGGTTGCGGCCGGAAAGCGAGCCGCGGGCGTGTTCGAGTTCGGATTCGCTCGGCAGGTGCGCGGCGAGTTCGAAGGTGTGGCGCAGGTCGTCCAGCGCCGGATGGCGGCCGTCGCTGTGGGCGACGTGATAGAGCAGCTGGCGGGTCGGTTCGGCGGCCGGTTCGGAGCGATGAGCGCCGAAACCGTCGTCGGCCAGCATCAGGCGCGCTTCGCGCTCGACGCCGCCGAAGGCCTGGCGCAGCGCGCGCGTGGGCGGCAGCGCGCCGTCGCGCAGCGCACCGGCCACGGAGGACGCGACCCACAGCATGCGGCGCACGGGTTCCAGGATGACTTCGCCAAGCAGGCCGTCGATGGCCGCGGCGAGCTTCTCCGGCTGCGCCGGGTTGCCCTCTTCCGGCCAGGTTGCCAGCGCATCGCGCAAGGCGGTGAGGTGCGACGACGAAGCACCGCGCACCGGCGCGTTGCTCGGCAGCGCGCTGGGCAGGTTGGCCGGCAGCGGACGGTCGAGGTCCGGCGCGAACAGCACGCTTTCGTTGAGGCCCGCCTCGCCGCGCGTGGCGCGTAGTTCGTTGAGCAGCGGCAGCAGCACGATCGGAATATCGCGATGGCCGCCCTGCAGGCGTTCCAGGTAGTCGGGCAGCAGGACCACGCCGCGCATCAGCGCCGCGCAGGCTTCGTCGCGATCGGCGACCTTGCCCTGCTGCAGCGCGAGCGCCAGGCGCTCCATTTCCTCGGCGACCATCGCCGGGGCATACAACTCGACCATGCGCAGCGTGCCGTGCACCTGGTGCAGTTGCTCGGCGCACTGGCGCATGCGGCCGCTGTCGGCGGGATTCTCGGCGTACGCCTCGATCTCCTGCTGGGCCAGGCGCAGGGTTTCATCCAGCTCCGGCTTGATCCAGCCGAGCGTGGTGGTGTCGATCGCCTCGCGCATCACGGTCATCGCTCACCTCGCATGGATGCAAGGTGGCGCGACCTGGGGCGCCATCCGGGGCTGAAGCTGTTCATCGTGACCCGACCTTGTTCCGATCCGCCCGTCAGGCCGGCAGCTTGAAGTCGGCGACCGAGCGACGCAGGTCGGCGGCCAGTTGCGCCAGGTTTCCAATCGAGGCCGCCGTCTGGTTCGCACCCTGCGAGGTCTGCGCGGTAATCGACTGGATGGTGTTCATCGTCGCGGTGATGTTCGATGCCGCGCTGGACTGCTGCTGCGCCGCGCTCGAGATGCCCTGAATGAGGTTCGACAGGTCCGACGACACCTTTTCGATCTCGCCCAGCGCGGTACCCGCGTCCTCGGCCAGTCGCGCACCGGCGACCACTTCGGAGGTCGTCTGTTCCATCGAGGACACCGCTTCGTTGGTGTCGGACTGAATCGTCTGGACCAGCGTTTCGATTCGCTTGGTCGCGTTGGACGCACGTTCTGCGAGTCGCTGCACTTCGTCCGCCACGACCGCGAAGCCGCGGCCCGCTTCACCGGCCGAAGCCGCCTGAATTGCCGCGTTCAGCGCCAGGATGTTCGTCTGTTCCGAGATGTCGTTGATCAGTTCCACGATCGAGCCGATTTCCTGCGACGACTCGCCCAGTCGCTTGATTCGCTTCGAGGTTTCCTGGATCTGGTCGCGAATGCTGTCCATGCCCGCGATCGTCTGGCGCACCACGCCCGCACCCTTGGTCGCGATCTGCACCGAGCGCTGCGCCACGTCCGCCGATTCGGCCGAGTTGCGCGACACCTGGTTGATCGAGGCCGCGATTTCACTGATACGGCTGGAAGCGGAGTTGATCTCCTGCGCCTGGTGCTCTGCGGCTTCGGCCAGGTGCATGGCGGTGGCCTGCGTTTCCTGCGCGCTGGCGGCGACCTGCACCGAGGTGTCGGTAATGGTCTGCACCAGGCTGCGCAGCTGTTCGACGGCGAAGTTGATCGAGTCCGCGATCGCGCCGGTCATGTCCTCGGTCACGGTCGCCTTCACGGTCAGGTCGCCTTCTGCGAGCGAACCCATTTCGTCCAGCAGGCGCATGATCGCCTCCTGGTTACGGTCGTTGAGTTCCTTCGTGGTCAGGTAGCGCTTCTTCTGCTGGCTGTTCAGCGAGACGACCAGGAAGACGATCGCGAACAGCGCGATCAAGCCCGAGACGATGGACACCAGGATGTGGCCGATCGGATTGGTGCTGCGCACCGAACCGAACGAGGTGAAGGCGCGGAACAGGCCCTGGCTGTCGGTCAGCAGCTTGTTGGAGCCGCCGGTGATCGACTCGGCCGCGGCCTGCGCGGCGAACAGGTTCTGCGAGGACGACAGGATCGCGTCCAGGTCCTTCTTCATTTCCAGCCACAGCGTCTCGGCCTGGCCGAGCGCGGCGATCGCGTTGGAGTTGCCCAGCGGGGTCACGCCGAACGCGGCGTCGCCCTTGCGCAGGCCGGTCAGCACGTTGCCGAACACCGCGGCGTCGCGACCCAGCGCTTCACCGGCGAGGGCTGCACCGCTGCCGCCAGCGCGGATCTGCGTGATGCGCTCGGCCATCTTGCCCGACAGCACCACCTGGCGCAGGGCGATGTAGACCTGCGAGGACGGCGAGCCGGAAGCCGACATCGCGCGGACCAGTTCGTCCAGGCGCGCCTGCAGCTGCGGCACGCGGCTGGCGAAGCTGTCGGCGTTGCCGGCCAGGGCCAGCACGGCCTTTTCGCTGGCGACCACCTGGTCGGCGCTCTTGCCGAGCGGGCCCCAGGTTTCGGTCACGGTGCGGATCGGGCCGGAGACGCCGGCGGTGTCGCCGAAGTTGGCGTTGAGCTGCTCCACGTCCTGCACGATCGCCGAGCGGGTTTCCTTGAACGCGGCGAACGCGGCGGCGTCACCGCTCACCGCTTCCTGGCCCTGCACGGCCAGCTTCTGCGAGTTCACCTGCAGGTCCGAGGCCGAGGAGCTCGCTCCGCCCAGGCGCGCGGCCTTCCACGTCGCGTAGCCGGTATTCAGACCGAAGATGAGCACCGATACGCCCAGCACGACCAGCCAGGTATTGACGCCAAGATTGCGGCCCTTGCCGGCAGCGCTATCCATCACAGTGCTCATGGTTGAACCTCGGAAACGTTGCTGATGCGATGCGGCATTTCGGATGCCGCCTGACGGAATTCGGGCGTGCGGGCCAGCTTGTCCAAGCTGAAGATGCCCCACGTGTGCGCGTCGAGGCGGTAACCGCGTTCGACGAAGTGCGCGTAACGGCCCTGCGTCAGCGCGACGATCGCGTCGTCGCCTTCGGCTTCGGGCTCAAGTTCGATGCGGTGTTGCTCGTGGAAGCTGCGCTGGCCGTAGAGCTCGTCGATCAGCACGGCCACGTCGCCGCCGGGCTGGCGGACGAGGAGGATGCGCTGGCTTTCGTGCACGACCGTGCGCTCGCCTTCCAGAAACTGCTTGAGGTCCACGATCGGAAGGAGGTTGCCGCGCACGTTGGCCAGGCCCAGCAGCCAGGGCTGCGCGCCCGGGACATGGGTGACCTGCGGCAGCGGCAGGATTTCCAGGACCTCGCCGAAACCGGAGGCGAGACGGCGGGCACCGATGCGGTAACCCACGCCGCGCCACAGGCCCGGAGCGTCCAGCTGCTCGGGCAGGCCGACCACGTGCGCCAAGCTGCGGCGCTCGTAGTCCACCAGCACGTCGAAGGGCGACTGCAACATCGGGACTCCGGACTCAGGCGCCCAGCAGGGCGTTGATGCGGGCGATCAGCTCGTCCTCGCGCGGCGGCTTGACGATGTAGTCGCGCGCGCCCTGGCGCATGCCCCAGGCCTTGTCGGTGTCCATGCCCTTGGTGCTGACGATCAGCACCGGGATGGTGCTGGTGTCGGCGTCGCGGGACAGCGCGCGCGTGGCCTGGAAGCCGTTCATGCCGGGCAGCACGACGTCCATCATCACCAGGTCGGGCTTCTCGCGCTTGCAGGTCTCGATGCCATCCTCGGCGTTGCCGGAGGCCAGCACCTGGTGGCCATTGCGCTCGAGGAGCTGGGTCAGGACGGCCGTGTCGGTCGGCGAGTCCTCGATCAGAAGAATACGTGCCATTGGTGCCCTACCCCCCGGTCAGGCGTTTACGTGCGTGCGGATCGCGTCGAGCAGTTCTTCGCGTGTGAATGGTTTGGTGAGGTACTGCTCGGAGCCGACGATACGTCCGCGCGCCTTGTCGAACAGGCCGTCCTTGGAGGACAGCATGATGACCGGCGTGCCCTTGAACAGATGATTGTTCTTGATCAGCGCGCAGGTTTGATAGCCATCCAGCCGCGGCATCATGATGTCCACGAAGATGATCTGCGGCTGTTGATCGGCGATCTTCGCCAGCGCCTCGAAGCCGTCGGTGGCGGTAACCACCTCGCAGCCCTCGCGCTTGAGCAACGTCTCGGCGGTTCGGCGGATGGTCTTGGAATCATCGATCACCATGACCTTCAAACCGCCGAGGCTGCCGTTGCGGACCTCGTCTAGCATTTTCGAATTCCCCCATGCGAATGCCGCCGTGTGCAGGCACTTCGCCAGCCGTCTTTATTCCAAGCCTCGCGAATGCTGTCAAGCAGCGGTTTCGAGGGGCAAGCTGAATGCGCCGCGGGGACGGCCTGGCCGGCTCCGCTTCCGGATCGTTCTCGAAGGACCGCCTGGCGGTCACGCGACGATGCTGGGCACGCGCATTGCATATACCGGAAAGGCATGACATTTCCGAGCGCCGGGGCCCCAAGCCGGGACGCCGGTTCCAAGTCTCCGGGCCGGCCCGCGCCGGCCGCTCCGCCCGGCCGCGCCAGGGCAGCGGAGGCGATAAGGGGACGGACCGCAGCTTTCCGCCGATGGCGCCCGGCGTGCGCGGAAGGGCCTGTTACCATCGCGACCACCCTTCCCCCAGCCACCGCCATGCCGCTCGACATCGTCGTCGTGATGGACCCCATCGGGTCGATCAAGATCGCCAAGGACTCGACCTTCGCCATGCTCCTGGAGGCGCAGCGCCGCGGCCATCGGCTGCATTACGTGCGCCCCGGCGGGCTGTCCGTGCGCGACGGCCGGGCCGAGGCAATCGTCGCCCCGCTGCGCGTGCGCGACGACAAGAGCGGGTGGTTCGAGCTGGGCGAGTTCGCCACGCTGCACTTCGGCCCGGGCCAGGTCGTGCTGATGCGCAAGGACCCGCCGGTCGACAGCGAGTACATCCACGACACGCAGGTGCTGGGCCTGGCGCAACAGGCCGGCGCGCTTGTCGTCAACGATCCACAGGGGCTGCGCGACTACAACGAGAAGCTCGCCGCGCTGCTGTTCCCGCAGTGCTGCCCGCCGACGCTGGTGAGTCGCGACGCGGCCGCGCTGAAGGCCTTCGTCGGCGAGCACGGCGAGGCGGTGCTCAAGCCGCTGGACGGCATGGGCGGTCGCTCGATCTTCCGCGCGCGCGCAGGCGAAGCGAACCTCAACGTGATACTGGAAACGCTGACGCAGGGCGGCCACAGCCTGGCGATGGCGCAGCGTTATCTGCCGCAGATCAGCGAAGGCGACAAGCGCATCCTGCTGGTCGACGGCGAGCCGATCGACTACTGCCTGGCGCGCATTCCGCAGGGCGACGAATTCCGCGGCAATCTCGCCGCCGGTGGTCGCGGCGAAGGCCGTCCGCTGAGCGATCGCGATCGCTGGATCGCAGCGCAGGTGGGCCCGGAAATGAAGCGTCGCGGCATGGTGTTCGTCGGCCTGGACGTGATCGGCGACTACCTCACCGAAGTCAACGTCACCAGTCCGACCTGCATCCGCGAACTCGATGCGCAGTTCGGCATCAACATCGCGTCGGTGCTGTTCGATGCGATCGAGTCGCGCGTGGCCACGCAACCGGCGGCACGCACCGCATGAGCGCAGTCGTCGCGCGCCACGACGACGCGGGCAACGGCCGCGTCAGCGCCACCTTCGTCCTGTCGCTGATCGTGCACGGCATCGTGCTGCTGGGCGTGGGCTGGACGCTGGAGAAGGCGGCGCCGGTGATGCCGACGCTGGACGTGATCCTCACCCAGACCACCAGCGCGCTGACGCCGAAACAGGCGGATTTCCTCGCCCAGGCCAACAACCAGGGCGGCGGCGAGCACGACAAGAGCACGCGCCCGCGCGAGGCGCAGTCCGGTCCCCTGCCGCAGGCCGCCACCGGCATCGCGCCGCGCACGCTGCGCGCGCAATCGCCCGCACCACAGCCGGCGCCGCAGGCGCGCGTGGTCGCCAGCACGCGCGGCGACACCGCCACGCCCACGCCGCGCAGCACGCCCTCGCCCAGCGAGCGTCCGCTGCCGCGCGGCGAAGAAAAGATCGAGCGCGACATGCAGATGGCGCGGCTGGCGGCCGAGATCCACATGCGCTCGGAGCGCTACGCCAAGCGTCCATCGCGCAAGTTCGTCTCGGCCAGCACGCAGGAATACGTGTGGGCCGGCTACCTGCGCGAATGGGTGGACCGCGTCGAGCGCGTGGGCAACCTCAACTATCCCGATGAAGCGCGTCGCCGCCGGCTTGCAGGACAGGTGGTGATCAGCGTGGCGATCCGCCGCGACGGATCGGTCGAGCGCGCCGACATCGTGCGCAGCAGCGGCATTTCCCTGCTCGATGCCTCGGCGCTTCGCATCGCCAAGCTCGCCGAGCCTTATCCGCCGTTGCCACGCACCGAGGAAAACCCGGACATCCTGCATGTCACGCGGACGTGGAACTTCCTGCCGGGCGGTGAGCTGGTCGACGATTGAGCGCGGCGCGCTCGCGGCGCAGGCCCGGTGTCATCGAGCTCGCACCGGCAACTTCGCGATTACGTCATCCCAGCGAAAGCTGGGATGACGGGTAACGGAGCGGTGGCTAATGGGCGAAGACTCGCACGAGCCAGTCGCCCGACGCCCTCAACTACCGTTTCGCTTCCCGCAGCGCCTGCTGCTCGCGCAACGTCAACGCGACGTTATTGCGCAGATACGCAGGCTCGATGCGTTCGGCCGGCACCGCTTCACCGCGCGCATAGGCCTTTACGGCGAGGCGTGCGATATCCGCCGCATGCGGCAATTGCGTTGCATCGATCGATGCAAAACGACTGGAAAGACGCTGCGAAAGCGCATTCTCGGCCGCACCGAAACCGGTACCGACACCGAACCATCCGCTCTCGTCGCCGGGCACCACGACGCTGTCGGGCGCGCCGACGCGCTCATCGCTCAACGCAAACGCATCGCCATCGCGCAGCTGGAACGCGGCCGAGTACACCTCGCCCATGCGCGCATCGATCGCGGTGAGCACGCGGCGCGGTGCGCCGTCGCCGTCCGCATCGGCCCGCATCGCAAGCGCGGCGAGCGTGGACACTGGCACCACAGGGCGGTCCAGCGCCAGCGCGATGCCCTGCGCCAGCGCGATCGCCAGCCGCACGCCGGTGAACGCCCCGGGGCCACGGCCCACGGCGATCGCGTCGAGCTGGGAGCGCTTCACGCCGGCATCGGCCAGCAGTTCGTCTGCCCATGGGAGCGAGAGTTCAGCGTGCCGGCGCGGCGCGAGCTCGAACCGCTCGCGCACCTGGCCGTCGATCGACAAGGCGATCGACAGGGCTTCGGTAGAGGTTTCCAGGGCGAGCAGCTTCATGGCGTGGATTCTAGCGGCGTGGCGGCGGTCTCCGTCGCGAAGAACGCCCCCACGTCCTCGACGTGCCGCGTCTTGGGCAGCGGCGGCAGCGAGTTGAGGAAGACGCTGCCGTAGGTCTTGCTGGTCAGGCGCGGATCGCAGAGCACCAGCACGCCGCGGTCGCTTTCGTTGCGGATCAGGCGGCCTGCGCCCTGCTTCAGCGCGATCACCGCCTGCGGCAGTTGCTCGTCGCGGAACGGATTGCCGCCGTTGCGGCGGATCGCGTCCAGGCGCGCTTCGAACACCGGGTCGTCCGGCGCGGCGAAAGGCAGTTTGTCGATCACCACCACGCTCAGCGCATCGCCGGCGACGTCCACGCCTTCGCGGAAACTCGCCGCGCCCAGCAGCACGCCATTGCCGGACGCGCGGAAGCGGTCCAGCAGCACCGGACGCGGCGCCTCGCCCTGCACGAACAGCGGCCACGGACCGTCCTTGAGCAGTTCCGCCGCTTCGCGCAGGGCCCGGTGCGAGGCGAACAGCACGAAGGCACGGCCGCCCGAAGCTTCGAGCACGGGCCGGATCTTCTCCACCATGCTCTCGTTGTAGTTGCGCACGGTCGGATCGGGCAGCCCGCGCGGCATGTAGCACAGCGCCTGCGTTTCCCAGTCGAACGGACTGGGCACCAGCAGGGTGTGCGGCGGGTCTTCACCCTTGAGGTACAGGCCGAGCTTGATCGCGAAATGCTCGAAGCGACCGCCGACGGCGAGCGTGGCCGAGGTGAAGATCCACGCCGCCTGCGAACGCGCGCGGTGCTGCGCCAGCGGGCCGGCGACGTCCAGCGGCGTGCGGCTGAGGCGGAAGCCGCGCGCGGTCAGCTCGTACCAGAGCACGCTGCCGTCGTCCTTGGGCTTCTTCTTCGCGCCGGCGCCGACGTCATCGGCGCTTGCCTCCTGCGAATCGACCTCGGCGAAATCCTCGGCGAATTCGTCCTCGTCCTGCGAGTGCGTGGAATCGTCGCGCCAGCGCTTCAACCGGCCTTCGAACTCCACCGCGCGCGCGGCGCAGGCATCGAAGCCCGGCGAGGCCGACGCGAACGGCAGCACCGCCGCATGGAACGCGCGCAGCGCATCCTCCAGCCCATCGAAGGCCTGCTCGACCGCGGGCTCTTCGGCCGCGCGGCGACGCGTGCCACGCACGGGCAGTTCGTCCATCGCGGCACGCAGCGCGCGCACGCTCTGTTCGAGTCCTCGCGCGGGATCCTGCACGGCGGCGAGCGCGGACGGCACCTGGCGGCATTCGGTCAGCGCGTCACGGGCCAGTTCGACCAGCGGACGCGCGCTCAGCGCTTCGCCGAAGAACTGCGCAGCCAGTTCCGGCAGCTGGTGGGCCTCATCGACGACGAAGGCCTGCGCACCGGGCAGGATTTCGCCGAAGCCTTCCTGCTTGAGCGCGAGATCGGCCAGCAGCAGATGGTGGTTCACGACCACCAGATCCGCCGCCTGCGCGCGCTGGCGCGCCTGCACGACGAAGCAGTCGTTGAAGAAGGGGCACTCGCTGCCCAGGCAGTTCTCCGCCGTGCTGGTGACCATCGGCAGCAGCGGCGAGTCGTCGGGCAGCGCGTCGAGTTCGGCCAGATCGCCCATGCGCGTGCGGCCCGACCAGGCGACGATGCGCTGGAACTGCGCGGCCATCTCGCGCGAAGTGAACTTGGGCTCGCCCTGCGCCTGGCGCATGCGGTAGTGGCACAGGTAGTTGGCGCGACCCTTCAGCAGCGCGGTCTTCAGGCCGACGCCGAGCGCATCGCGCACGCGCGGCAGGTCGCGGTGATAGAGCTGGTCCTGCAGCGCGCGCGTGCCGGTGGAGACGATGGTCTTCTTGCCCGACAGCAATGCCGGCACGAGGTAGGCGAACGTCTTGCCGGTGCCGGTGCCGGCTTCGGCCAGCAACGTGCCGCGATGGTCGACGGCCTCGGCCACGGCCGCGGCAAGGTCCTGCTGCGCCGGCCGCGAGGCGAAGGACGGAATGTTGCGCGCGAGTTCGCCGCCTTCGGCCAGCGCTTCGCGGCTGGCCTGGGCCAGACGGCTGACCGGGCGCGCGTCGTCCGGCGCGGCGTCGCGGGTCGATTCGATGGGCGATGGCGCCTGCGCGTGCATGAGGTCTCGACGTGGTCCCGGGGTCGCGCATCTCGCGCATGGATCGCATGCGGACGCCACCTGTCACGACACGCGCCGATCAGGAGAACTCGCGGGACGGCCAGGCCGTCGCTGCGCATACGGGGCCTATTCTAGCCCCGGCCTTCCGTCCGGCCCGTCGATCGTCAGTAACGCACGGGCGCGGCGACGGTGCAGGCGTCGCGTTCGCGGCGCGCATCGGCGACCGAGTCACCCGGAACTTCGACCGGAACCGCGCGCGCCTGCCGCACCTGGGCGATGGTTTCCCAGTGGCGGCGGCACAGCGGGCCGACCTTCGAGCCGCGCTCGATGCCCTGCCGCGCGAAGCGTTCTGCGCCGGCGAGGTCCTTTTCCAGCAGCGCTGCCTCGGCGCGCTCCTGCAGCAGCGCCGGATCGTCCGGGTTGAGCTGCAGCGCGTGGTCGAGCGCCTGCGCGGCCTGCGCGTATTGGCCGGCTTTCTCGAAGCGCTCGGCGTCCTCGCGCAGGTCGTCGACCTGCGGATCGCGGATGGGCTGCACGTCCAGCTCGGTGCTGGCCGCGCCGCCGGATGCGCGGATCGCGGTCACCGCGGCGACGGGGTCGATGGTCGGCGCCGGCGGGGGCGGCGGCGTGGTGCTGCATGCGGCCAGGACGGCGCCGGCCAGTGCAGCGATTGCGATGCGGGGGATGCGGGGGGACATCATCACGGGGTCTCTGGCGGCGGGGCGTCCTCGCGCGGGGCTTCTTCTTCCTTGCGGCCGATGCCGAACCAGTCGCGCCAGCCGCCGCTTTCCTCCTGCACGGGCTCCGGCGCGGGGCACGGGGCGTACGGGGGAGCGAAGCCGGCGACGAAGGCGAAGCGGCGCGCGCCGGGGCAGTCGGCGTCGGTGGTGTTGGAGGCGATCGTCCACTGCCAGTCGATGCCCTTGTTGCCCACTTCCAGCGGCGCGGTGGGCAGGCGCGAGAAGATCGCCGACCACACGCGCATCGCGCCGGTGGCGCCGTACAGGCCGGTTTCCTTGTTCTGGTCGTTGCCGACCCAGATCACGGCGAGGTGATCGCCGGTCCAGCCGGCGAACCAGCTGTCGCGGCCATCATTCGACGTGCCGGTCTTGCCGGCGGGCGACAGACGACCCAGACCGTCGCGCACGAGCTGCGTGCCGGTGCCGTTGGACACCGCCTGCTGCAGCGCGATGGTGATCAGGCGCGCGGCGATGGCGTCGCCTTCCTGCGCCGGGGCGGGTTCCTTGTCGTAGCGGTTGAGCGCTTTCCCGTTGGCGTCGAGCACGCCGCGCACGGCGTGCAGCGGCTGGATCTCGCCGCCGGAGGCCAGGAACTGGTACAGCTGCGCCATCGCATACGGGCTCTGGTCCACCGCGCCGAGGATCAGCGAGGGGTTCGGCGTGGATTCGATGCCGGCCAGCGTGCGGATCAGGCTGGAGATGCGCTCCGGGTCCACCTGCATGCCCACGCGCACCGTGGCCTGGTTGTAGGACATCGCCAGCGCATCGATCAGGCGCACCGTGCCGTGGCTGCGGCCGTCGGAATTGCCGGGGTTCCAGTTCTTGTTCTTGCCCAGCGCGACGGTGACGGGCGAGTCGTCCACCCAGCTGGCCAGCGAATACTTGCCCGGCTGCGCCAGCGCCAGCAGGTACACGAACGGCTTGAGCAGCGAGCCGACCGGACGCTGCGCTTCGACCGCGCGGTTGAAGCCGTGCTCGGCGACGCTGCGGCTGCCGACCACGGCGACGACGTTGCCGTTGTGCACGTCGGTCACCACCAGCCCGGTCTGCAGCGGCGGACGGCGCTTGTTGTCCAGGCTCTTGAGCGTACGCGCGACAGCGCCTTCGGCCATGGCCTGCGCTGAAGGCGACATGCCGCTCATCACGCTCAGGCCCGCGCCGGCCAGCGCATCGGCCGGATAGTCGCGCGCCAGCTGGCGGCGGATCAGGTCGATATAGGCCGGGAAACGGTTCGCGGCCGTGCTGCCGGGATCCTGGGTCACGCCCAGCGGAGCCTTCAGGGCGCGCTGGTATTCGGCGTCGTCGATGAGCTGCGTTTCGTGCATTTCGCCCAGGACGAAGTTGCGGCGTTCCAGTGCGCGCTCGGGATTGCGACGCGGGTCGTAGTACGACGGGCCGCGGACGATGCCGATCAGCAGCGCGATCTGTTCGGTGCTCAGATCGGCCAGGTCGCGGCCGAACCAGAACTCCGCGCCGGCGGCGACGCCGTGGATCGCCTGCGCGCCGCGCTGGCCCAGGTACACCTGGTTGAAGTACGCCTCCAGGATCGTGCCCTTGTCGTAACGGGCCTCGATCAACAGGGCGTACAGGATTTCCTTGCCCTTGCGGCTGATCGTGCGCTCGCGGCCGATGCCCAGCAGGCCGCTGCGCGCCAACTGCTGGGTCAGCGTGCTGGCGCCCTGCGTGCTGCCGGTGGCGGTCTTGAAGGCCGCGCGGATCATGCCGCTGAGGTCGATGCCGTAGTGGCTGTTGAAGTCGCGGTCTTCCACCGCCTGCAGGCCGGTGACCAGCAGCTCCGGCACTTCGCGCAGGCGCACCAGGCGGCGTTCCTCGTTCTTCTGGCCGTAGAGCGTGGCGATGCGTGCCGGGTCCAGGCGCGCGGACTTCAGTGCGCGCTTGTTCTGCGGATCACGCACCGAGGCGACCTTGCTCCCGGAGAGCACCACTTCGATGCGACGCGCCTGGACGTCGCCGTCCACGTCCTTGAAGCCGCGGCTGGACACCAGCCAGCGTCCGCCGTTGCGGGCATAGGTACCGGGCCGGGTGCCGTCGCCGGCGTGATACGCGGCCGCGTCGAGTTCGGTCTTGAGCGTGGCGGCGTCCAGGGTCTTGCCGGGCGCCAGTTCGAGCGGGCGTGCGTAGACGCGGGTCGGAATCTGCCACTTCAGCTGGCCGAAGCGCTCGCCGACTTCGTGATTCAGATACAGCGTGTAGGGGATCAGGAAACCCAGCCCCAGGCCGATCGCCGCCAGCACCCAGATGACCAGCCTCCGGCGCCACTGCGGGGCGCGCTCGTCGGCGTTGTCGTTTTCGTCTTCGTCGTACTCGATGTGGGCCACGGCATGGGAGAATGGCAGGGCTGTGCCCTCGTCCGGGCGAGTCTAGCGCAGCCTTCCATCGCCACCCCGCGCTCAGGGTGTCCAGGGATTACTCCGAGCTGAATGAAACCGGCGGCGCACAAGCGCTGGCCTGAAGGTCAAAACGTGTTCGACGAGGTTGTCTGGCAATTCAAGCGGTGGGTTCAACGCTATCGACGCCTGCTTTCCAGCCTGCGCATGCGCGGCTGGGCGGGGACGCTCGAACGCGTGCGACAGCCCAGGCCGAATGAGGCCCCCGACACAGGGCCGGCGGTAAGCATCCCGGTGCCGGCCCCCGGCGCGCGCCGCATCCTCATCGTCGATGCGGTGTTTCCGGATCCCGAACGCGATTCCGGTTCCGTGCGCCTGTGCACGATGATCCGCCTGGTCGGCGAAATGGGCTGGCACGTGCATTTCCACGCCGACGAAGGACGTGCCACGCCGACGGACCTGCGCCAACTGTCCGCGCTGGGCGCGAGCGTCTGCGAAGGCGGCATCGTGCGCTGGCTGCGCGCGAATGGCGGGGCGCTAGACGCGGTGATCCTGTCGCGCGCGCCGGTCGCCGACCAGTACCGCGGCCTGGTGCGCAAGTTCGCGCCGCGCGCCCTGTTGATCTTCGATACCGTCGACCTGCATTTCCTGCGCGAACGCCGCGGGGCAGACCTGCTCGGTGATCCCGCGCTGCAAAGGCACGCGCAAGCGACGCTGCGTCGGGAACTCGAACTGATCGCCGCCTGCGACCTGTCGCTGGTGGTGAGCGAGGAAGAGAAGCGGATGCTTGCCGACCTGGCTCCGCGACACCGCGTCGAACTGCTCAGCAACATCCACCGCGTGCATGTCAGCGCCACGCCGTTCGAACAGCGGCGCGACCTGCTGTTCATCGGCGGCTTCTCGCACCCGCCGAACCTCGACGCCATGGTGTGGTTCACGCGCGAAGTATTGCCGCTCGTCCACCGGTCGCTGCCGGAGATCACCCTGCACGTCGTGGGCGACCTCACCCAGGCCGCCATTGCGCAACTGAGCGCCCCGCGCGTGGAGTTGCACGGACGCGTGGCCGATCTCAGCGCATTGCTCGACGGATGCCGCCTGTCGGTGGCGCCCTTGCGATTCGGCGCGGGCGTGAAAGGCAAGGTGAACACCGCGATGAGCCACGGGCTGCCCGTGGTACTCACGCCCATCGCCGCGGAAGGCATGCACGTTTCGCACGAGCGCGACGCGATGATCGCCGGCGACGAGCGCGAGTTCGCCGACGCAATCGTCCGTGCCTACCTCGATCCGGCGCTGTGGCACAGGCTGTCGGACGGCGGCCTGCAGAATGTCGCCACGCATTTCTCCGAAGACGTTGCACGACAAACCCTAAAGAACATCCTTCCACACTGATGCGGATCGCCCAACTCAATCGTCTCATCACGCGCCAGCCGGCCATCAAGCGCGGCCTGGTGCGCCTGGTCGCATGTTTTCCGGCGCTGGACATGTACCTGCGCCGCAGGATGCACCGCGACCATCACCAGCCCCCGGTGCTGTTGATGGAAGCGGCGCGACTTCCGGAAGAAGCCGCCGCGATCTACCGTCGCCTCAATGAACGCAAGGCCGGTCGCCGCGCATGAAGATCCTGGTCGACCTGCTGGGCGCTCAGACCCAGAGCCATCGGCGTGGCATCGGGCGCTATACGCGCGACCTGGTGCGCGCACTGCTCGACATCGTCGATGACCGCCACGAAATCCACTTCGCGCTGAGTTCGCCACTGGATGGGCCCAGCGATGCGCTGATCGCGGAGTTCGGCACGCGGGTATCGCCGCACCGCATCCACTGGCTGCGCCTGCCCTACGAAACGGCCGCCTACGACCCAGCCAACCAATGGCGCCGCTGTGCCGGTGCGCGCCTGATGCGCCATCAGCTGGAGGCGCTGCGTCCTGACTGGGTCCTGCATACCAGCGTCGTGGAAGGTTTCAGCGACGATGCGCTGGTGCCCGATCGACCGGTCGACGCGGTCCGCACCGCATCGGTCCTCTATGACCTGATTCCGCTGCATGTTCCGGAACTGCTTCCCGAGGCGAAGAACCGGGACTGGTACGAAGAGCGGTTGACCTATCTCAAGCGCTCCGACCTGCTGGTGGCGATCTCGGAGTGGACACGGCGCGACGCGATCTCGCTCGTGGGCCTGGAAGAAGACCAGGCGATCTTCATCGGAACGGCGGTCGACCCGCGTTTCACGCCGGCCGCCGCGACATCGCCCGCCGGCCCGTTGCTCAAGGCGCGCATGCAGATGCAGCGGCCTTTCGTGATGTACGCCGGCGGCTTCGACCAGCGCAAGAACGTCAACACGCTGCTCGACGCCTATGCGCGCCTGCCCGTTGCGCTGCGCGAGGGACATCAGTTGCTGCTCGCCGGGCACGTCGACCCGACCGCACTGGAGACGCTGCGTTTCGAAGGCAGGCGACTGGGATTGGGTGAGGATGACGTCCTCATCACCGGCTCGGTTTCCGACGAGGAACTCGCCTGGTTGTACGCAAGCTGCGCGCTGTTCGTATTCCCGTCGCTCATGGAAGGATTCGGCCTGCCACCGCTCGAGGCGATGGCCTGCGGCGCGCCGGTCCTGGCCAGCTCGGCGACGAGCATTCCGGAAGTCATCGGACGCGAGGACCTGCTGTTCAATCCGGATGATCCGGGCGAACTCGCGCAGCGCATGGCACGCGTGCTCAGCGATGCCGCTTTCGCAGCGGAACTGCGCGACTACGGTCCGCGCCGCGCAAGCGAGTTCGACATGAAGCGCGTCGCCGCGCGGATGCTGGCGGGCATGGAACGCAAGGGCGGCGAGCCGCCGTTGCAGGCCCGGCCGGCCGCGGAGCGCGTCGCGACCCAGACCCCGCACGGGCTGCCGTCGTGGTTGCCCGCGAGCGCGAACGCAGCGGCCGCATCGCCGCATGGCGCCCCCTCCACGAACGATCCCATCGGCCTGACCGTGCTGCGCACCGACACGATGCCCGTCGCGGCCGTCGCCGAGGCCGCGGCCGCACGGCCCTGCGTCGTCCTGCTTGGCGAGAGCCTGCGCAAGACAACGGCCGAAGACGCTCGCGCAGGTATCTACGTCGCGAGCGGCTACGCTGCTCTGGCAGCGGCCGATCGCAGCGGAATTCAGCCCGCGCTGTCGGCGTGGGCGCCGAGCCTGCGTGAGGCGGTCGCCATCGTCGCGCAGACGCCCGCGTTGGCCGAACAGGCCCGCGCGCTGCTCGGTGATGAGGGCCACCCGCGCGTGTTCGAAGCATCCTCGCGCTGGCAGGAGGACGTCGTGCACGAGTGCGGGACGTCGGAGCGGGCGCGCGAGGCACGGCTCATCGAGGACATCATCGCCCTCCCCGGCTCGTCCACCCACGACGATCTCGCGCAGATTGCCTATGGCATCGCGGCTTCACGCGCGACGCGCGGCGAACGCTGGTTCGTCGATGTCAGCACCATCGCCGTAAACGACATCGGCACGGGCGTGCATCGCGTGGTCAGGAGCGTGCTGCGTTCGTGGCTGCAGTCGCCGCCGCCGGGCGTGCGCATCGAACCGGTCCGCTTCGACCGGGGCAGTTTCCGTTATGCGCGCGCGTACACGACGAAACTGCTGGGACTGCCCGCGCTGGCATTGCAGGACGCCATTGCCGAACCCGCGCCGGGCGACATGTTCGTGGGTCTGGACTGGTCGCCCGAAGCGATTTCGGCCGCGCTCCCGCGCCTGCAGGACTGGCGGCGCGCAGGCGTGCGAACGGCCTTCGTCGTCAACGATTTGATGCCGATGCGGCTGCCGGAGTTTTTCCATGCGTACTCGCGCGTGGCGTTCGAACAGTGGCTCGGCCACATGTCGTCCGTGGCCGATGGCGTGGCATGCATCTCGCGCGCGACCGCGCAGGACTACCGCGCGTGGTTGCAGGAAGCGCAGCCGGCGTTCCAGTTCGGCCGGGCGCCGGACGTGGGGACGTTTGCGATGGGCGTGGATTCGCACGTGCTCGAAGGCAGCGACGGCGACCTGCGCCCCACGCTTCGCGATGCGCTGGCGAAGCGACCCACCGTGCTGATGGTGGGCACGCTGGAGCCGCGCAAACGCCACGAGGACGCACTGGACGTCGCAGATCGCCTCTGGGCGCGCGGGCTCGACTTCAACCTGGTGGTCGCCGGCCAGCGCGGCTGGCTCACCGACGCGCTGATCGCACGCATGAAGGCGCACCCGCGCCTGGGCCAATCGTTGCACTGGCACGAAGACGTGGGCGATCGCGAACTGGGTGCGCTGTATCGCAAGAGCACGCTGCTGCTCGCCGCTTCGGCCGGCGAAGGCTATGGGCTTCCGCTGATCGAGGCCGCGCGGCACGGACTGGCGGTGGTCGCGCGGGACCTGCCGGTGTTCCGTGAAGTGATGGGCGACAGCGCGCAGTACCTCGCCCCCGATCCCGCCCTTTGGGACGAGCCGCTGACGCGAATGCTGAGCGCCCCGCTCCCGCCGGCGGCACAAAGGTCGTGGCCGAGCTGGGACGATTGCGCGAACGAACTGGCGGCGTTGTTGCGACAGGTGCGTCGCCAGGGCGCTGCGTTCTAGCGCAACAAGATCGCCGACTCAGTTCGCGGCCGACGCCGCACGCAGGCGATCGGCGAACTCGCCCAGGCCGATGGCCTGCGGATCGAGTTCGCGCGCCGCGCTCAGCGCGGCCTGCGCGGCGGTCAGTTCGCCTGCGCCCAGGCGCTCGTCGCCGACGGCGATCCAACGCTGCGCCAGTCGCCTGCGCGCTTCGCGCAGTGCGGCGCTCTCTCCTTCCAGTGCGGCGCGGGCGTCCAGGCACTCACGGGCGCGGCGCAGGCGGTTGCCGCGCAATTCCTCTTCGAAACATCGGCGCGCCGCCGGCAGCAGTCGCGCCATCGCGCCACGCACGCGCGGATCCTGCGGCGCCAGCGCCTGGGCGGCACGCAGCTTGTCGAAGGCGCTCTCGCCGGGCGGTGTGAGCAGATCGCCGCGTCCTTCGGCCTGCGTGGCATCGGCCAGCAACTGGTCGACGCGACGCTTGCGCTGCGCCGAAGGCTCGCGCTGTCCGTAGCGCTGCTGCGTCTGCCGGGCCTGGGTGAGGCGCTGCTCGGCCTGGGCGATGCCGGGCGCCTGGAGCGAAATCGCGCGCGCGTCGCGCAGCGCGGCCTCGGCTTCGTCGAAACGGAAATCGGCGGCGTAGCGTTCGCTGCGCTCGGCATAGGCATTGGCGACGTGCAGCAGGCCACGCTCGGCGGCGCCGTCCTCGGGCATCGCGGCGAGTGCGGCGAGGTAGCCGTTCAGGGCGTCGTCGAGTCGGCCACGACGCAGGTCAGCATCGGCCTGGGTGCGGCGCTGCTCGCCGGCTCGGGAAAGTTGCGCCAGCGCATCGGGTAGATCCACATGCCCCGCGTCGGCGGATTGCACGCGACGGATGCGCGCGGACGCCTCGGCCAGTTCGCCGCGCGCCAGCGAAGTGCGCGCCAGTTGCAGCAGGTCGGCCAGCGTGTCCTCGCGGCCCTCCAGTGCCTCGGTGCGGTTGGGCTGCAACGCGAGCACGCGCTGGTACAGCGGCAGCGCGGTGTGCTCCGCCCCGTCCAGTTGCCCCGCCAGACGCGCGGCGGCGGCCTGCGCGAGCAGCGTGTCGATGCCGGCTTCGGCGGATTCGCGGGCACGCAGTTGCTGTTCCAGCGCTTCCACCTTCGCGCGCGGAACGGCCATCTCGCGTGCCAGGGCGATGAGCGTATGCGCCTGCGGGTACTGGCGCGCGCGGATGGCCGCTTCGGCACGCACGAGCGCGGCCGCGCCCACCTTCGCCAGCCCCTGCCGCGCCTCGTTGCGATCCGGGTCCAGCGCCAGCGCGGCCGCATACAGCTCGCGCGCACCGCGACCGTCGGGCGAGGTCAGCCGACCCTGCGCCAGCGCGCGAGCGGCATCGACCTGCAACTGCTGCGCCCGCGTCTCCGGCCAGAGCAGATCCGACAGCGGCTGTCGCAGCACGAACAGGCCCGCGCCCACCGCGCCCAGCGCCAGCATCGCCACCAGCCATGCCCACGGCCGGTTGCGCACCACCGGCACGGCGGGCCGGCGGGATGCGGGCTGGAAATCGTCCGGATCCCACGCGCCCAGCGTCGGCTCCACGCGCCCACCCGGCGGCACCGCGCCGTCGGACGGCGCGCCGGGAATGCGGTCAGGGTTGGGGTCTCGGGGTGTCGTGGAACTCACCGGGCAAGGATAACGCCCGGATGGTCGCCCGTTCGTCGCGCTTTCCTCGCGCGTTCAGCGGCGTTGTGCGTGCTCCACGCCCGGAAGCGCAGACAGCTTCCCCAACAGCGTCGACAACTGGCCGAAATCGCCCACCCGCAGGCGCAGGCCCAGACGCACGCGTGCGCCGTTGCGCTCGGTGTCGCTGCGGATGCTGACCACATGCGCGTTGCCCTGCGCGATCAGGTTGGTGACTTCCTTGAGCAGCCACTTGCGATCCAGCGCCAGCACTTCCACGTCCACTTCGTAACCGCTGCCCGCGCGCCCCCATTCCACCGGCAGCACGCGCTGCGGCTGCGCCGCGGCCAGGCGTTCGAACGACGCGCAGCCGGGGCGGTGCACGCTCACGCCGCGCCCGCGCGTGAGGTAGCCCACGATTGGTTCGCCCGGAAGCGGCTGGCAGCAGCGCGCCAGCTGCACCAGCAGATTACCCACGCCTTCCACGGTGAAGTCATTGGACTTGCGCGGCACGCGGCGCGGCGGCGGCGGTGTGGTGACGGTCGTCGTGGCCGGTGCCGCCTGCGCGGCTTCGCGGGCGCGTTCGTGTTCCAGCAGCGCGCGGCCCACCTGGTGCGGACCGATGTCGCCCAGCGCGACCTGCACGTACACCTCGCCGTCGCTGGCCAGGTTGAACTTCTCCCGCGCAGGGGCGAGGTCCGCGCCCAGCAAGCCGAGGCGGCGCAGTTCCTTGTCGAGCAGATCCTTGCCGGCGGATTCGTTGCGCGCGCGATCGAGCTTGTGGAACCACGCGCGCACCTTGTCGCGCGAACGGCCGCTGGCGAGGAAGCCGTTGGCCGCGACCAGCCAGTCGCGGCGTGGCTCGCCGGTCTTGGCGGTCATGATCTCCACGCGATCGCCGCTGCGCAGCTTGTGGTCCAGCGGCACGATGCGCCCGTCCACCTTCGCGCCGCGGCAGCGGTGACCGACCTCGGTGTGCACGTGGTAGGCAAAATCCAGCGGCGTCGCACCGGTGGGCAGGTCGATCACCTCACCCTTGGGCGTGAGCACGTAGATGCGGTCCTCGACCAGTTCGGTGTCGAACTCGCCCGCCAGCGACGCCTCCTCGCGCCCGGCCTCGCCGCCGGCCTCCAGCAGCCGCCGCATCCAGGCGATCTTGCGATCGAACGCCGCGTCGGCGCTGTGGCTGCCCACTTCCTTGTACTTCCAGTGCGCGGCCACGCCGAGTTCGGCCTGCCGGTGCATGTCGTGCGTGCGGATCTGCACTTCCAGCGTCTTGCCTTCCGGGCCGATCACCGCGGTGTGCAGCGAGCGGTAATCGTTGCGCTTGGGCCGGGCGATGTAGTCGTCGAATTCGCTCGGAATCGGCGTCCACGTCGCGTGCACCACGCCCAGCGCGGCATAGCAGTCACCGAGGCTGTCGACCAGCACGCGCACCGCGCGCAGGTCGTAGAGTTCGCCGATCGGCACGTTCTTGCGCTGCATCTTCTTCCAGATGCTGTAGATGTGCTTCGGGCGCCCGGCGATCTCCGCCTTCAGCCCCTGCGCGGCCATCGCCCCGCGCAGCGTGCGCTTCACTTCTTCGATGTAGCGTTCGCGATCGCCGCGCTTCTCGTCGAGCAGGCGGGCGATCTGCTGGTAGGTCTGCGGTTCCAGGTAGCGGAACGCGAGGTCCTCCAGCTCCCACTTGAGCTGCCAGATGCCGAGCCGGTTCGCCAGCGGTGCATGGATGTCACGGGTGAGCATCGCCAGTTCGCGGCGCTCGGGCTCGGGCAGGCGTTCGGCGTGACGCATCCGCGCGAGCTGTCGCGCCAGCAGGATCGGCACCACGCGCAGGTCGCGCACGATTGCCAGCAGCAGGCGGCGCAGGCCTTCGTTGCCGGCCTGGCCGTGACGCTCCGCGTGCAGTGCCCAGACCTGCTCGGCGGCGCGCTGGCCTTCCAGCAGCGGCGCCACGCCGGGGAAATCGCGTTCGACCAGGGTCCGCAACGAAGCTTCCCAGGCCGGGTTCGCATGCAGCAACGCGGCGGCCACGGTGTCGCCGTCGGCGCCGAGCAGCGCGAGCGCGTCGAGCATGCTCGCCACGACATCGGGCGGCTCGCCGGCCCCGTTCTGCGCCGTCGCCGCGGCCTGCTGCATCGCACGGCGCAGCGTCGCGGGAATGCCCGTGCTGGCGGGATGCGCCAATGCGTCATGCGGCAGGGAAGACGGTGTTGCCATGGCGGTGGAACGGTAGGCGACGCGGGGACGGTCTACACTAGCCCGCATCCCCCTGGAGGAACAGCGCATGACCCGCATCTCCCCGCCGATCCGCCTCCGCCTGGCCGCGCTCGCCGTGTCCGTGGCGCTGATGCCCCTGGCCACGACCGCACTGGCCCAGCAGAAGATCGAGCAGCAGATGTCCTACGAGCAGTTCAAGGCGTCGGGCCTGGACAAGCTGTCCGCGGCGGAGCTGGCGAACCTCAATGCCTGGCTGGATGGCAAGCTCGAGGTCGAGACGGCGAAGGCGGCCGAAGTCGCCAAGCAGGAGACTTCCGATGATCGCCGCGGCCTGCTCGAGCGCGAATCACGCGACCCGGTGACCGCGGCACTCGCCGGCGGTTTCACCGGCTTCGGCAAGGGCCGCAGCTTCACGCTCGATAATGGCCAGGTGTGGCAGCAGATCGACGACGCCTCGCTCAGCGCCAAGCTGGACAAGCCGCAGGTGCGCATCACGCCGAGCCTGGTGGGCGGTGCGTGGTACCTGTCGGTGGAGGGTTACAACACCCGGGCCAAGGTGCAGCGCGTCAAGTGATCCGCACCGCCTGACGTCCCTGCCCCATCGACCCGCGAGGTGAACCGATGCGTTGCTCCACGCTGTTGCTTGCGATCGCGATGCTGCTGTCTGTGCCGGCCCTGGCCGCGCAGCGCGACTACGTTCCCCTCGAACAGCGCCTGAGCGCGGAAGAACTGCGCGCGACCGGGCTGGACACGCTGTCGGCGGACCAGCTCGCGCTGCTCAACCGCCTGCTCAGCCAGGAGCGCGCCGAAGCACTGCGCGCCGCCGACACGCAACGCACGCAGGACGAGGCCGGAAAGCGCCCGCCACGCACGGCGGCGCAGGCGGTCACCGCCACCGTGCCGGGCCAGGCGCGCGGCTGGACGAAAGGACAGACGCTGCTGCTCGACAACGGCCAGCGCTGGCGCGTGCTCGACGGCGGCGTGAACTTCGCACGCCCGGTGAGCGACCCGAAGGTGACCATCGCGCCGGGTTTCCTCGGCGCGTGGTACCTGCGCATGGACGACGGCACGCCGCCGATCAAGGTGCAGCGCGTCGACTGACGCGCGTCAGCGACGCAGCTGCGACAGCCGCTGCGCCAGTTTCTTCGGCGACACGCCGCCGCGCGTGCCCAGTTCCTGCGCGAACAGCGACACGCGCAGTTCCTCCAGATCCCAGCGCAATGCCTGCCATTCGGGAGTGTCGTCCTGGCCGGTTTCTGTGGCCGTGGCCAACGCGTCGACGAACGGCTTGAGTTCGAGCATGCGCGCCTGGTCGCGCACCGGATCGCGCAACGCACGCTCACCGCGCAGCGCGAGTGCCTTCAGATAGCGCGGGTACTCGCGCAACGCGTCGGCCGGCACGCTGCGCAGGAATCCCGGCGGCGTCAGCGTCGCCAGGTGCGCGCGCATGTCGTCGAGGTTGCCGCTGGCCCATCCCATCAGCGGTGATTCGAGCTTGGCGCGTGCTTCGGCAACGGCGGACAGGATCGCCTCGGCCTGCTTGAGCCGCTCCATCGCATCGCCGAACAGTTGCTTGGCGATGGCGTCGCGGTGCGAGGCGAACGTCGCGGCATCGCGGATGTCGCCCAGCGCTTCTTCCGAGGCCAGCGAGGCGAACGCACCGTCGACGAGGTCCGCGCGCAAACGATCGCCTTCCCTGAGGCCGTCCGTGCGCGGCGCGGCCGCCTCGATCGAGGCGTAAAGCAGCCCCGTCTTCGGCGACACCGGCAGTTGCTTGCGCGCCTGCTTGAGCTTGTCCGCCAGGGCGATCGCGAGCAGCCGGCGCACGCCGCGCGGGTGTTCGCGCCGCGCGACGTCGCGTTCGGCGTGCACGCGCAACGACACGCTGTCGCCATCGTCGTGCAGCGCGGGATACGCGGGCACGCCGCCGGCGCCCGCCACCGACACGGGAATCGGCGCATCCGGGAACGTCGTCAAACCGCGTTGCGCCAGACCGTCCGCCGCCTTCGCCGCGAAGGCCGCCGCCGCGCGTTCGCCGAAGCGGGCGCGCAGATCGTCCAGGTCGCGCGATTCGGCCAGCACGGACTTGCCGTCACGGTCGAGCAGCCGCAGGTTCATGCGCAGGTGCGGCTCCAGTGCGGCCTCATCGAAATCGATCGCTGCGACCGCAACGCCACCGAGCTTGTGCAGGAAGCGCGCGAGTTCGCCGGTGATGCTGTCGGCGCCGGGCTGCGGATTGGCTTCGTGGAAGGCGCGGGCGAAATCCGGCGCCGGCACGAAGTTGCGACGGATCGTCTTCGGCAGCGTCTTGATCAGCGCGGCCGCCTTGTCCTGCACGAAGCCCGGTGCGAGCCAGCCCAGGCGCACCGCATCGAGGGCATTGAGCAGATGCAGCGGAACGGCGAGCGTCATGCCGTCGTCGGCCGCGCCGGGCTCGAATCGGTACTTCACCGCAAGCCGCGCGTTGCCCAGCGCGAGGTACGGCGGGAAACGCACGGCGTCGCTCTCGTCGCCGATCATCAGGTCGGCGAGCGACCATTCCAGTGCGGCCTTCTCGTTCGCGGGCAGCTTGCCGTACCACGCATCCAGCGCCTGCGCGTTGTGCACGTGCGGAGGCAGGCGGTCGAGGTACCACTGCGTCATCCAGTCCTCGTCCACGACCAGACCGCTGCGGCGCTGCTTGGCTTCCTCGTCGCGCGCCTTCGCCAGCGTGGCGAGGTTGCGCGGCAGGAACTGCGCACGCGTGTTGATCTCGCCCATCACCAGCGCGTCGCGCGCGAAGATCGCGCGGCTTTCTTCAGGAAACAGCGCGCCGTAATGCACCGGACGCTTGGGCGCCAGCACCAGGCCGAACAGGCTGATCTGCTCGCTGCCGACCACGCGTCCCTGCGAGCGCGACCAGCGCGGATCGTGCTGGCGACGCGAGAGCAGGTGCGAAAGCTCCGCGATGGCCCAGTCCGGTTCGATCGCGGCATTGGTCAGCGACCACACGCGCTCGGTGTCGAGCAGCGTCGCCGACAGCACCCACGGCGGTGGCTTCTTCGCCAGCGGCGAACCGGGGAAGAGCTGGAACTTGCGCCCGCGCGGGCCGTCGTACTGGCCACGATCGCCGCGCGTGCCGACCTGCGTCGGCAGACCGGCGAGCAGCGCCTTGTGGAGCGTGGCGTAGGCGGACTGGTCGAGCGCGCCTTGTTCGTTCACGGCGGCGCGCGATTCCTTCCAGTCCAACTCTTCGGCCATCAGCTTCAACTGCCGATGCAGCTCGCGCCATTCACGCATGCGCAGGAAACCGAGGAAGTGCTTCTCGCACCAGCCGCGCAGCTTCGACTGCGTGAGGTCCTCGTGCGCCGCGTTGTAGGCGTCCCACAGCTTGAGGATGCCAACGAACTCCGACTTCGCATCGGCGAACTGCGCGTGCGCGTTGTCGGCGGCGGCGCGCTGGTCGGCGGGACGCTCGCGCGGGTCCTGGATGCCCAGGAAGGACGCGATGACCAGCACCTCGCGCAGCACGCCGTGCTGGTTCGCCGCCACCAGCATGCGCGCCAGCTTCACGTCGACCGGCAGGCGCGACATCAACTTCCCGGTCGGGGTGAGCCGGCGTTCTTCATCGACGGCGCCCAGCTCGGCCAGCTGCTGCCAGCCGTCGGCGATCGCACGCGGATCGGGCGGTTCGAGGAACGGGAATTCCTCGATGCGCCCCAGGCCCAGCGAGAGCATGCGCAGGATCACGCCCGCCAGCGCGGCACGGCGGATTTCCGGATCGGTGTAGCGCGGGCGCGATTCGAAATCGGCTTCCGAATACAACCGGAAACAGGTGCCTTCACTGATGCGTCCGCAACGGCCCTTGCGCTGGTCGGCGCTGGCCTGGCTGACCGGCTCGATGTGCAGGCGATCGAGTTTGCCGCGCGGACTGTAGCGCTTCACGCGCGCCAGGCCCGGATCGACAACGTAGCGGATGCGCGGCACCGTCAGCGAGGTTTCCGCGACGTTGGTGGCCAGCACGATGCGGCGCTTCGGGCCGGGGTTGAACACGCGGTCCTGGTCGCGCACGGACAGGCGCGCGTACAGCGGAAGCACTTCGGTCTCGCGGTATTTGCGCCGCTCCAGCGACAGGTGCGCGTCGCGGATCTCGCGCTCGCCCGGCAGGAAGATCAGCACGTCGCCGCGCGGATCCTCGCGGGTGATCTCGTCGCAGGCGGCGACGATGCCGTCGTTGGTGGTGCGCTCGCCTCTCCCTTCGGCATACGTTGCAGTGGCCATCTCTGGCGCGACGCCACCGCCTTCGGAAGGCCCGGCCCGGCCATCCATGCCCGGTCGTTCGGAGGCGCGGCGTGCACTGTCGTGCCCGCCAGCTCGCGCCTCCTCACCCTCCAGCGGGCGGTAACGCACGTTCACCGGATAGCTGCGGCCTTCCACGTTCACCACCGGCGCGCCGTCGAAGTGCGCGGCAAAGCGCTCGGTGTCGATCGTCGCGGACGTCACGATGATCTTCAGGTCCTTGCGACGTTGCAGCAGCTGCTTGAGATAGCCCAGCAGGAAATCGATGTTGAGGCTGCGCTCGTGCGCCTCGTCGATGAGGATGGTGTCGTACTGCGAGAGCCAGCGGTCGGACTGGATTTCGGCCAGCAGGATGCCGTCGGTCATGAACTTCACCGCGGTCTGCTCGCCGACGTTCTCGGTGAAGCGAACCTGGTAGCCGACCGCGCCGCCCATCTGCGTCTGCAGTTCTTCGGCCACGCGACGGGCCACGGCGCGCGCGGCGATGCGGCGCGGCTGGGTGCAGCCGATCATGCCGGCGGCGCCGCGGCCGGCGGCCAGGCACAGCTTCGGCAGCTGGGTGGTCTTGCCCGATCCGGTCTCGCCGGCGATCACCACCACCGGGTGCGCACGAATCAACTCGACGATCTCGTCGGCCTTTGCCGCAATGGGCAGGTTGGGGTCGACGGGCGCCGCGGGCAGCGAGGCGGTGCGCGCTTCGCGCTGCGCCACCGATGCCGCCAGCGCCTGCGCGAATGCATCACGCGCGCGAGCGTCGGCGGGCTTGCCGCTCCAGCGCGACCACAGTCCGTGCAGGCGGCCACGGTCCCGGCTCAGCGCACCATCGATGGCGCGCCGGGCCTGGCGTAACGCATTGCTGACATCGGCCTGACTAGACTCCGCCGGGTCCATAGACTTCATCGATTGCACTGCCAGAAAGAATGTATTTCACGTCGCGGTCGACGCCGCCTATTGTCGCCGCAATGCCATGATCGAAGGGAGAACACCGATGGCCAAAGCCAAGAACACCAAGCCCGCCAAGTCCGACAAGACCCCGCTGACGCCCACGGCCTCCAGCCAGGCGATCGACATCGGCATCACCGCCGGCGACCGCAAGAAGATCGCCGAGGGCCTGTCGCGGTTCCTGTCCGACAGCTTCACGCTTTACCTGAAGACCCACAACTTCCACTGGAACATCACCGGGCCGATGTTCAACAGCCTGCATGTGATGTTCGAGGGCCAGTACACCGAGCAGTGGAACGCGCTGGACGAAACCGCCGAGCGCATCCGCGCCCTGGGCTTCAACGCGCCGGGCTCGTACGCCGAGTTCATCCGCCTCAGCTCCATCCCCGAGGAGCCCGGCCTGACCGAAGCGCCGGACTGGAAGGAAATGGTGCGCCAGCTCGTCGCCGGCAACGAGGCCGTGGCCCGCACCGCGCGCAAGGTCCTCAAGACCGCCGACGATGCCGGCGACGACCCGACCGTGGACCTGATGACGCAGCGCCTGCAGACCCACGAGAAGTACGCGTGGATGCTGCGCTCGCTGCTGGAGTGATGGCGGCGCGCCGCGTTTTCAAGCGTTCCTGAGCCCTCTCCCGCGCACGGGAGAGGGCTTGGCGAGGGCGCAGCCGGCCTTTCGCGCCCGGATCGCGGCCCTCTCCCACCCGATTTCCCGGCCTTTTCCGAATCCCTGCGACAACGCGCCGGCTAAACTAGGCGCATGTCCGACCCCGCTCTCGATCTGCTCCGCCGCGTATTCGGCCACCCCGACTTCCGTGGCGAGCAGCGGCAGATCGTCGAGCACGTCACCGGCGGTGGCGACGCCCTGGTCCTCATGCCCACCGGCGGCGGCAAGTCGCTGTGCTACCAGCTGCCCGCCTTGCTGCGCGAGGGCTGCGGCCTGGTGGTCTCGCCGCTGATCGCGCTGATGCAGGACCAGGTCGAGGCGCTGCGCCAGCTGGGCGTGCGCGCGGCTTACCTCAATTCCACGCTCGACGCGGCCGGCGCCGCGGAGGTCGAACGGCAACTGCTCGCCGGCGAGCTGGACCTGCTCTATGTCGCGCCCGAGCGGCTGCTGACCGGGCGGTTCCTCTCACTACTGGAGCGCGCGCGCATCGGCCTGTTCGCCATCGACGAGGCGCACTGCGTCTCGCAATGGGGCCACGATTTCCGCCCGGAATACCGCCAGCTCACCGTGCTGCACGAGCGCTGGCCCGACATTCCGCGTATCGCCCTGACCGCGACGGCCGACGCGCCGACGCGCCGGGAGATCGCCGAACGCCTGAACCTGGAGGACGCGCGCCAGTTCGTCAGCTCCTTCGACCGGCCGAATCTGCGTTATCGCGTGGTCCACAAGGACGGCGGCGGCGTGCGCCAGCTGCTGGATTTCCTCGACGGCCACCGCGGCGAGAGCGGCATCGTCTACGCCTTTTCGCGCAAGCGCGTGGAAACCGTGGCCGAGCAGTTGCAGGCGGCGGGGATCAACGCCCTGCCCTACCACGCGGGCATGGAGGCATCGCTGCGCGCCGGCAACCAGCGGCGTTTCCTGCAGCAGGACGGCATCGTGATGGTCGCGACCATCGCCTTCGGCATGGGCATCGACAAGCCCGATGTGCGTTTCGTCGCCCATGTCGACCTGCCCAAGTCGATCGAGGGCTATTACCAGGAAACCGGCCGCGCCGGCCGCGACGGCGAGGCCGCCGAGGTCTGGCTGAGCTACGGACTGGGCGACGTGGTCAACCTGCGCCAGATGATCCAGCAGGGCGAAGCCGGCGAGGAGCGCAAGCGCCTGGAGCTGCGCAAGCTCGATGCGCTGCTGGGCTACTGCGAATCCACGCAGTGCCGCCGGCAGGCGTTGCTCGGCTGGTTCGGCGAATCGCACGCGGGCGCCTGCGGCAACTGCGACAACTGCCTGGAGCCGCCGCGCAGTTGGGACGGCACGCAGGCCGCGCGCAAGGCTCTGTCGTGCGTGTACCGCACCGGCCAGCGTTTCGGCGCGGGGCATGTCATCGACGTGCTGCGCGGCGTGAGCACCGACAAGGTCCAGCAATGGGGCCACGAGCGCCTGAGCACCTGGGCCATCGGCAACGACCTGGACGAACGCCAGTGGCGCGGCGTGTTCCGGCAACTCGTGGCGGGCGGCCTGCTGGAGGCCGACGTCGAACACCACGGCGCCCTTCGCCTCACCCCGGCGAGCGGGCCGGTGCTTCGCGGCGAAGTCGAGCTGCGTTTCCGCCACGAGCCCGAGAAGCCGACGCGTGGCCGGCGTGGCCGAGGCGGCACGGCCGCCGCGCCGATGATCGACCTGGATCCGGACTCGCAGCTGCGCTTCGACGCGCTGCGCGAATGGCGCACGACCACCGCGCGCGAGCAGAACGTCCCCGCCTACGTCATCTTCCACGACAGCACCCTGCGTGCGATCGCCCAGGCCGCGCCGGACGACCTGGACGAGCTCTCCCGAGTGCCCGGCATCGGCGCCAGCAAGCTCGACCGGTACGGCGAGGCGGTGCTGCAGCAGCTGTTCGACGCCGCCTGAGCGCTCAGGTTGGCGCCGCAGCTGCCGCTATCCAGAGTGGGCCAACCGGGCGGCCCATCGTTCATGCGTCCTCGCGCCACAGACACGGCCGGGGCCGTATAACCGCGAAAACCCGCCACGTTCAGGGTCGTGGAGGACAACATGGGACTGAACATAGAAGGTGGCTGCCTTTGCGGAGCCGTGCGCTACCGGGCCACTGCGCCACCGGTGTCGCGCAGCATCTGCCACTGCCGGAGCTGCCGGCGCGCGAGCGGCGCACCCTCGGTCGCGTGGTCGACCTTCCATGTCAACAGCATCGTTTTCCTCAGCGGCATGCCCGTGCGCTATCGCTCATCGACCCACGTGGTGCGCACGTTCTGCGGCAACTGTGGCACGCAGCTGAGCTACCGGCACGACGACGACGTGGGCAGCATCGACATCACGACCGCCACGCTCGACGCGCCCGAGGAGTTTCCGCCGACCAAGGAAATCTGGATCGAGCACAAGCTTCCGTGGGAACGGACCAACGAGGCGATGCGGCATTACCCGCGCACGAGCACGTCGTGATGAAACAGGGAGGCAGACGATGTCGGAGCAGATGATCTTCGACGGTGGCTGCCTCTGCGGCGCCATTCGCTACCGCGCGACCAGCGCACCGTTGCGCGGCGTGATCTGCCATTGCGGGATCTGCCGGCGCCACTCCGGTGCGCCGGCCCTGGCGTTCGTGCATTTTCCCGCCGCGGCCTTCCAGTGGCTGACTTCACCGCCGAGCTGGTACCGCTCCTCTCCACACGCCGAACGAGGCTTCTGCTCCGTGTGCGGAAGCACGGTGGGCATGCGCGAGGATGTCCTCGCCGACCGCGTGCAGGTATGCGTCGGCAGCCTCGATGCTCCATCCGCCGTACGCATCGACGACCACGTCTGGACGAAGTCCCGCTTGCCATGGTTCGACACCACCGATGGCCTCCCCCGTTTCGCGCACAGCAGCACGGCCGTGCCCAGCCAGGCCTCGAGCACAGACTGACGCAATGACTGCAGTGGCGCTGCGACGGAACCTCCCGCGTGGTGGGCCCGATGCCTGTTCCGCAATCGTCACATTTTCGCATCGACAACAGCGATGCACCCAGCGAAAGTCCCGCGCGCACCGGCGACGGAACGCCCCATTCCCTCAGGCAATACCGATGAATGCCCTACTGCAATCCGGAGTGCTCTTTCTCCTGCTCTTCCTGGTCTCGCTGCCGCTGCGTGCTCATCTCCCGACTTTCGTACACGTTTGCGCGGTAGCACTGGCGGTGGACCTCGTCCTCGTGCTGATTCGTCGGAGCACGCGCTCGCGCGCCTACTAAGTCCTTTGCGGTGCGCATATCGGCTGGATCAACCACCCAAGGGTGCTGGATGGACCTCGGAGCTTCCGCATGCTGGTGCCGAATGTCGGCCGCGATTGCGGTACCCGGCGGCCGATCCCGCCTCGCCATGGCCTAGCATCATTTGCCGCCCAAGGAAAGGTGCCATCACCGCGATCGGGGCCGCAGCCACGAGGCGCGCCCGCCTTGGCTGTAGACTATCCAGTCTTTCAAAGCAGGAACCCGCATGAACAAGGCACAGCTCGTCGAATCCATCGCAGAACGTTCGCAGCTCACGAAGACCCAGGCCGAAGCCGCGGTCAATGCGCTGGTCGAGTCGGTGACGCAGGCCCTGAAGCAGGGCGAGGTCGTCACGCTGGTCGGCTTCGGCACGTTCGAGGCCCGCAACCGCGCAGGCCGCACCGGCCGCAACCCGAAGACGGGCGAAGACATCGCGATTCCGGCGACGATCGTGCCCGCGTTCAAGCCGGGCAAGGCATTCAAGGACGCGCTGAAGTAATCGCATCCGTGTAGAACGCGGCCGCATTTGCGGCCGCGTTTGCTTTGACAGGCGTATCGAGCCGAAGCCGCACGCGATACAGCAAAGAAGCGCATTGCGCTGCATCGAAATTCGACTTCGGTACAGCGATGGGCCAGCCCTGAAAGACTACCCGCCGGTAAATTTCGCCCGCGGAAGTTCCCTGCGGCGAACGCGTCTTGAACGCCAGCGCCGTCCACGACACCTTCGGCGGCCCGCCCACTTGAACGTTGCTGGGGATGGCCACGTTCGTCCAGCACCGGCATCGCTACCCGAGCGCAGCATCGTTGGCATCGTCACGGCCTTCGAACAGGACGAAACCGGCTTCCGCCGTAGCCGCTATCGCGCCACCGTTGAATCGCCGCTCGCGCGCCTGGGCCTGCGCCATAACAGCCGCATCTTCCAACGGGTCAACGCCACCGAGATCCTGGCGACGCTGCTGAAGGAGCACCGCGTGATTGGCACGCGCACTGCGTACTCGGCGGCACACGAGCCGCGCGAGTACTGCGTCCAGTATCGCGAAAGCGACTCGGAGTTCTTTCATCGGCTGGCGACCGAAGAGGGCATCGTCCACTGGCATGAAGTCAGCGAGGGTCTCCACGCGCAGAAAGACATGAACCGGACGGTGCTCAACGACAGCAGTAGCACCGTCAAGGGCAACGATACGGACACGGTCGTGGGTACGCGCACGGTCAAGGTGACTGGGGAGGTCAGCGAATCGTACGAAGCCGGTGAAAGCAAGACCATCTCCGCTGGCGGCTATACCGAAACCATCACGGGCAACTTCACCACCACGCTGACCGGAAACTACACCAGCCAACGCGACGGCACCTGGTCCGAGAACGTGACACAGACGTCCAGCCGGACGGTGACGGGTGCGGTCACCGAAACCCTGCATGGCGGTCGCACCGTGATGATCTCGGCCGCAGGTGACCTGCACGGCAACGCGCTCTTCCAGCGCTTCGCTTTCGTCGTGACCTTTGAAGTCGCCGACTACCATCAGCTTCAGCGGAAGCTCGATTTCAGCCTTCTGGTCGCCGGTTGCCGGCACGTACTTGATATTGATGCGCTCGGTCGGTGCTACCGATCCAGTCTTCTTGTTGTTCATTGCCTGCATCCTGCACATTTGGTGAGCGCCGCATCGGTGTCAGGCATGGAGCTATTCCATGCTTTTGCGTGGACACTTTGCCGCGAGATGAATGGCTATTCATCTGAAGCCGAAATTACCAACGGCACGCCCGGAGTGCATATCAGACGATTCCGAATGTTCGATCGAGCCTTAGTTGCAGTGCGGTCCACCGGCAGCGCAGGCTCGAAGGCTCGCGTTTGGCACGCCACACGCCGCCGCGGTCTCGACCTGCATCTTCGGGCGCACGGAAGAATTCAGCGGGCGCCTCGGCGCGCTGTCTCGCGGGTGTCTGTGGGCGCGGAGTGCATGCCTGTGTCGAAACCCACTGCCTAAACATCGCCACGCTCGAAGTGCGCGGCAATTCCCGGCAGGCCTTCCACTAGCTCAGCGCCCCGGTTGCCCAGGCTGGCCAGCCGCATAGCGAACTCGAACCGACCCGTGCCGCGCCGATGTGACGCGTGCTCCACCGCAACACGGTGCCTTGCGGAAGCGGCGGTCTGCTGAAGGATGGTGGGCCGTGATGGATTCGAACCATCGACCAGCGGATTAAAAGTCCGATGCTCTACCGACTGAGCTAACGGCCCACGTTTTGAAGATCGGCGCGACCGCGATGCGGCGCGCGGGCCCGACGTTGCGCCGGGGCGTGCATTCTAGCGCAGGCCGCCGTGACGGTGCAGGCGACGCGCCGGGAAGATTCAGGCGTAACGCGTGGGGTCGGGCATGCCGGCCGCAGTGAAGCCTTCGGCACGCAGGCGGCAGGCGTCACAGTGGCCGCAGGCGCGGCCTTCGTCGTCGGCCTGGTAGCAGGAAACGGTCTGCGCGAAATCCACGCCCAGGCGCACGCCCTCGCGCACGATGTCGGCCTTGCTCATGAACTGCAGAGGAGCGTGCACGCGCAGGCCCGCGCCCTCCACGCCGGCCTTCGTGGCCAGGTTGGCCAGCTTCTCGAACGCGTCGATGAACTCCGGCCGGCAGTCCGGATAGCCCGAATAATCCACGGCATTGACGCCGCAAAAGATGTCGTTGGCGCCGAGCACTTCGGCCCAGCCCAGCGCGATGGACAGCATGATGGTGTTGCGCGCGGGCACGTACGTGACGGGAATGGCGTCCTTCACCGCCGCCTGTCCGACCGCGTGGCCGTCGGCATCGGTGGGCACGAGGATCGATTCGTCGGTGAGCGCGGAGCCGCCGATGCTGCGCAGGTCGACGTTCACCGTCTTGTGCGCGACGGCGCCGAGCGACGTCGCGACGCGGTCGGCAGCGTCGAGTTCGGACGTGTGGCGCTGGCCGTACCGCACGCTCAGCGCATGCACGGCGAAGCCCTGCGCGCGGGCGATGGCGACGACGACGGCGGAGTCCATCCCGCCCGATACCAGGACGACGGCGTTCTTCATGGGGTTCCTTCAATACGAGCCGGCTCAGCGGCCGGGCTCGTCATTCCACAGGATCTTGTGCAATTGCAGCTGGAAACGCACCGGCAGTTTGTCGGCGACGATCCAGTCGGCCAGGTCGCTCGGCTTGATCTGAGTGAAGCTGGGCGAGAACAGCACGTCGCAGACCTCGGTCAGCCGGTGCTCCGCCACAATACCTTTCGCCCAGTCGTAATCCTCGCGCGAGCAGATCACGAACTTCACCTGATCGTGCGGCGTCAGCAGCGGCAGGTTGGACCACAGGTTGCGGTGCACTTCCATCGAGCCCGGCGTCTTGATGTCGAGCACGCGCGAAACGCGCAGGTCGACGTCGGCGATGTCGATCGCGCCCGAAGTTTCCAGCGAGACCTCATAGCCGGCATCGCACAGGCGCTCGAGCAATCCGATGCAGCGCTTCTGGGCGAGCGGCTCGCCGCCGGTCACGCAGACGTGGCGGGCGCCGTGCTGGGCGACCTCGGCCAGGATGTCGTCGATCTGCCGCCACTCCCCGCCGTGGAAGGCGTAGGCGGTGTCGCAGTATTGGCAGCGCAGCGGACAACCGGTCAGGCGCACGAAGACGGTCGGCCAGCCGATAGCACGGGCCTCGCCCTGCAGGGACAGGAAGATTTCGGTGATGCGCAGCCGGTCGGGCGATGCGGCGGCCGCATCGAGGGGGACGGCGTTCATGCCGCCATTTTAGCGGATCAGCGCAGCCGGCCGAGCTGGATCGCGTTGAGGCGGTCGCTGGCGGTGCGGGCGGCGTCGGTGCCGGGGTACTTCGTGGAGACCTCGGCGAGCGTGCGCTCGGCGGCCTCGACCTGCTTCTGGTTGAACTGCGACAAGCCGATCTTGAGCATGGCGCCCGGGGCCTTGTCGTGGGTCGGGTAGCGGTCCAGCAGCGACTGGAACTGCACCTGCGCCATCTGGTAGTTCTGGGTGACGTAGTAGCTCTCGCCCAGCCAGTACAGCGCGTTGGGCGTGTAGGCACCCTCGGGGTGGGTCTCGATGAAGGCCTGGAACAGGCGGGCCGATTCGACGTAGTCGCCGGCCTTCAGGGCGTTGAACGCGGCGTCGTAGGCGACGCGCTCGTCGGCGCTCTTGGCGATCGCGCCCTTGTCGCCGTAGACCGCCGGAGGGCGGTCCTTGGCGGCGGCCGACGGCGCGGCGGGCTTGCCCGCCGGCGCCGGGGCCGCGTTGGGAGCGGGCGGGACGACCGCGCCACTCTCCAACCGGTTGATGCGACCGTCCAGGTCCAGGTACTGGGCCTTGGAACTCTGCAGCAGTTGTTGATTCTGCTGCTGCAACTCCTCGACCTGCGAACGCAGGGCCTGGACCTCGTTGCGCAGCGCCGAGACCTGGTTGAGCAGGTCCACGTTGCCCTGGTTGTTAGCCGCCTGCTGTTCGAGAACAGTCACGCGGTCGGCCAGGCTGGCGCGCTGGGCGACAGCAGGCGCGGCGACCACGAAGGTCGCCGCGAATGCCATGACGAGTACGGTCTTGCGGATCATCGTCAACGCTTACTTAGCGGTGTAGACGATCTCGACGCGACGGTTCTTGGCCCAGCAGTCCTCGTTGGAGTCGGTGCAGACCGGGCGCTCTTCGCCGTAGCTGGTCACGGTGATCTGGCTGCCCGAACCACCGTTGGCCTGGATGGCCGACGACACGGCATTGCCGCGGCGCTCGCCCAGGCCCAGGTTGTATTCGCGGCTGCCGCGCTCGTCGGCGTGACCTTCGAGGGTCATACGCGAGGACGGACGGTCACGCAGGTACTTGGCATGGCAGCCGACGATGGCCTGGAACTCCGGACGCAGGGTGTCCTGGTCGAAGTCGAAGTACACCACGCGCTGGCGCAGGCAAGCGTCGGTGTCCAGATCGTTCGGGCCGTAGACGCCCGACGTGGCAGGCTGCTCGACGGGGGCCGGGGCCGGGGCGGTTTCGGTCGGAGGGGTTTCCTTGACCTTCTTGGAGCAGGCCACGGCCGCGGTGCAAAGCACGGCGGCGAGCAGGATGCGAGTCGTGTTATTCATGGTTCTTCCTCGTCAAATCGGGGACAGTTCGGGGCGAACAGCTGTAATCAATACACCGCTATCGTCATATCAACGCGGCAAACGGAACGGCCCCCAGGCGGGCTCACGCACGTCCCCATCCGCAAGCACCAGGCGCTGGCGCACCCGGGCATCGGACGAAACGGCGTAGAGCACGCCCCGGCGGCCCTCGCGCGCAGCATAAAGGATCATTGCGCCGTTAGGTGCAAAGCTGGGCGACTCGTCGAGGGAACCGGGCGAAAGTGTGCTCCAGCGCGCAGCGCCCAGCGTGCTGTCCATCAGGGCGATGCGGTAGTTGTTGCCGGCGCCCTGGGCGGTGGCGATCTTCTTGCCATCGGCCGACACGCTGGCGCTGGCGTTGTAGCTTCCCTGGAAGGTCACACGGGTGGCGCTGCCGCCGGTGGACGGAACCGAATAGATCTGCGGACGGCCACCGCGGTCGGACGTGAAGTAGATCGTGCCGCCGTCGGCACTCCAGGTCGGTTCGGTGTCGATGGAGAAGTGGTTGGTCAGCTGCGTCAGTGCCTTGCTGCCCAGGTCCATCACATAGATCTCGGGATTGCCGCTGCGCGAGAGGGTCAGCGCCAGTCGGCGACCGTCCGGCGAGAACGACGGCGCACCGTTGATGCCCCGGTACTTGGCGACCAGCTCACGCGCACCGGTGGCGATGTTCTGGATGTAGATCGACGAGCTGCCGCCTTCGAAGCTCACGTACGCGAGGCGGTTGCCGTCCGGACTCCACGACGGCGACAGCAGCGGCTCGGGCGAGCGCACCACGGTCTGCGGGTTGAAGCCGTCGGAGTCGGCGACCATCAGTGCGTACTGCGCACCGCGACCGGTACCGGTGGCCGTGACGTAGGCGATGCGGGTAAAGAACGCGCCACGCACGCCGGTGATCTTCTCGTACACCGCATCCGCGATCTGGTGCGCGACGTCGCGCATCGCGTTGGCGCGAGCGGTCAGTGCGAAACCCAGCAGGCGCTGCTGCTTGGCCACGTCGAACAGCTCGTACTCCACGCGGTAGCTGCCGGCGCCGGCGTCGAGCACGCGGCCCACCACGATGTAGTCCTGGTTGAGCGCACGCCACGTCGGGTAATTGATCTCGCCGCCGCGGGTGGGCTTCTCGGTGATGTCGTTGACCGGCAGTGGGCGGAACTGGCCCGAACGCGCCAGGTCGGCGGTGACCACCTCGGCGACGTCCGTCTGCGGCGCGGCGGCACTGCCCTGGTAGGGCATGGGCACCACGACGATCGGCAAGGCCGCGGCGTTGCCGCCGACGATGTCGATCTCCAACCCTTGCTGGGCGGCGGCGGACAGGGGCAGCAGGAGGGCAAGCAGCGAGGCCAGCCAGGCGAGGGATCGTTTCATCGGCACTCCAGTCATCAATCCATTCGTTGGGCGGATCGGCGCAGGGACAATCCGTTCAGCTTTGTAATTGTTAACGCCGGCAGGTGAACGCCGGCTCAAAACTGAACCCTGCCCGCGACTCCTTCCCGGCCAGCGGGGCCGACCGGGACCCAAGCCTGGACCGCTCAGCGGTCCTCGGCGGTGAAGTTCAGCGTGAGATTGCGTTCGAACACCGACTCGAAGCCGGCGAAGGGCAAGGGCTGGGCCTTGAGCACGGCCGCCTCGATCGAGCGGCGACCCTGCTCATCGTAGGCGCAGGGCGATGACACTTCCGCACTCATCACCTGCCCGCCCGGGAGTTGGCGGATCACCAGCCGACAGCGCGCGCCGACCGGCACCGTCTCCGGCCGCGTCCATTTGGCGAGGATCGCCTCTTGGAGCGCCGCGGCGTAGCGGGCCTTGAGGCCGGCGTCGGCGCCGTTGTTGCCCGGGGGCGGGCTGGCGTCGCTGGAACCGGTGCTGGGCGCGGTCTCGCTCGAGGACTGGCGGGCGCGGACGTCGGCGATCTGGCGCAGGCGCTGCTCGGCCAGATTGGCCTCGCGGGCGGCCTGTTCGCGCTTCTTGCGGATGTCGGCGAGCTTCTGCTGGCGCTCCTGGTCCTGCTGTTCGGCCAGGCGGCGCTGCTGTTCGACTTGCTGCTGGCGCTTCTGCTCGGTCAGGTCGACCTGCTCCTGCTTGCGCTTGAGTTCCTGCGCCTTCTTTTCCTCGGCCGGCGTCGGGGTCAGCGTTTCGACCACCGCCTCCTGGTTCTCGGTGTCGGGCACCGGGATGAAGTCCTGCGCCTGCTGCTGCGGCGGCGCGACCGCATCCTGCGGCACCGGCTCCGGCAAGGGCTGCGGAAGCGGCGCGGTGTCCTCGGGTTCTGGCGGCGGCGGCACGTCTTCGATCGGCTTGGGCCGGTTGCGCAGCGTGCGCTGCATCGCCGGCGACAGAGCGTTGGCGTCGATCAACTCGGCCGAGACCGGCGAGCCGGCCACGGACACCGGCGCCGTGGCACGCGTCCAGAACAGACCGATGAACATCAGTCCGAACAGGAACACATGCAGCAGCAGCGCCCAGACGATCGCCTGCGTGGTGTCGGCGCGCGACTCGCGCATCAGCGACCGCCCTGGGTGGCCTGGTCGGGTTGGCTCATCAGGCCGACCTTCTTCACGTTGGCGCTCTGCAGGAGCACCAGCGCGTCCATCACCCGCTGGTAATTGGCCTTGGCGTCACCGGCCACGAACACCGCCACGTCCGGATTCTGCGAGACGATCGCGCGCACCTTGGCTTCCAGCGCCTTCGCATCGACGGCTTCGTTGCTGCCGGACTTCACCGTCAGGAAGTAATGGCCTTGCGCATCGACGCTGACGATGACCGGGTCCTTCTTCTCCTGGATCGACTTGGCGTTGGACTGCGGCAGGTCGATGTCCACGCCCAGGTTCAGCAGGGGCGCGGTGACCATGAAGATGATGAGCAGCACGAGCATCACGTCGATGTACGGAACGACGTTGATCTCGGCTTTGAGCTTGCGCTTGCGATGGCGGCGCGCGGTGATCCCGGCCATGGCCTTCCTCTACTGTTCCGGTGCTTCTGATGCCAGTGCGGAGTAAGAGTCCGCACATTGGCGTGCGGGCTCTTGCGACGGACTCGCGCTAGGTTTCGTCGACCTGGCGCTGCAGGATCGAGGAGAACTCTTCGGAGAAGGCGTCGTAACGGACCGACATGCGCTCGACCTTGGTGGCGAAGCGGTTGTAGGCCCACACCGCCGGGATGGCCGCGAACAAGCCCATCGCAGTCGCGACCAGCGCTTCGGAGATGCCCGGCGCGACTGTGGCGATGGTCGCCTCCTTCATGTTCGCCAGACCCTGGAACGAAATCATGATGCCCCACACCGTGCCGAACAGGCCCACGTATGGGCTGATCGAGCCGACGTTGGCGAGGAACTCCAGGTTGTGCTCCAGGCCATCGATCTCGCGCGAACCCGTGGCGCGCATGGCGCGCTGCGCGCCTTCCAGTTGCATGCGGCTGTCGGCGCCGCGGCGCTGGCGCAGGCGGCTGAATTCGCGGAAGCCGGCTTCGAAGATGGCTTCCAGTCCGCTGACCTCGCGGTTGCGCTCGGTCGCGCCGGCGTAGAGCTTGGACAGCTCGGCGCCCGACCAGAAGCGTTCTTCGAACTGATCGGCCTCGCGCGCGGCACGGTCGAGCACGCGCTTCTTGCGGAAGATGATGACCCACGAGGCGATCGAACCGAACAACAGCAGCAGCATCACCAGCTGGACCGGGATGCTCGCATGCAGCACCAGCTGCAGCAGATTGAGGCTGTTGGCGTCGGCGGCGCCGGCGGTCACGGCCTGCGCGGCAGCGCCTGCGGCGTTTGCGGCGTCTTCCGGCAGGGCTTCGACCGAGGTGGCCTGCAGCGCGGTCAACAGTGGCGTCATGCTTGGTTCTCCGTGCCCGTCTAGCGGGACTGTCTGCAACGTGTGTCTTGTTTGTCGGGTGGTACGGTCAGCGCGGCCGTTCGAGCGCCTTGAGCTCTTCCAGCAGCGGCGACGGGATTCCGCGCGGGCGGAACCCGGCGGCGTCGAGCGCGGCCACGCGCACCTGCGCAGTCAGCAGCACATCGCCGCCGCGGCGAATCGTCTGTGCAAACACCGCGCTGGCGCGGCGGCATTCCACCAGCTCGACCTCCACCGCCAGCGCATCGTCCAGTCGCGCCGGCTTGAGGAAGTCGATCTGCATCGCGCGCACCGCGAACACCAGATCGTGTTCGCTTCGCAGGGCCTCCTGGCCATGACCCTCCGCGCGCATCCATTCGGTCCGTGCGCGCTCCAGGAAGGCCACGTACCGCCCGTGGTAAACCACCCCACCGGCGTCCGTATCTTCCCAATAGACGCGTGTCGGCCAACTGAACGTCGCCGAAACCGTCTCGCCCGTCATGGCTGTTCCTCGAAAAGACCGCCCGTGCCGGGCTTGGGCTTCAGGCCGATGTGGCGATACGCCTTCGGCGTGGCCATGCGGCCGCGTGCGGTGCGGATCAGGTAGCCCTGCTGGATCAGATACGGCTCGACCACGTCCTCGATCGTGCCGCGCTCCTCGCTCAGCGCCGCGGCCAGCGATTCCACGCCGACCGGGCCGCCGTCGAAGGAATCGACGATGGTGTGAAGCAGGCGGCGATCGAGTTCGTCGAAGCCTTCCGGGTCGACTTTCAACATCGCCATGGCCGCGTCGGCCACTTCGCGCGTGATGTCGCCGCCGGCGCGCACCTGTGCGAAGTCACGCACGCGGCGCAGCAGACGGTTGGCGATGCGCGGCGTGCCGCGCGAACGCCTGGCGATCTCCGCCGCGCCCTCCGGTTCGCAGGCGATGCCCAGGATCTTCGCCGAGCGCCGCACGATCCGGGTGAGCTCCTCGGCGTTGTAGAACTCCAGGCGCTGCACGATGCCGAAACGGTCGCGCAGCGGCGCCGTCAGCAGGCCCGCGCGCGTGGTCGCACCGATCAGGGTGAAAGGAGGCAGATCGAGCTTGATCGAGCGCGCGGCCGGGCCCTCGCCGATCATGATGTCGATCTGGTAGTCCTCCATCGCCGGATAGAGCACTTCCTCGATCGCCGGCGACATGCGGTGGATCTCGTCCACGAACAGCACGTCGTGCGGCTGCAGGTTGGTCAGCAGCGCGGCCAGGTCGCCGGCTTTTTCGATCACAGGGCCGGAGGTCTGGCGCAGGTTCACGCCCAGTTCGTTGGCGATGACGTGGCTCAGCGTGGTCTTGCCCAGGCCGGGCGGCCCGAAGATCAGCACGTGGTCCAGCGCCTCGCCGCGCGCCTTGGCCGCCTCGATGTAGATCTTCATCTGCTCGCGCACCGGCTGCTGGCCGAGGTACTCGTCCAGCCGCTTGGGGCGGATCGAGGCCTCGATGGCCTCGTCCTCGCGCGTGGCGCCGGCGGCGATGATGCGGTGATCGTTCATCCGCCTATGTTCGCACGCGCGGCGCGTGGGTCACAGCGACGTGGGGCACGCTCCGGCGCCCATCAGATCTCAACCTGCGCGCCCAGTTCCACCAGCCGGTTGCCCGGAATGCGGAAGAACCCGGTCGCCGGCGCCGCATTGCGGTGCATGAACGCGAACAGCCGGTCGCGCCAGATCGGCATGCCGCGGTGACGGCTGGCCACCACGGTCTCGCGGCTGGCGAAGTACGTGGTGTCCATCGGGTCGAAATAGGTGCCGCCGGCGTCGCAGGAACGCATCAGCGCGAGCGGGACATCGGGGACTTCCATGAAGCCGAAGCGGATCAGCACGCGGTAGAAGTCCTCTCCGGCGATCGACTCGATCTTCAGGCGCTTTTCCCTCGGCGCGTACGGGATGTTCAGCGTCTCCACCGTGAGGAAGACGTTGCGCTCGTGCAGCACCTTATTGTGCTTGAGGTTGTGCAGCAGCGCGTGTGGCACCACGCCCTTGTCGGCGGTCATGAAGATCGCCGTGCCCGGCACGCGCACCGGCGGTGCGAGCATCAGGCCGGGGATGAAGCTGTCCAGGCCGATGCCTTCCTTGCGCACCTCGTCGTGCAGCAACTCGCGGCCACGACGCCAGGTACGCAGCAGCGTGAACACGACCACGCCCAGCAGCAGCGGGAACCATGCGCCGTCCAAGAACTTCGCGCCGTTGGCGACCACGAAGCCCACATCGACGATGAAGAACACCAAGCACAGCGGCAGCACCCACGTGCGCCAGCGCGGCCACAGCGCGCGCGCGACCAGCGCCAGCAGCAGCGTGTCGATCAGCATCGTCGCCGACACCGAGATGCCGTAGGCCGTGGCCAGCGCGGTGGAACTGCGGAACATCAGCACCACGACCAGCACCGTTACCATCAGCAGCCAGTTGATGCCCGGCACGTAGATCTGACCGATGGTTTCGTGCGAGGTGTGCTTGATCTGCATGCGCGGCAGGAAGCCCAGCTGCATCGCCTGCCGCGCCACGGAGAACGCGCCGGTGATCACCGCCTGCGAGGCGATCACCGCCGCCATGGTCGCCAGCACGATCATCGGATACAGCGCCCACGGTGGAACGGCTTCGAAGAACGGGTTCTTCACCGCCTCCGGATGCGCGAGCACGAAGGCGCCCTGCCCCAGATAATTCAGCGTCAGGCACGGCAGCACCATGAAGTACCAGCCGTGGCGGATCGGCCGGGCGCCGAAATGGCCCATGTCCGCGTACAGCGCCTCGCCGCCGGTGACGGCCAGCACCACCACGCCCAGGATCATCACCGACAGGAGGCCGTGCGACATGAAGAACTGCATGCCCCACCACGGATTGAGCGCCTGGATCACGGCCGGCGCCTTGACGATGTTGTAGATGCCGATCGCCGCCAGCGAGAAGAACCACACCAGCATCACCGGGCCGAACACGCGGCCGACCTTCTCCGTACCAAAGCGCTGGGCGAAGAACACCAGCACCAGAATGACCACGGCCAGCGGCACGATGAAGCGATGCAGCCCGGGCGCGGCGACTTCCAGGCCTTCGACCGCGCCGAGCACGGTGATCGCCGGCGTGATCACGCTGTCGCCGAAGAACAGCGACGCGCCGAAGATGCCCAGGATGCCCACCACGTAGGCCGATCGCGAGCCCTTCGCCAGCGTGCGCTGGGCCAGCGCCATCAGCGCCATGATGCCGCCTTCGCCCTGGTTGTCGGCACGCATGATGATGGTCACGTACTTCAGGGTGACCACGATCATCAGCGCCCAGAACACCAGCGACAGCATGCCCAGCACGGTCGCTTCGTCCACCACCATGCCCAGTTGCTGGGCGAAGTGCGGCGAGAACGCTTCCTTCAGCGTGTACAGCGGGCTGGTGCCGATGTCGCCGAAGACGACGCCGATCGCGCCGACGACCAGGCCGGCCAGCCCCTGCTTGCCATGGCCGTGGCTGCGCGAATCGGTTGCGGGAAGGGACATGGGATAGGAATCGACAAGGGCGGCGCGAAGCGCCACGGGTCAACGAAGCGCGGACTTTAGCGCTTTGCGGATGATGGTGGCAGCGTCGTCGCCGACGGCCACGGCTTCGCGCGCCATGCGCACGGCCTCGGCGGGCTTGTAGCCCAGCTGCTGCAGGGCGATGACGGCCTCGCTCTGCGGATCGGCCGCGCCGCCCGGTGAGGCGAGCGTGGCGCCTGCGCCGGCGAGGTCCGCCGCGCGATCGCGCAGTTCCACCACCATGCGCTCGGCGGTCTTCTTGCCGATGCCGGGGATGCGCGTCAGCGCGGTGATGTCACCGGCCTGGACGAGCCGTGCGAATTCGTCTACCGAAACGCCGGAAAGGACCGCCAGCGCGATCTTCGCGCCGATGCCGGAGACCTTCTGCACGTCGCGGAACAGCCTGCGTTCGCCTTCGCGCAGGAAGCCGTACAGCGACACGCTGTCTTCCTTCTGCGCGTAATGCGTGAACAGCGACACCTCGCGCCCCAGGTCCGGCAGGTCGTAGAAGGTGCTCATCGGCGCTTCCAGCTCGTAGCCGACGCCATGCACGTCCACGACCAGCCACGGCGGCTGCTTGAAAACCAGGGTGCCTTTGAGGCGGCCGATCATCGCAACGCTCCTGGGTGAAGCGGAAACACGGAAGTGAAAACAATGAAGGAAACGCCGCGAGCGCACGCAACGCATCGGCGCGAAAGCGTCGCCTTCCCGGGTTTCCGCCCCCCGTTCCCGTTCTTGAAGCTCATGACCCCCGCCTGCGCAGCAGCGCCGTCGACAGGCCGGTTCGCGCCGACGTAGCGCTCATGTGGGCGTGGGTGAGCGCCACCGCAAGGGCGTCGGCGGCGTCGGCCTGCAGCTTCACTTCGGGCAGGTTCAGCAGCAGCCGCACCATGTGCTGGACCTGGTCCTTGTCCGCCGCACCGCGCCCGACCAGCGACTGCTTGATCACCCGCGGCGCGTACTCGCTGATGGGGATGCGCCGCCGCACGACGGTGGCCAGTGCCGCGCCGCGGGCGTGGCCCAGCTTCAGCGCGGAGGTCGCCGACTTGTCCATGAACACCGTCTCGATCGCCACCTGATGCGGCTGCCACTGGTCCAGCAGCGCCTCCAGCCCCTCGCAGAGCAGGCCCAGGCGCGACGGGAAGTCCTCCGCGTCCAGCAGCTTCAGCGCCTGCGCGTGCACGAACGTGCAGCGCCCGTCGGCGGCGACGTCGATGACGCCCACGCCGGTGCGCTGAGAGCCGGGATCGATGCCCAGGATGCGGATCACGTCGTCAGCCTATACCGGACGCGAGGGTCAGGCGTAGGCGCCCTCGTCGAGGTCGGCGTTCGAATAGACGTTCTGGACGTCGTCCATGTCTTCCAGCCAGCGCAGCAGCTTGACCACCTGCTGGGCGGTCTCGCCGGCGACGGCGATGTCGTTGTCCGCGCGCATCGTCACTTCGGCGATGTCGGCGGCCAGGCCCGCGGCGTCCATGGCGGCCTTCACGCTGGCGAAGGCGTCCGGCGCGGTGATCACGTCGATGGCGCCGTCGTCGTAGACGACCACGTCGTCGGCGCCTGCGTCGATGGCGACCTCGGTGATCCTTTCTTCGTTGGCCCCGGCGGCGAACGACAGCACGCCGACCTTCTTGAACATGAAGGAGACCGAGCCGTCGGTACCCAGGTTGCCGCCGAACTTGCCGAACGCGTGGCGCACATCGGCCACGGTGCGGACCTTGTTGTCGGTCAGGCAGTCGACGATGACGGCGACACCGCCCGGGGCGTAGCCCTCGTAGCGGATCTCCTCGTACACCACGCCTTCCAGCTCGCCGGTGGCCTTCTTGATGGCGCGCTCGATCACGTCCTTGGACATGTTGACCGACAGCGCCTTGTCGACCGCCGCGCGCAGGCGCGGATTGCCCGACGGATCGCCGCCGCCGCCGCGGGCGGCCACGCCGATCTCGCGAATGATCTTGGTGAAGATCTTGCCGCGCTGCGCGTCCACCGCGTTCTTGCGCGCTTCGATCGAGGGACCTCTGCCCATGGAGTCTTCCGGCTGAAACGTGTCGAAGCCGACAATTTTACTCGATCGGACCGCCGCTGCCGCGCACCGGGAAGCGCCCGTCGCGGAAGAAACCCACCGCCAGGCGGACCACTTCGGGCGAATACAGCAGGCCGGTGTGGCTGACCGGGATCACGGCATGGTCCGCCAACCCGGGCAGGCGAGTCTCGGCGACCGCCACGGTGCCGTCGTTCTCGCCTTCGAACCGGCCGAAATAGCGTCCCAGCCCCAGCGGCGTGCGCCCGGCGACCATGCCGATGGCGGCCGGCCCGTTCCACACCGGGCAGCCCTGGCGGAGCAAGCGGGCACTCCGGCCCAGGTAAGGCGCGCTCCAGGCCTGGGCCGCGAGGGTTTGCGCGGCCGCGCTTCCGCACAGGGGCGAGCCCAGGCACACGACGCGGGCGACGGGCAGGTCAGGGTGGGATTCCAGCGTGCTCAGGGCGACCAGCCCGCCCAGGCTGTGGGCCAGCAGATGCGCCGGGCGCCCGCGCAGGCGCTCGGCCAGCCGCGGCAGTGCCGCATCGGGGCCGCCGGCGATGGTCGCGTAGCCGAAGAAGTCGGGCTCATAGCCTTCCGCACGGAGCCGCCGCGCCACCCAGTGCATCGACAGGCGCGGCATCCACAGGCCGTGGAGCAGGACGACGCGGCGGGTGTCGGAGGGATCGGTCATGCCGGCATGGTGCCCGAAGTCAGTCCCATTGCCGTCGTTCCCGCGAAGGCGGGAACCCAACGACCCGCCGCCATTCCGGCTTCCGGAGAGCGTGATGCCGGCCGCCTTGGATCCCCGCCTTCGCGGGGATGACAGCTGAAAGGTCTACCAGCCGAAGGCGCTAGTCGACAGCTGCCGCCCTGCGCAGGATGAATTCGTGGTCCCGGGTGCTCCCGACCACGAAGTCGTAGTCCCCCACCCGCTCGAACCCGTGCCGGGCATAGAACCGCTGCGCACCCAGGTTTTCGCTCCACACGCCGATCCACAGCGTGCGCGGTCCGTCGCGCAGCAGCCACGCCTGCGCCGCATCGAACAGGCGCGAGCCCCAGCCACCGTTGTGGTGTTCGCGCAGCACGTACAGGCGCTTGAGCTCGCCGTCGCCGGGTTGCACGTCGTCGTGCGGCAATGCGCAGGCGCCGGCCGTCGCATAGCCGACCGCCACGCCGTCGACCTCCAGCAGCCAGGTCGCATACGCCTCATCGGAAAGCAGCGAGGCCCATTCCGCAACGGAATAGGCCTCGTGCAGGAAGTGACGCAGATCCTCCGGCGGGTACAGATGGCCGAAGGTTTCGGTGAAGCATGCCGCGGACAGCGCCGACAGCACGTCGGCATCGGCAGACGTCGCGCGGCGCAGTTGCATGCTTACTTCTCGTCCTCTTCGTCTTCCTCGGACTCTTCGTCCTCGTCTTCCTCGTCCTCTTCGGCGTCTTCGTCCTCTTCCTCGTACTCGTCGCCGAAATCCTCACCGTCCCAGCGGAACTGGTCGTCGGCCACGAACGCCATCGAGACCTGCCCGCCGGTCGTGCGCGTGCGCACCAGCCAGCCGCCGAACACCTGCGCGCGCTCGGTCACCAGGCCTGCACCTTCGGACGAACCGGTCTCGCCCAGCAATTCCCACTCGAGATCAAAAGCCACTTCAGTCATTTCGTTTTACTTCCCTTCTTTGGGTCGAACCTGGATGTGCACTTCCGCCAGCTGGACGTCCGGCACCGGCGACGGGGCGCCGGTCATCAGGCACTGCGCAGTGGTGGTCTTGGGGAACGCGATGACGTCGCGGATCGACTCGGTGCCCGCCATCAGCGCGGCGATGCGGTCGATGCCGAAGGCGATGCCGCCGTGCGGCGGCGCGCCGAAGCGCAGCGCGTCGAGCAGGAAGCCGAACTTGCCTTCCGCCTCTTCCGCGCCGATGCCGAGCAATTCGAACACCGCGCTCTGCATCTGCGAGTTATGGATGCGGATCGAACCGCCGCCGATCTCGTTGCCGTTGAGCACCATGTCGTAGCCGCGCGACACGGCGGTCTTCGCGTTGGCGCGCAGGTCGTCGATCGAATCGACCGCCGGCGCGGTGAACGGGTGATGCAGCGCGACGTAGCGGCCTTCTTCCTCGTCCCACTCGAACATCGGGAAGTCGGTGACCCACAGCGGCGCCCAGCCTTCCGCGACCAGGCCCAGGTCATTGCCGAGCTTCAGGCGCAGCGCGCCCATGAAATCGCTGGCGGACTTGTACGTGGCCGCGCCGAAGAAGATCGCATCGCCCGTCGTGGCGCCGGTGGCCTGCACGATGGCGGCCAGCGTCGCGTCGTCGAGGAACTTGGCGATCGGCGAATTGACGCCCTCGCGGCCCTTGGCGGCGTCCTCGATCTTCATCCACGCCAGGCCCTTGGCGCCGTACTTGGCGGCGTGCGCGGCGTAGTCGTCGATCTGCTTGCGGCTCAACGTCGAGGCGCCCGGAACGCGCAGCGCGACCACGCGGCCGTCCTCGTGGTTGGCCCAGTCGGTGAAGACCTTGAACTCGCAGTTCTTGACGAGCTCGGCAATGTCGGTGAACTCCAGCGCGATCCGCAGGTCCGGCTTGTCCGAACCGTAGCGACGCATCGCTTCGGCGTAGGTCATGCGCGGGAACTGCGCCGCCAGCTCGACGTCCATCACTTCGCGGAACACGGCGCGGATCATTTCTTCCACCAGGTCCTGCACGTCGCGCTCGGACACCCACGCGAACTCCATGTCGAGCTGGGTGAACTCGAGCTGGCGGTCGGCGCGAAGCGCTTCGTCGCGGAAGCAGCGCGCGATCTGATAGTAGCGATCGAAGCCCGCCATCATCAGGATCTGCTTGAACAGCTGCGGCGACTGCGGCAGCGCGTAGAACTCGCCCGGATGCATGCGCGCCGGCACGAGGAAGTCGCGCGCGCCTTCCGGTGTCGCCTTGGTCAGGATCGGCGTCTCGATGTCCTGGAAGCCGCGCGAATCCAGGTAGCGGCGCAGTGCCTGCACCAGCTTGATGCGCGTGCGCATCATCTGCTGCATCTCGGGGCGGCGCAGGTCCAGGTAGCGGTACTTCAGGCGGATGTCCTCGCCCGCGTTCTCGTGGGCGTGGAACGGCAGCGGCTCGGCCTTGTTCAGCACCTCGATCCGGGTCGCGACGACTTCGACCTGGCCGGTCCGGATCTTGTTGTTGACCGACTCACGCTTGCGCACCACGCCGGTGACGCGCAGGCAGTCCTCGTAACCCACGTTCGCCGCGGTCGCGATGACGGCCGCGTTGGCCTCGCCCGCGCCCAGCGCCGCGTCCGTGGTCGGCTCGGCCACGATCTGCACGATGCCCTCGTGGTCGCGCAGGTCGATGAAGCACAGGCCGCCGAGGTTGCGGGCGACGTCGGCCCAGCCGCAAAGGGTGACGGTCTGGCCGATCAGGGCCTCGTCGACGAGGCCGCAGAAATGGGTACGCATGGGGGCTCCAGTGGATCGCAACGGTCCGGCGCGGGGCCGGAGAACCGTGCATTTTAGCGGCAGCCGCGGGCGTTGGCCCATGCGCGGCCGGCGGTCGGGCGCCGGCGGGTGCGGGCGTGGCGCCCGGCCCCGTCAGGCCTTGGCCGGCGGGTCGGGCTTCTTCTCGGCCGGCTTGGCTTCGGCGGGCTTGGATTCGGCGGGCTTGCTCCCGCCGGCGGCGGACCCCGAGCCGCCCTCGCCCGCCAGGTTGCGCTTCTTGTCGCCGTCCTTCTTGAAGTCGGTCTCGTACCAGCCGCCGCCGGCGAGGCGGAACTGCGGCGCGGTCAGCTGGCGGCGCACCTGCGGCTCGCCGCAGGCCGGGCACTGCGCCGGATCGGCGTCCGACAGCTTCTGCAGACGGTCGAAGGTGTGGCCGCAGGCGGCGCACTCGAAGGCATAGATCGGCATGGCACCGCGGACATTGCGAAAGTCAGGCGGGCATTTTGGCGGCGAATGCTCGATTTTCAAGGTCATCGGGCCTTGCCGGCGGCCGGATCGGCCGACGCGCGGCCCGCAGATCCGCCATGGGCAGGTCCGCTCACGGACTCCTCGCGCGCACTTCCTGCGGCGAAACACTGTGATTCTGGCTCACGCGCGAGTTCCGCCGCACACGCGCCCTACACTGCGGATCCCCCACGTCGGATCACGCAATGGAACCGCTGCGCCTGTACCGCATCGACGCGTTCACCACGCATCCCGGCCAAGGCAACGCCGCTGGCGTCGTCACCAACGCCACCGGCCTGGACGAAGCCCGGATGCAGGCCATCGCGGCCGAACTGGGCCATTCGGAGACCGCCTTCGTCCTGCCCGCGCGCGACTCCGGGCACGACATGCACATCCGCTACTTCACGCCCACGACCGAAGTGCCCGTGTGCGGCCACGCGACGGTCGGCGCGCATTTCGCGCTGGCGCTGGAAGGCGCCGCGCCCGGCGTGCGCCGGCAGCTCACCGGCGCGGGTGTGCAGTCGGTGGAAACGCGCCGCGACGCGGATGGGATCGTCGTGCGCATACAGCAGAATCCGCCGACGTTCAGCCAGCCGCTGTCGCCGGACCTGGTGCACGAACTTGCCCTCGCGCTCGGTCTCGCTCTGGACGAGTTCGATCGGCGCGGTCCGGTGCAGTTCGTCAGCACCGGCCACGGCAAATTGATGATTCCGATCCGAAGCCGCGCGCGCCTGCATGCGCTGCGGCCGGACATGACGCGCCTGGCCGCACTGGACGAGCGCACGGGCTCCCGGGGCTACTTCGTCTTCACGCTCGATTCCGAAGACGGCGGCGACGCGTTGACGCACGGGCGCATGTTCGCGCCGGGCATCGGCATCCACGAGGATCCGGTGACCGGCAACGCGAACGGTCCGATGGGCGCGTGGCTGGTGAAACACGGGCTGATCGACACGCGAAACGGCGAAGTGCGATTCCGCGCGCGCCAGCGCACCGGCGAAGGACGCGGTGGCTTCATGGACGTCACGGTCACTGTCGACGACGGCGAGCCGGTGGCGGTGGCGATCGAAGGCCGTGCGGTGCTCGGCGAGCGGATGGAGCGGACGGTCGAAGTGGCGTAGGCGTACTGCGAAGAGCGCCGTCATCCCGCAAGCGGGACAAGGGAGCTTGTCACTCTCCCGCCGCGGGAGCGTCAAACGAAATCAAAGCCCCTCTCCCGCTGACGGGAGAGGGGTTGGGGTGAGGGCAAACCGTCGCGATGAACGCAGAACGAAGCAGCAGCGCGAAAGCCGCTCAGCCGTACAACGCCAGCAACGCCTCTTCCGCATCGGCCAGCTGCGCAGCCACCTGATCGCGCTGCTTCGACAGCGCCGCCGCATCGGTGCCACCGCCGGCATAGCGATCCGGATCGGCCAGATCCATGTCCAGCGTATGCAGCTTCGATTCCAGTTCGGCGACGCGCGCCTCGGCCTGCGCCAGCTTGTGTGCGTTGACCTTGGGAGCCTTTGCGACCGTCTTCGCTGCGGGCGCAGCGGCGACCGGCGCCTTCGGCCGCTCGGCCGCGCTGTCGCGCGTGCGTAGCCACACCGCATAAGCGTCGAGGTCGCCGTCGAACGGCTGCGCGACGCCATCGGCCACGCGCCAGAACGTCTCGCACACCAGGCCGATGAGATGGCGATCGTGCGAAACCAGCACGATCGCGCCGTCGAAACTCGCCAGCGCCTCGGCCAGCGCTTCGCGCATGTCCAGGTCGAGGTGGTTCGTCGGTTCGTCGAGCAGCAGCACGTTGGGCTTGAGCCAGGCGATCAGCGCCAGCGCCAACCGCGCGCGCTCGCCGCCGGAGAACGCATCCACCGACTCGAACGCACGGTCGCCCGGGAAATTCCACTTGCCCAGGAAGTCGCGCAGCTGCTGCGTCGCCACGCCCGGCGCGATGTCGGCCAGGTGGTCGATGGGCGTGCGGCCTTCCTGCAGCGATTCCACCGTGTGCTGGGCGAAGTAGCCGATGCGCAGGTCCGGATGGCCGCCGCGCTCGCCGCTGAGCAGCGGCAATTCGCCGACGAGCGACTTCACCAGCGTCGACTTGCCCGCACCGTTGGGCCCCAGCAGTGCCACACGATCGCCGGCTTCGAGGATGAAGCCGATCTGGTGCAGCACGGTGTGATCGCCGTAACCGCAATCGGCATGCGTCACGCGCAGCAACGCGTGCGGCAACTTTGCCGGCGCCGGGAACTCGATCCGCAACGCACGCTCCACGCGCACGGCTTCGGTGTTGGCCATCTTGGCCAGGCGCTTGACGCGCGACTGCGCCTGCTTGGCCTTGGCCGCGCTGGCGCTGAAGCGGTCGATGAAGCTTTGCAGGTGGGCGCGCTCGGCCTGCACCTTTTCGTGGGTGATCTGCTGCAGGCGCAGGTGCTCGGCGCGCTGGCGCTCGAAGGCGGTGTAATCGCCCGTGTAGAGCTTGCCCTTGCCGTCGTGCAGGTGGAGCGTGTGCGTGGTGATCTCGTCGAGGAACTCGCGATCGTGCGAGATCAGCAGCAGCGTGCCCGGGTACTTCAGCAGCCACTGTTCCAGCCACAGCACCGCGTCGAGGTCGAGGTGGTTGGTCGGTTCGTCGAGCAGCAGCAGATCCGACGGCGTCATCAGCGCACGCGCCAGGTTCAGGCGCACGCGCCAGCCGCCGGAGAACTCCTTCACCGCGCGCTCGTGCGTGTCGGGCGTGAAGCCCAGCCCGTGCAGCAGCTTGCCGGCGCGCGCGGTGGCATCGTAGCCGCCGAGCTCCTCCAGCAGATGGTGCGCATCGGCGACCGCCTCCCAGTCCTCGCGCGCCATCGCGTCGCGCTCCTTGACGATCGCCGCGTACACCGCGGCATCGCCGGAGAGGACGAAGTCCAGCGCCGGATCGTCCAGCGCGGGAGTCTCCTGCGCGACGCTGGCGATGCGCACGCGCGCGGGGATGTCGATGTCGCCCTTGTCGGCCTCGACATGGCCCTGCAGGGCGGCGAACAGCGACGACTTGCCGGTGCCGTTGCGCCCGATCACGCCCACGCGCCAGCCGGCGTGCAGGGAGAGGTCGACGTTGGACAGCAGCAGGCGCTCGCCCCGGCGCAGGGCGAAATTGCGGAAGGAGATCACGGTGAAACCATGGAAACGGCGGATCCGGGCTGGATCCGGGTCGCGTAGTCTAGCCGTTGGCCCGCTCGAACCGGGCCGCCGCGCGGCTGCTGACCGCCGGTTTACGTGGTTTGACGCAATCTGGCGCTCGCAACCGCGCGCTCAATCCCGGGTTGCATCGACGCCCCCCCGCCCACATCCTGAACAGGATCACCCTCTGGAGAGCCGATGCATCACACGTCCCTGATCGCGATCCTCGTGGCCGGATTCGTCCTGGCCTTCATCTTCGGCGCATTGGCGCAGAAGCTGCGCCTGTCGCCCCTGGTGGGCTATCTGCTGGCCGGCGTCATCGCCGGACCGTTCACTCCCGGCTTCGTCGGCGACCAGACACTCGCACCCCAGCTCGCCGAAATCGGCGTGATCCTGCTGATGTTCGGCGTGGGCCTGCACTTCTCCCTGCGCGACCTGCTCGACGTGAAAGCGATCGCCCTGCCCGGCGCCATCGCGCAGATCGCATTGGCGACGGCCCTGGGCTGGGGCATGGCGCTGCTGTTGGGCTGGTCGCATGGCGCGGGACTGGTGTTCGGCTTGTCGCTGTCGGTGGCGAGCACCGTGGTGCTGCTGCGTGCGCTGGAAGAACGTCGACTGGTCGAGACCGCCCGCGGCCGCATCGCGGTGGGCTGGCTGATCGTCGAGGATCTGGCGATGGTGCTGGCGCTGGTGCTGCTGCCGGCGCTGGCGGGCTTGCTCCGCGGTGGCGAGACCGACGCGGTGGAAGTGTGGGAAGCCTTGTTCAAGACGCTCGCCAAGGTGGGCGGCTTCATCGCGGTGATGCTGATCGTCGGCCGCCGCGTCATCCCCTGGATCCTGGAACGCGTGGCCGGCACCGGTTCGCGCGAACTGTTCACGCTGTGCGTGCTCGCCATCGCGCTGGGCGTGGCGTTCGGTTCGGCGGCGATGTTCGGCGTGTCCTTCGCACTGGGCGCGTTCTTCGCCGGCATGCTGCTCAACGAGTCCGAGTTCAGCCACCAGGCCGCGGCCGAAACGCTGCCGCTGCGCGATGCCTTCGCGGTGCTGTTCTTCGTCTCGGTGGGCATGCTGTTCGACCCGATGATCCTGGTCGAGCGCCCGCTGCAGGTGCTGGCGACGTTCTTCATCATCGTCTTCGGCAAGTCGGTCGCCGCGTACGCGATCGTGCGCATGTTCGGCAAGCCCAACAACACCGCGCTGCTGATTTCCACCAGCCTGGCGCAGATCGGCGAGTTCTCCTTCATCCTCGCGGGCCTGGGACTGCAGCTGGAAATCCTGCCGAAGGAAGGCCAGGACCTGATCCTCGCCGGCGCGCTGCTGTCGATCATCGTCAATCCGCTGCTGTTCGCCTGGCTCGACCGGCGCGAAGCACGCGACGAGACGGCGCGCACGCCCGCACCGGACGAACACATGTATCCGCCGATCCCGCCGGACCTGCACAACCACGTCATCCAGATCGGCTACGGCCGCGTCGGCAGCGAGCTGGGCCGGCTGCTCACCGATCGCGGCGTGGGCCTGGTGGTGATCGACGGCGAGGAAGACCTGGTCAATCGCGCGCGCGCCGCCGGCATTCCCGCGATCCGCGGCAACGCCGCCAACGAGCGCGTGCTGCGCGAGGCCGCGCCGGAACGCGCGCACACGGTGATGGTCGCGATTCCCAATGCGCTGGAGGCGGGCGAGATCATCGCCAAGCTGCGCGAGATCAACCCGGCGCTCACGATCGTCGCGCGCGCGCACAGCGATGCGGAAGTGAAACACCTGCTCCAGCACGGCGCCGATGGCGCAGTGATGGCCGAACGCGAACTCGCCCACAGCCTCGCCGAAATGGTGATGGCTACGCCGGTCTATCGCGGATCAAAGCACCTGCCGCCGGCCACGGCGTGAGTAAATCGCCATGAACGAAACCACTGCACAACTCACCCCGGTGGAAGCACGCATCGTCGCCTGTCTGTTCGAGAAGGAAGCGACGACGCCGGACACTTACCCGCTCACGCTCAACGCGATCGTGTTGGCTTGCAACCAGAAGACCGCGCGCGAGCCGACGATGGAACTGGAACCCGGCGAAGTCGGCAATGCCCTGCGGCGGCTTGAAACGCGCGGCTGGGTCAAGTCGCAGCACACCGCACGCGCCGAACGCTATTCGCACCGCCTCGAAGCGGTGCTGGGCCTGACCCGGCCGCAGACCGCACTTCTGACACTGCTGATGCTGCGGGGCGCGCAGACGGCACACGAACTGCTCGCACGCAGCGAGCGGCTGGCGAAGTTCGAGAACGCCGAGGACGTGCAATACGCGCTGGAACGCCTCGCGCAACGTGCGACTGCGCTGGTCGTCGCCCTGCCCCGCCAACCGGGACAGCGCGGCGAGCGTTTCGCGCACCTGCTCAGCGGCGAGCCGGACATCGTCGAATCCGCGCCATCGAGCGAACGCAGGACGTCGACCGACGACCGCATTGCCCAACTGGAGCAACGCGTGGCCGAACTGGAAGCGCGCTTGGACGCGATGGGCGGCGAGCGCGATTCCGGCTGATCCGGAGCCGTCGTCATCCCGGCGAAGGCCGGGACCCAGGGCCTCAGCGCATGGGCACTCCTTCCGCGGCCCTCACGTGCCGGAATACAGCGCCAAGCTGACCAGCACCGACGCTTCGACCAGTTCCACCAGCGCGCCTGCGGTATCACCGGTGATGCCGCCCAGCCGGCGCATGCACGCGCGCCGCCACATCACGAACACCACTACGGCGCACGCCAGCGCGATCGCGCCGCGCCATCCTGCCAGCGCGCACGCCGTCGCACCCAGCAGCAATGCCAGTGCGCACGCGACGCGCGGCGCCTCCGCCAGCCCCGTGCCCAAGCCGCCGCTGCGCACATAGGGCGTACCGATGAATGCTGCCGTCACCGCCATGCGCGCGAGCAGGGGCGCGATCCACAACGATGCCCATGCGCTCGGCGCGATGCTTGCCAGCGCAGCGAACTTCAACAGCAACAGCAGCACGAGCGCGGTGACGCCGGCCGGCCCGCTGCGGGGGTCCTTCATGATCTCGAGCGTGCGCGCACGGCGTTCGTCCCACGTGCCTGCCATGCCGCCGATCCACGCGTCCGCGCTGTCGGCCAGTCCATCCAGATGCAATGCGCCCGTCAGCGCGACCCATGCGACCAGCAGCAGTGCCGCGCACAGCAACGGCTTATCCGCAGGCAAGGCCCAAGCGAGCGCGCACAGAACTGCGCCGATAAGCGCTCCGACCAGCGGATACCAGGCCAGCGATCGCACTCGTGCCTGCGCATCGTCGAACACCTTGATCGGCACCGGGATGCGCGTCAGGAACCCCAGCGCGACCAGCAGTCCGTTCACCGTTCGCCGCCCGTCCACGCCAGCGGATGCAGCGATGCATGCGGCACGTCGATGCCGGCCATGTCGCCGAAGCTGCGCTGCTCGACCACGCAACGCAGCAGCCGGATCGCGCCACCGTGGGTGACGACGAGCACGCGTCGTCCCGCCGATGTCCGTGCGATCTCGTCCATCGCGCCCGACAGGCGCTCACGGAACTGCGCGAACGTCTCGCCCCCGGGCGGAGGATTGGCGACCGGATCAGCCCAGAAGCGGCCCAGCGCATCGCCCTGCTCGTCCGCGAGCGTTTCGATCGGCACGCCCTGCCACTGCCCGAAGTGGTACTCGGCCAGGCGCGCATCGATGCGCATCGTCATCCCGCGCGCCTGCGCCAGTTCGCGCGCGAACACCGCACAGCGTTGCAGCGGCGAGGACACGATCAGTGACCAGTCGCCACCCGCCACGGCCTCACGCAACTGCGTCCAGCCCAGCTCGCTCAGCGGATCGTCCAACTGCCCGCGATAGCTGCGCTGCCCGGTGTCGCCGTGGCGCAGCAGTTCGATGTGCGCCGGCCCGCTCATGCCTGCGACACCCCAGCCTGCTCGAACGTCGCCATCTCGCGATGCAGCGCGCACGCCATCCGCAGCAACGGCACCGTCACGGCGGCGCCACTGGCCTCGCCAAGGCGCATGCCGACATCGAGCAGCGGCTGCGCCTGCATCGCCTCCAGCACGCGCGCATGACCGCGCTCGCGCGACTTGTGCGAGAAGCACAGCCAGTCGCATACGCCCGGATTCAAACGCACCGCCGCCAGCGCGGCCACGGTGACGATGAAGCCGTCCACCAGCACCGGAATGCGCGCCTGCGCAGCCGCGATGCAGGCGCCCGCGAGCGCGGCGATCTCGAAGCCGCCCAGGCAGCGCAGCCGCTCCAGCGGCGTGTCCGCATGCGAGTTGCACAGCAGCGCACGCTGCACCACGTCGCATTTGCGCGCGATGCCGGCCGCGTCCAGTCCCGTTCCTGCGCCGACCATGTCTTCAGGCGCTACGCCGAGCAGCGCGCACGCCAGCGCCGTGGCGGCCGTCGTGTTGGCGATTCCCATCTCGCCGCCGATGAACAGGTCCGCGTCCGCATCCAGCGCCAGCGCCACGCGCTCGGCGCCGATCCGCATCGCCTCGGCCAGCTGCGCCTGCGTCATCGCCGGCGCTTCGCAGAAGTTCGCCGTGGACGGCGCGATCACCGCGCGATGCACGCCGGGAATCTCGCCGGGATCGTTCACCGTTCCCAGCTGCACGACGTCCAGCGTCGCGCCCAGGTGGCGCGCCAGCACGCTGATCGCCGCGCCACCGCCGGCGAAGTTGCGCACCATCTCGCCCGTCACGGCCTGCGGGAACGCGGACACGCCCTCCGCTGCGACGCCGTGATCGGCCGCGAACACGCTGATCCACACGCGTTCGATCCCGGGTCGGTCCGTCCCCTGACGCTGCGCCCACCACACGGCGACGTCTTCCAGCACGCCGAGCGAACCGGGCGGCTTGGTCAGCATGTCCTGGCGCGCACGCGCGGCGTGCGCCGCTACCGGGTCCGGAACGGGGCACGGCATGGTCCACCATGCGTCGATCATTCGATGTTTCCCTTGAGTGCAAGCGGCAGTCCTGCCGCGACGAACAGCACGCGCTCGCAACGCGCGGCCAGTGCCTGGTGCAGGCGTCCGGCTTCATCGACGAAGCGCCGCGTGAGCGCGCCCATCGGCACGATGCCAAGCCCGACCTCGTTGCTCACCAGCACGATCTCGCCGGGCAACGCAGGCAGCGCCTCCAGCAGCGCGTCGCGCTCGGCGACGAAACGCTGCTCGTCGTCCGATCCGAGCAGGTTGCTCATCCACAACGTCAGGCAGTCGACGAGCACGCAACGCTGCGGATGCGCATGCTCGCGCAGCGTCGCGGCGAGCGCGAGCGGCGCTTCGACGCTGCGCCAATGCGCAGGCCGACGCGCGCGGTGATGAGCGATGCGCTCCGCCATCTCCGCGTCGTGAGCCTGCGCGGTGGCGACGTACACCACCTCGCGGCCTGACTGCGACGCAAGCCGTTCGGCCAAGGCGCTCTTTCCCGAACGCGCGCCACCGAGGATCAGGCTGCGCATGAGGTCGCTCCGCACAGCAGCGCACGCAGTGCGTCGCCATCCAGGTTTGCGGCCACTGCGTCGGCGAGCCGCTCGATCGACGTCTCGCGCAGCGCCTGTACGTCGATCGCCACGGCATCGTGAAGTCCGGCCCATCGCAGCAGCGCCGCGAGTGCCTCGGGATGATCGAACACGCCGTGCAGGTAGGTCCCCATCACCTGCCCGTCGGCCGAGATCGCACCGTCCATGCGCCCATCGTCCAGCCGGCTCGACGGCAGCGCCATGCCCGATCCCTCGCTGACACCACAATGGATTTCGTAACCGCGCACGCGCGCATCGCCGATCAGCAATCGGCCGCTCACGCTGCGCAACTGCTTGTGTGGCGCAAGGGTGGTGCGCAGATCGAGCCAGCCCAGGCCGTCGCTCGATCCCGCCTCGCCTTCGATGCCATGCGGATCGTGCACCGCGTGTCCGAGCATCTGTAGCCCACCGCAGATCCCGAGGACCTTGCCGCCGTAGCGCAGGTGCCGCGCGATTGCGGCCTGCCATCCGCCCGCGCGCAGCCACGCCAGCTCCGCGCGCGTGGACTTGCTGCCGGGCAGCACGATCAGATCGCACGGTGGCGGAACTTCACCCGGCCCGACAAACACCACGTCCACCTGTGGATGCGCGCGCAGCGCATCGAAATCGGTGTGGTTGCTGATTCGCGGCAATGCAGGCACGGCGACGCGCAGGCGCGCACCGGGCCGCGCCTGACGCGACGGCGGCAGCGCATCCTCGGCCTCCAGGTGCAGCCCATGCAGATAGGGAAGCACGCCGAACACGGGCTTGCCGGTCTCGCGCACCAGCCAGTCCAGTCCAGGCTGCAGCAGCGCCAGGTCACCGCGGAAGCGGTTGATGACGAAACCTTGCACGCGGGCGCGCTCGCTCGGGCTCAGCAGCGCGAGCGTGCCGACGAGGTGCGCGAAGACGCCGCCGCGGTCGATGTCCGCCACCAGGATGACGGGGCAATCCACCGCCTCCGCATAGCCCATGTTGGCGATGTCGTTGTCGCGCAGGTTGATCTCCGCGGGGCTGCCGGCGCCTTCCACGACCACTGCTTCGTACTGCGCGCACAGGCGTGCGTGCGAGGCGAGCACCGCGTCGCGCGCGATGCGCTTGTAGTCGTGGTAGCCGCGCGCGTCGAGGTTCGCCACCGCGCGCCCATGCACGATCACCTGCGCGCCCGTGTCGCTGTTGGGCTTGAGCAGGATCGGATTGAAATCGGTATGCGGCGCCAGCCCGCAGGCCTGCGCCTGCACGGCCTGCGCGCGGCCGATCTCGCCGCCGTCCTCGGTGACGGCGGAATTGAGCGCCATGTTCTGCGGTTTGAACGGCGCCACGCGCACGCCCTGCCGATGCAACCATCGGCACAGCGCGGCCACCAGCGTGCTCTTGCCCGCATCGGACGTGCAGCCCTGCACCATCAGCACGCGCGCGCTCATGCCGCGTCCTCCGACAATGCAGACGCGAGTCCCGAGGCGAGCCGCTCGAAACCGGCCTCGTCCGCCGGCAACCCGAAGCGCAGGCTTGCAGGCTGCTCGAACAGTCGCGTGAGAATGCCGCACCGTGCCAGCGCCTCGTGCAATGCGGCCGCGCGCGGATCGCGCCGCCACTGGAAGAACGCGCAGCCGGCGGTAGGCGCGAGGCCCGCGTCGGTCAGCACGCGGCGCAGGCGTTCGCCCGCGGCAAGAAGACGCTCGCGCTGCGTCGCCTGCCAAGGGCGATCGGCGAGCGCATGGCGCAGTGCCCAGCGCGTGGGCCCGGAGAGCGTCCACGGGCCCAGTGTTTCGCGCAGTCGCCCGATCAACTCCGGCGATGCGCAGACGAACCCTGCACGCGCGCCGGCCAGGCCGAAGAACTTGCCCACCGAACGCAACACGATCAGTCCTTCGCGATCGCTCGCATCGCACAGGCTGTCGTGCGGCGTCGCATCGATGAAAGCTTCGTCGACGACCAGCCAGCCGCCGCGCGGTGCCAACGCGCAATTCAGCGCAAGCAGCGTCGCGCGTTCGAAGCGTTCGCCACCGGGATTGTTGGGATGGATCAGCACGACGACGTCGAAGCGCTCGTGCGCCGACAGCAGCGCGTCTGCCGCCAGTGTCTCCACTCCGTGCCCCGCCGCGCGCCATGCGTGCGCGTGTTCGGCATAGCCGGGCGCGATGACGCCGACGCGCGAATGCGCACGCATTCGCGGCAAGGCCTGGATCGCCGCCTGCGATCCCGCCACGGGCAGCAGGTGCGACGCGTCGTAGTAGTCGCGCGCGGTCTCGATCAATCCGTCGTCGTCCTCGGGCAGCCGATGCCATGCCGATGCCGGAACCTCGGGCACGGGCCAGGCGAACGGACTGATGCCGGTGGACAGGTCCAGCCATTCCGAAGGCGCGATGTCGTAAGTTCGCGCCGCGCGCAGCAAGCGGCCACCGTGTTCAAGCATGCAGGTCTCCCGCAACAAGGGCCGCCACCGTCGCCATCGCGAGCCACAGCCCCACGCCGCGTCGAACCAGGCGTCGCGCGGCGGCGATGGCGTCGGCGTCCGCGAGCGCGCCTTCGCCGAGCGCGGGACGCGATTCCCAGACACCGTGATACGGCGCCGGTCCGCCCAGGCGCACCCGCAGCGCGCCTGCGCCGGCGGCCATCACCGGGCCGGCGTTCGGGCTGTCCCACTGCGGCGCCTGCGTGCGCCAACAGCGCAACGCGGCGGCGGCATGGCCGAGCAGCGCGTAGGTGAGTGCGGTCAGCCGCGCGGGCACGTAGTTCAGCGCATCGTCGATGCGTGCAGCCGCCCAGCCATAACGTTCGAAACGCGGCGTGCGATAGCCCCACATCGCATCCAGCGTGTTCGACAGCCGGTAAAGCACGACACCCGGCGCGCCCAGCAGCGCGAACCAGAACAGCGCCCCGAACACCGCATCGCTGCCGTTCTCCAGCACCGACTCGGTGGCGGCGGCGGCGACCTGCGAGGCGTCGAGCGCGCCAGTGTCGCGGCTGACCATCCGCCCCACCGCTTGACGTGCGGTATCCAGATCCCCCGCGCGCAACGCGGCTTCAACCGCGCGCGCATGCTCGCCCAGACTGCGATGTCCAACGGCCAAGTACAGTACACACGCCGCGAACAGCCACGACGCCGTTGCCGACCACGCAGCCAGTGCCTGCACGATCAGCGCGGCGATCGCCACGAACGGCAGCACGGCGATGCTCCAGCCGATGACGCCGGCCAGGCGGCGGTTGCGATGGACGCGTCGTTCGATGCCCATGGCGATGCGTCCGAACGCGACCAGCGGATGCGCGCGCCGCGGCTCGCCCAGCAGCGCGTCCAGCGCCATGCCCGCCAGCATCGCCAGCGCCGTGCTCATGGCAGGAACAACCGCGTGGCCGCGACCGGGTCGGACGGGAAGTAGAAATGCACGAAGCTGGCCGTCATGCGCGCATCGCGATAGACCGCCTCGATGCTGGGGCCGCCGTTCGGGTTGATCGCCGATGCCAGCGCCGGCGATTCGATGTTCGCCTTCGCATAGTGGAAGGTGTGCCCGCGCAGCGTCCCTTCCGGCAGCGCGACCGACTGCAGCCCCAGCGCGGCCAGGCGCGGCTGCATCACGGCATGGCCGCGCAGGAGTCCGGCCATCGGTGCCTGCGCGCCAGCGCGATCGGTCAGCGAATCCAGCGCGAACAGCATGCCGCCGCACTCGGCCAGCAGCGGCTTGCCTGCGTCGCGATGTGCACGCAGTGCCGCGTGCAGGTCGGTGCGCTGCGACAGCGTTTGCAGGTGCAGTTCCGGGTAGCCGCCGGGCAACCATGCCGCATCGCAGTCGGGCAGCGCGTCGCCTGCCAGTGGCGAGAAGAATGAAAGCTCTGCTCCGGCATCGCGCAGCAGGTCGATGTTCGCCGGATAGAGGAAACAGAACGCGGCGTCGCGCGCCACGGCGATGCGCACGCCATGCAGGTTCGCATGCACCTCATTCGTGCGCGCCGGCGCGAAGGCGACCTCGGGCGGCAGTTCGGTCGACGCGTGGAGATGCCATGCGTCGGCCAGCGCATCCAGACGTCCATCGAGATCGGACAGTTCGCCGGCCGATACCAGGCCCAGGTGACGCTCGGGCAACGCGAGTTGCGCATCGCGCGGCAGCGCGCCGAGCCATTGCAGGTCAGGCGAAAGGCTCTCGCGAAGCAGCTTCGCATGATGCGCGCTGCCGATGCGGTTGGCTGCGACGCCGTACATCGCCAGGCCTTCGCGATACCGTGCCAGCCCTACGGCCAGCGCGCCGAAGGTTTGCGCCATCGCCGAGCCGTCGATCACCGCGAGCACGGGCAATCCCAACGTCTGCGCGAGGTCCGCGCTCGACGGCGCGCCATCGAAGAGACCCATCACGCCTTCGACGAGGATCAAGTCGGCTTCGCCGGCCGCGGCATGCAGCCGCGCGCGCACATCCGCCTCGCCGGTCATCCACAGATCGAGCTGGTACGCCGGCGCACCGCTTGCACGCTCCAGGATCATCGGGTCGAGGAAATCGGGCCCCGTCTTGAACACACGCACGCGTCGCCCTTGACGCGCGTGCCAGCGCGCGAGCGCGGCCGTCACACTGGTCTTGCCCTGCCCCGAGGCAGGCGCGGATACCAGCAGCGCAGGGCAGCGGCGCGCGTCCATGGTCACAGCTCGATTCCGTGCTGCGCCTTGATGCCGGCCTTGAACGCATGCTTGACCACGCGCATCTCGGTGACCGTATCGGCCGCGTCGATCAGCGCCTGCGGCGCGCCGCGCCCGGTGATGACCACGTGTTGTCGTTCCGGTCGCGAGGCCAGCGCGGCGAGCACCGCATCCAGCGCGACGTACTCCTTCGTCAGCGCGATGTTCAACTCGTCCAGGAGCACGAAGTCATAAGCAGGATCGGCCATCATGCGCGCGGCCACGTCCCACGCCGCACTTGCCGCGGCGATGTCGCGCGCGCGGTCCTGCGTTTCCCAGGTGTAGCCCTCGCCCATGACGTGATACTCCACCGCGTCGTCGAAACGACGGAAGAAGGCCTCCTCCCCCGTGGAGAAGCTGCCCTTGATGAACTGCACCACGCCGCAGCGAAATCCGTGCCCGAGCGAGCGCGCGAGCATGCCGAAGCCGGACGAGCTCTTGCCCTTGCCGTTGCCCGTGTTCACCACCACGACGCCGCGGTCGATGGTCGCACGGGCGATGCGACGGTCCACGAGTTCCTTCTTGCGCTGCGCGCGCTCGCGGTGATGCGCTTGCTCGCTGAGCCCGCGGCGCTCGGAGCCGGCGCTCACGCGCGCACGCTCCGCGCGGCGACGCGCGCGAACGCACCGATCGCGATCGCCCGCAACGCGAACGCCAGCCCGACATAGCCGGCGAGCGTGCCCAGCGCGCGCGGGTAATACTGCGGGATGCGGGCGATGAAGCCCGTGAGCGTGGGCTCCGGATAACGGCCGGAGAAGAAGTAGAAGCCGCCCTTGGAAATCAGGTACGCCACGCTGGCCGTGACCACCAGCGCCAACACCAGGCGCGGCAGCGCGCTCCAGCGGTCCCGATGCAGCCGCGTGGCGTACACGTGACCGCCCAGCCATAGCGCCGCATACGCCAGCGCGACCGCCCAGTACGCCGGCGACAGGCACCAGTCGGTGATCGTGCCGGTGGCCAGGCTGGCGAAGTCGAGCAGCGAGGACAGCACGAAGAACGCCGGCAGTGCCCACATCGGCCGCAGCATCGCGCCGGCCAGGAAGAACACTGCCCACGATGCACTCGGCAGCGCATTCACGCTGGCGAAGTGCTGGCCGCGCGTGCAGATCATCAATGCGGCGAGCGCGGCGGCGACCAGAATCTGCGCACGCGGCGACGAGTACGGCAGGAGGCTTTCGGAGCCAGAGAATCGCAGTGCGTTCATGGTGAATCTCCTCAACGGCCGGCGGGCTGCGTGTTGGAACGAAGGCCCACCACGCGATCAAGGATCGCGTGGACGACCAGCGCGACGGCGATGTAGGCCATCGTCGTGCGCACGAACAACGGCCCCCACTGCCAGGCGCGCGCCAGATACTCGGCGAAGTGCGGCTCCGCGTAGCGACCGCCCAGCCAGTAGAACGCACCATTGGAAATGGCGAACGACACCGACGCGCTGACCAGTGCGACGCCGGCGGCGCCGAGCATCGACGCCCATGTGGTGCGCAGTCGATCGGCGTACAGGCGCCCCCCGTACCAGAGCACGGCGTAAGCCGGCAGCAGGAACGAATACGCCGGCGTCACGCAGAAGTCGCTGAGGCCGGCGTATTCGATGGCGATCCAGTCGATCACCACCGCCAGCGCGATGAACACCGCGAACTGCCAGTGCTTGCGCAAATAGAGGCCGCCGAGGAAGAACAGCGCCATCGAGGCGTCGGGCAGGTGCAGCGCGTCGCCGAAATGATGGAAGCGCGTGGCGATCATCAGCACGGCGAAAGCGGCGAACAGGCCCAGGTTGGCGTGGCGTGTCAGGGGTTTCATCGGCGGCCTCACGTTGGTGTCCGCTCAGCGGACGGTGGGTTGATAGCGCACGGTCAGCAGCCAGGTGCGACCCGGCTGGTTGTAGAGCGCGGCGGTCTCGTAGCGTTTGTCGAAGGCGTTGTCGAGCGAGGCCTGCACGCTCCATGCGTCGGTGAATGCATAGCCCGCACGCAAGCCGAACAGTCCGTACCCGCCCATGCGGGTGGTGTTGGCGAGGTTGTCGTAACGCTCGCCCACGCCGATGACGCTGGCGCCGATGCTGAAGCGATCGAACTTGCGATCAAGGTCGATCCGTCCGGACTGCTTCGCACGGCGCGGCAGCAACTTGTCGTGGTTGACGTTGTCGCCGTCGTTGCGCGGGTCCAGCCAGGTGAGGCTGGTGCGCAGGCTCCAGTCCATCCAGACCACGCCCGCGGTCGCTTCCACGCCCTGGATGCGCGCGCGGTCGATGTTGTTCGGGCCGCCCATCGGGCCGAGCGTCGAGTCGAAGGCGATCAGGTCGTCGATCTTCGTGTCGAATGCATTGAGCGACCAGGTGCCCCAACCGTGTTCGCCGCGCAGGCTCACTTCGACACTGCGCGAGGTTTCCGGGCCCAGGTCGGGGTTGCCGTAGCCGGGGAAGTACAGCTCGTTGAACGTCGGCGCCTTGAACGCGGTGCCGTAGCTCGCACCCAGGCGCAGCGACGGCGTGAAGTTCCAGCCCCACAGCACGCTGCCGGTGGTTTCGCCGCCGAACTGGCTGTCGTCGTCGCGGCGCGCGCTCGCCTGCACGGACTGCGTGCCGAACGCCTGCTGCCACTGGCCGAACACGCCGCGGTTGATGCGACGATCACGCGCGTAATCGGTGTTGCTGTGCACCTTGTCGCCGAGCCAATCGAAGCCCAGCGTCAACAGGCCGGTGGCAAGGCCGACGTCGGCCTGCAACGAGCCCACTTCGCGGCGGGTATCGAAGGTGGAGGAATAGACGCCGTTGAGGAAGTTCTCGCTCAGGTCCGCGCTGGTGCCCAGCCCGGCGGTGAACTTCAAACGATCGCCCGGCGTGTAGCGCACACGACCGCCGACGACCTGCTGCACGGTGTCGGCTTCGTTGTTGGTGCTGCCGTCGTACTCGTTGTTGCCTTCGGCGCGGAAGGCGCGCAGGTCGGCATCCCACTGCTCGCTGAAGCGGTAGCCGCCCTGCAACGTCAACGACGTGTTGCGATAGCCGTCCTTGTCGGGATCGAAGTTGCGCGTGCCGCGGTAGGCGTTGATGCCGTCGGTGCTTTCGTGCGCGGCGTTGATCGCATACCAGGCGCCACGCGAGGGATCGCTCGCCTGCCCGGCGACGCCGGCCGCGTAGCGTTGCGTGTTATCGCTGCCGACGGCGGCGCTGGCGCTGGGCGCGAACGCGCCTTGCGGGCGGCGGGTGAAGATCTGGATGACGCCGCCCAGCGCTTCGGAACCGTACAGACTGGAGAACGGACCGCGCACGATTTCCACGCGTTCGATCTGTTCGACCGGGATGTCTTGCAGCGAGGCACCGCCGCTGGTGGCCGAACCGATCTTGATGCCGTCGATGAGCACCAGGACGTGGTCGGACTCGGTACCGCGCAGGAACAGCGACGTCGACTTGCCCGGGCCGCCGTTGTTGGCGATGGAGATACCCGCGCGCCCCGTCAGCAGGGCCGGCAGCGAGGCCGGCTGCAGGCGTTCGATCTCGGCACGGTCGATCACGGTGATCGCGGCGAGCGCCTGGTCCTGCGTCTGCGCGGTGCGCGTAGCGGTGACGACGACCTGATCGAGATCGGTGGCGGCATCGTCGGCGAAGGCCGGGGCCGCGAAAGGAAGGGAACACGACAACGACGCCGCCAGCGCGCGGCGGCGGAACATACGGTGATGCGGATGCACTGACACACTCCTTGACCGCGCCTGCCCGCGCGGGAACGTTGGAAGAGGACAGGCGGAAGGAGGGTTATGGCAGCGGCACGCGAACGGCATGCGCCCCATGACATCGCCCACCGCGTGTCGGGTCGCACAAAGGCCGGTCTCCGGGCTTGCGAGCGAAGGCAGGGATTCCTGCGCTTCCGGTCCGCGCCTTCCCATGCGTGAGCACAGTGGCTGTGATGCGGATCGTCTTCTCGCCTACCGTTGCGGGGGCAGCTCCGGAATTGCCGGCCGTGCATGCACGACCCGGCGCACCGGATTCCCGTTTCAACCACCGGCCAGGCCGGCGGTCACCTCAGGCGGGGGCATCTTAGCAGCACCCGGGGTATCGGCAATGGTCGCGGAGCCTTCGTTCGGCGCGCCCTTCCCCACCGTTCGTCCTGAGCGTAGGCGCGAAGCGCCGAAGTCGAAGGATGAGCGGGTTGCCGCCCGTCTCCATCCTTCGACTTCGCTTCGCTACGCTCAGGACGAACGGTGAGAATGGGCGCTCTGTCGTAGACCGCGACGCAGCACCCGCATAACGCCGAAGCCCCCGCAGCTTCCACCGCGGGGGCTTCGAGTCGCAGCAGTCATCCCGCTACGGACGGGTCGCTTATCCCTTCCGGAACACCAACTGCCCGCCCTGCGCATCAACGCCGATCACATCGCCGCTGGTGAATTCGCCGGCCAGGATCTTCGAAGCCAGCGGATTCTCCAGCTGCTGCTGGATCGCACGCTTCAGCGGGCGCGCGCCGTACACCGGATCGAAGCCGACATTGCCCAGCAACGCGAGCGCCTCATCGGACAGATCCAGCTTGAGCCCGCGCTCGCCCAGCCGCTTCTCCAGCCCGTTGAGCTGGATGCGCGCGATCTGCCGGATCTGCTGCTTGTCGAGCGGATGGAACACGACGATGTCGTCGAGCCGGTTGATGAACTCCGGGCGGAAGTGCGCCTGCACCACGCCCATCACTGCGCTCTTCATCTGCAGGTAGGCCTGCGGCGAATCATCTCCGGACATCTCCTGGATCTGGTGCGACCCCAGGTTCGACGTCATCACGATGACCGTGTTGCGGAAGTCCACCGTGCGGCCCTGGCCGTCGGTGAGGCGGCCGTCGTCCAGCACCTGCAACAGGATGTTGAACACGTCCGGATGCGCCTTCTCCACTTCGTCGAGCAGGATCACGCTGTACGGGCGGCGACGCACCGCTTCGGTGAGGTAACCGCCCTCTTCGTAACCGACGTAGCCCGGAGGCGCCCCGACCAGGCGGCTCACGGAATGCTTCTCCATGAATTCGCTCATGTCGATGCGCACCATCGCATCGCTGGAATCGAACAGGAATTCGGCCAGCGCCTTGCTCAACTCGGTCTTGCCCACGCCGGTGGGGCCGAGGAACAGGAACGAACCCGACGGGCGATTCGGATCGGAAAGCCCGGCGCGCGAGCGGCGCACCGCATCGGACACGACCTTGATCGCCTCTTCCTGGCCGACCACGCGCGTGTGCAGGTGCTCTTCCATGCGCAGCAGCTTCTCGCGCTCGCCTTCGAGCATCTTGCTGACCGGAATGCCGGTCCAGCGCGCGACGACCTGCGCGATCTCTTCCGCCGTCACCTTGTCCTGCAGCAGCGTGAAGCCCTTCGTCTCGGCTTCCTGCGCGGCCTTGAGCTGCTTCTCCAGCTCCGGCAGCGTGCCGTACTGGATTTCGCTCATGCGCGCGAAGTCCTGCTTGCGCTGCGCGGCCTCCAGCTCCAGGCGCGCGGCCTCGATCTGCTCCTTGATCTTCGTCGCGCCCTGCAACATGGCCTTCTCGGCCTTCCAGACTTCCTCCAGATCGTTGAACTCGCGCTCCAGCTTGGCGATCTCGTCCTCCAGGTCGGACAGGCGCTGCTTGGACTCGGCGTCCTTCTCCTTCTTCAACGCCTCGCGCTGGATCTTGAGCTGGATCAGGCGGCGCTCCTTGCGATCGAGTTCTTCCGGCTTGGAGTCGATCTCCATGCGGATGCGCGAGGCCGCCTCGTCCATCAGGTCGATGGCCTTGTCGGGCAGCTGGCGGTCGCTGATGTAGCGGTTGGACAGCGTGGCCGCGGCGACGATCGCCGGGTCGGTGATCTCCACGCCGTGGTGCACGGCGTACTTCTCCTTCAGCCCGCGCAGGATGGCGATGGTGTCCTCCACGCTCGGCTCGCCGACGAACACCTTCTGGAAGCGGCGCTCCAGTGCGGCGTCCTTCTCGATGAACTGGCGGTATTCGTCGAGCGTGGTCGCGCCGATGCAGTGCAGCTCGCCGCGCGCGAGCGCGGGCTTGAGCATGTTGCCCGCGTCCATCGCGCCCTCGGCCTTGCCGGCGCCGACCATCGTGTGCAGCTCGTCGATGAACAGGATGATCTGGCCTTCGCTCTTGCTCAGGTCGCTGAGCACGGCCTTCAGGCGTTCCTCGAACTCGCCGCGGAACTTCGCGCCGGCGATCAGCGCGCCCATGTCGAGCGAGAGCACGCGCTTGCCGCGCAGGCCCTCGGGCACTTCGCCGTTGATGATGCGCTGCGCGAGGCCTTCCACGATCGCGGTCTTGCCCACGCCGGGCTCGCCGATCAGCACGGGGTTGTTCTTGGTGCGGCGCTGCAGGACCTGCACGGTGCGGCGGATTTCCTCGTCGCGGCCGATGACCGGATCGAGCTTGCCGCTCTCCGCGCGCGCGGTGAGGTCGATGGTGTACTTCTCCAGCGCCTGGCGCTGGTCTTCGGCGTTTTCGGACTGCACGCTCTCGCCTCCGCGGACCTTGTCGATGGCCGCTTCCAGTTTCTGTTTGTCGGCGCCGGCGGCCTTGAGCGCGCGGCCGAGTTCGCCGCTGTCGTCCAGCGCGGCCAGCACGAACAGCTCGCTGGCGATGAAGGCATCGCCGCGCTGCTGGGCGAGCTTGTCGGTGACGTTGAGCAGGCGCGCCAGGTCGTTGCCGACGCTGATGTTGCCGGCTTGCCCGGTGACCTTGGGGAGCTTGTCGAGCGCTTCGCCCAGGCGTTCGCGCAGCAGCGGCACGTTGACGCCGGCCTGCGCGAGCAGCGGGCGGGTGCTGCCGCCGCTCTGTTCCAGCAGCGCGGTCATCAGGTGGGCGGGTTCGATGACGCTGTGGTCGCGGCCGATCGCCAGCGACTGCGCGTCCTGCAAGGCCTGCTGGAAGCGCGAGGTGAGTTTGTCCATCCGCATGGAGGTATCCCTTTCACTATGGGTGGCGGCCGCCACGGAGTGGGCCGCAATGCGCACCAGATGCGGTCGTTCGGCGCCCGTTTCAAGGAATTCCGGGGCGTTCGCGAAGCGTCCACCTGATGCTGACATACGCGTGTTCACAATGCGTGCATGTCCTCGCCCCCCCTCCACCTGCCCGCGCCGCCCGCGGTGTCGTCCGAATGGGCGCTGTTCCTGGATGTCGACGGCACGCTGCTGGATTTCGCCGATGTTCCCGGCGACGTCACGGTGGACCCCGGACTGATCGACGTGCTCGCCGTGCTGCACGGCCGCCTCGACGGCGCGCTGGCGCTGGTGAGCGGACGGCGGCTGGCGCAGCTCGACGCGCTGTTCGCGCCGCTGAGCCTGCCGGCCACGGGCCTGCACGGGCTGGAGCGGCGAGAAGACGGCCATCAGGAGCGGCACCCGCGCCCGCGCGCCCTGGACGAAGCCGTCGCCTGGGGCCAGGCGCTGGCGGCGCGCTATCCCGGCGCGCGCGTGGAGGACAAGGGCACCACCATCGCCCTGCACTGGCGCGCGGCGCCGGACGCCGAGGACCTGCTGCGCCAGTACGCCGATTCGATCCTCATCGAACTGCCCGGCTACCACCTGCAACCCGGCAACATGGTCGTGGAGCTGCGTCCCGACGGCGCGCACAAGGGCGGCGCGGTGGTGGAGATGCTCGCCCACCCGCCCTTCCACGGACGTCGCCCGGTGTTCGTCGGCGACGACCTCACCGACGAACACGCGTTCGCCGCGGTCAACAGCCACAACGGCTTCGGCGTGCTGGTGGGCTCGCGCCAACCCAGCGTGGCGCGTTACGGCCTGCACGACCCGGCCGCGGTGCGCGCGTGGCTCCAGGAGGGCCTGTCGCTGGCATGAGCGACGACGTGCACCCGCACTTCATCCACGAAATCCATGGAGCACCGATGACCTCATCCGCCTCCCTCCCCGCCAGCCTGGATCTGGGCCTCATCGGCAATGGCAGCGTCGCCGCGCTGGTCGACGCCCGCGCGCGCATCGTCTGGGGCTGCGTGCCGGCCTTCGACGGCGATCCCACGTTCTGCGCCCTGCTCTCCCCGCGCGAGCACGCGGGCGGCGACTGGGCGGTGGAGTTGGAGGACTTCGTCGAATCCGAACAGTCCTACATCACCAACACCGCGATGCTGCGCACGGTGCTGCGCGATGCGCACGGTGGCGCGGTGGAGATCGTCGACTTCGCGCCGCGCTGGCACCAGAACGATCGCTTCTACCGCCCGGTGATGCTGATGCGCCGGCTGCGCCCGCTGTCGGGCATGCCGCGCATCCGCATCCGCCTGCGACCGCTGGCCGACTACGGTGCGGTGCAGCCGGAGGTCACCTGGGGCAGCAACCATATCCGCTACCTCATTCCCGACTTCACCCTGCGCCTGACCACCGATGCGCCGGTGCGGCTGGTTCGCGACGCGCTGCCATTCATGCTCGATCGCGACGTGCACCTGGTGCTGGGACCGGATGAAACGCTCACCCAATCGGTCGCCGGCTTCGCCCGTTACGCGGAGGAACAGACGCACGTGTACTGGCGCAACTGGGTGCGCAATCTTTCGATCCCGCTGGAATGGCAGGACGCGGTGATCCGCAGCGCGATCACGCTCAAGCTGTGCCAGAACGATGAAACCGGCGCGATCGTGGCCGCGCTGACCACCTCGATCCCGGAAGCGGCCAACACCGTGCGCAACTGGGACTACCGCTACTGCTGGCTGCGCGACTCGGCCTTCGTCGTGCGCGCGCTCAACCGCCTGGGCGCGACGCGCACGATGGAGGAATACCTGCGCTACGTCGCCAACGTCGCCTCCGCGCACGGCGAATTGCAGCCGCTGTACGGCCTGGGGTACGAACGGCAGCTGGCCGAATCGGAAGTCGAATCGCTGGCCGGCTACCGCGGCATGGGCCCGGTGCGCCGCGGCAACCTGGCGTGGCTGCAGAAGCAGCACGACGTGTACGGCAGCGTGGTGCTCGCGTCCACGCAATTGTTCTTCGACCAGCGCCTCACGCGCGTGGGCGATGCGTCGATCTTCGAGCGGCTGGAGCCCGTGGGCGAACTCGCCTACGCGCTGCACGACAAGCCCGACGCGGGCCTGTGGGAGTTCCGCGGGCGCGAGGAAGTGCACACCTATTCCAGCGTGATGTGCTGGGCCGCGTGCGACCGTTTGGCGCGCATCGCGGTGCACTTGCGCCTGGCGCCGAAGGTGCAGCTGTGGCGACAGCGTGCAGACGAGATCCATGCGCGCATCGTCGCGCACGCCTACAACGAGGAACTCGGCCATTTCGTCGAGTCGCCCGACGGCAATCGCCTGGACGCCTCGCTGCTGTTGCTCGCCGACCTGGGCTTCGTGAAGCCGGACGATCCGCGCTTCGTGCGCACGGTCGAGGCGATCGGCCGCGACCTCAAGCGCGGCGACGCGCTGTTCCGTTACGTCGCGCCGGACGATTTCGGCGCACCGGAAACCAGCTTCACCATCTGCACGTTCTGGTACATCGACGCGCTCGCGTCGATCGGCCGGCAGGAGGAAGCGCGCGTGCTGTTCGAGCGCATCCTCGCCCGGCGCAATCCGCTGGGCCTGCTTTCGGAAGACCTGGAGTTCGACGGCGGCGAGGCCTGGGGCAACTTCCCGCAGACCTATTCGCACGTCGGCCTGATCAATGCCGCCATGCGCCTGTCGCGGCCGTGGCAGGACGCGGCATGAGTCGTCTGGTCATCGTTTCCAACCGCGTCGCGTTGCCGGGAGTGAACAGCCCGGGCGGGCTCGCGGTGGCGCTGCAGTCCGCGCTGGAGGAAACCGGCGGCCTGTGGTTCGGCTGGAGCGGGCGCATCGACCCGGACGACTCCGGCCAGTTGCACGAGCGCGACGCGGGCAACATCCGCTACGTCACCGTCGATCTGTCCAAGCGCGACCACGACGACTACTACAACGGTTTCGCCAACCGAACCCTGTGGCCATTGCTGCATTTCCGCGTGGACCTGGTGGACTACAGCCGCGTCACGTATGCCGCGTATCGCCGCGTAAACGCGCTGTTCGCCGAGAAGCTCGCGCCGCTGCTGCGCGACGACGACATCGTGTGGGTGCACGACTACCACCTGATTCCGATGGCGAAGCTGCTGCGAGAACTGGGCGTGGCGTGCCGGCTGGGGTTCTTCCTGCATGTGCCGATGCCCTCCTCCGACCTGCTGGCGGCGTTGCCGCAGCATGAGCGGCTGTTCGAAGGTTTGTCGTCGTATGACCTGATCGGCTTCCAGACCGAGCGCGACCTGGAGCGCTTCCAGGATTACGTACGCCTGTTCGGGCGCGGCCGCGTGATCTCGCACGGCGTGCTGGAAACGCGCAAGGGCAAGCGCCTGCGCGCGGGCGCGTTCCCGATCGGGATCGACACCGCGCAGATCGAGCAGCAGGCGCGCGCGGCGTCCGGCAAGGCCGGCGTGAAGCGGCTGGCCGGCAGCCTGTCCGGACGCGCGCTGGCGATCGGCGTGGACCGCCTGGACTATTCGAAGGGACTGCCGGAACGCTTCCGTGCGTTCGGCCGCTTCCTCAAGCGCCATCCGGAGCATCGCGGCAAGCTGACGTTCCTGCAGATCGCGCCGGTGTCGCGTGGCGAAGTGCTGGAGTACCAGAACCTGCGCAGCGAGCTCGAACAACTCTCCGGCCACATCAACGGCGCGCACGCCGAGCCCGACTGGACGCCCGTGCGCTACGTCAATCGCAACTACCCGCACCCGACGCTGACGGGCTTCTACCGTCTGGCGCACGTGGGGCTGGTCACGCCGCTGCGCGACGGCATGAACCTGGTCGCGAAGGAATACGTGGCGGCGCAGGATCCGGCGGACCCGGGCGTGCTAGTGCTGTCGACTTTCGCCGGCGCTGCGCGCGAACTCGACGCGGCGCTGCTGGTGAATCCCTACGACCTCGACGGCGTGGCCGATGCGATCGCCGCCGCGATGGAAATGCCGCTGGAAGAACGGCGCGAGCGATGGGCCTCGATGATCGAGGTGCTGCGCACGCACGACATCACGGCCTGGCGGAGGAATTTCCTGGCGGCATTGCGCGAGCCGGCGTAGCACGCGAACGGCGCTCGTGCGCCGTCGCGTCGGCATCGTGCGGGCTTATTACACGCGCGTGGTCGGCTGGAGGATCTCGACCCAGTAACCGTCCGGATCCTTGATGAAGGCGATGTTCTTCATGCGGCCGTCGGTAAGGCGCTTCTGGAACGCAACGCCGAGTTGCTCGAAACGCGCGCACGCGGCCTCCACGTCCGGCACCGAGACACAGATGTGGCCGAAGCCGCGCGGCTCGCCGTTGCCGTCGTGGTAGTGGAATGCGGGATCGGATTCGGTGCCGTGGTTGTGCGTGAGTTCCAGCACGCCGCGCTGGCTCAGCAGCCACTCGCCGCGCGCGGGTTCCTCGGCCGGGATCTGCGCCGGGTCGTCCACCAGCACGAGGAAGTAGAGGCTGAACTTCGCTTCGTCGAAATCGCGCCGGCGCACCAGCGTGAAGCCGAGCACGCGCGTGTAGAAATCCAGCGACGTCACCACGTCCTTGACGCGCAGCATGGTGTGGTTGAAGACGAAACCCTGGGTGGCGGCGTCGCGGGTGGCGGTCACGCCCGGGTTGGCGTTGAGCTGGTCTTGCAGGGACATGGTCGTGTCTTCGTTTCGTGGGGGCGAAGGAATCAGATGAGGGCGCGGGACGTCAGGCTCAATGTGCCGTATCCACGCTTTCGACCGGCGCCTGCCGTTGCAGCGACAGCAAACCCAGCAGCACGGCCAGCGCCACGTAGGCACCGGCGAACTGCCAGGCGATCGCCTTGCGCAGGCCTTCCAGCATCCACGGCCAGTAGATGCTGCCGCGCGGATCGACCGAATGGATGAAGCCGAACAGCGTCAGCGCCGCGCCGATGAGCAGCACCAGCGCCGCGCGGCGGAAGCGGTGTTCGATCATCGCCACCAGTGCGCTGGACCAGATCATCGCGGTGATGATGAAGCCGTTGCCCAGCGTGACGATGGTGGCCAGGTCCGGCAGGCCATGGCCGTCGACGCCGTCGTACAGCGCGGCGAAGCGGTCCGGCGCGATCCACGCGGGATTGCCGACCTTGATCACCAGCAGGTAGGCGATGGACGGCAGGAACGCCAGCGCGACCGCGAGCGCGTGCCGGCGCGGGCTCTCGTGGAAGGCCTGCACGGTGATGTCCATGCCGACGTAGACGATGATCGGCGCCAGCACCGCGATCGGCAGCCACTGCACCAGCCCGGACACGTAGCCGAAGATGCCGCCCAGTCCGATGAACAAACCGGTGAGCAGCGTGTAACCCATGCGCGCGCCCATGTGCTTGTACGCGGGCTGGCCGATGTACGGCGTGGTCTGCGCGACGCCACCGCAGAAGCCGGCGACCAGCGTGGAGATCGCCTCGGCCAGCAGCACGTCGCGCGTGCGGTAGTCATCGCCGGCCGCGCGTGCGCTCTCGCTGACGTTGATGCCGCCCACCACCATCAGCAGGCCGAACGGCAGCAGCAGCGGCAGGTACGGCACGGTGTACGGCAGGCCTTCGAGGAACCCGAGCGTGGGCAGCGGCAAGGTGAAGCGCAGCGGCGTGGCATCGGGCAGCTTGAAGCCCGGCGTGCCCAGCCCCGCCAGGCCCAGGCCGTAATACAGCACGGTGCCGACGATGAAGGCCAGCAGCACGCCGGGCATGCGAATCGGCAGCTTGCCCTTGGCCACCAGCACGTACATCAACAGGCCGAAGGTGACGAAGCCCACCACCGGCGAGCGCAGCGTTTCGATCAACGGCAGGAAGCCGAGCAAGGCGAGCGCAGCGCCGCCGATCGAACCCAGCAGCGCGGCGCGCGGCACCGCGCGCGTGATCGCATCGCCGAAGAACGACAGCACCAGCTTGAGCACGCCCATGACCACCAGCGAGGCCATGCCGAGCTGCCACGTCGCCGTCGCGGCAGCGGCTTCGTCCATGCCCTGCTGCTTGAACGCGACGAACGCAGGCCCCAGCACGAGCAGCGCCATGCCGATGCTGGTCGGCGCGTCCAGGCCGAGCGGCATCGCGGTGACGTCCGTGCGGCCGCTCTCGCGCGCCAGCCGGTGCGCCATCCACGTGTAGATCAGGTTGCCGACCAGCACGCCGAACGCCGTGCCGGGGAACATGCGCGTGAACACGACCTCGGCGGGGAAGCCGAAGATGCCGATCAGCGCGGCGGAGATGAAGCCCAGGATCGACAGGTTGTCGACGACGAGGCCGAAGAAACCGTTGAGGTCGCCGGGGACGAACCAGCGGCGTGGGGTGGTGGGCGGCATGAAAGGCTCGCGGCGTGGGATGGAAGATCCCGGATGGGAGATCCGGGATGGGGAGATCCTAGCGGCTTTGAGCCCTCTTCCAACGGAAGGATTGGAATGAGGACATGGCGCAGGCAGCCGCGCATCGCCGGCCCGGCCGCCTGCTCAGAACGAAACGTCCACCGCGCCGCGCGCCCACAACACCGACTCATGCCCCGTCACGCGTTTCCACGCCAGGCGGATGGCCTCGATGTCCTCGCGACGCTTCGCGCCATCCTCGTGCAACACGACGAGCACCTTGCAGCGTTGCCGCACCAGCCGACCATCCTGCTGGAAGCGCCACTGGCCGTAGCCATCGAGCACGGTCAGACCGTCCGGGAAGCGCGGCGTCACTTCGCCGTCGAGGAACGCACGCCACTGCGATTCGTGGATGGTGCCGGTGCCGTCCTCGTTGCCGACGGCGAAGTACAGCTCGCTGCGGATCCAGCCGGCGGAGTGCGCCGGCCTTGCGGCATCGCCCTGCATCGAGGCCGTGGTCGAGCCGGTGCTCGCGCAGCCGGTCAGCAACGATGCCGCGAGCACGATGGCGAGCGCGAAACGAAAGGAGGTCATGGCAGGAACCTCGCGGCCTGTTCTGGCGCGGGAATCGCGCAGTGCTCGTATCGTCCGAAGATCCGGTAGCGATTTCGCGCGAACCAGCGATAGAGTCGGTCGCGCAGGCCTCGCGGCAACACGCGCAGCAGTGCCGCGATCCGCCACGCGCCCCCCAGACCCGAGAGCACGCGGATGATCGCGTCCGTGTCGGTCCACGCGACGCCTTCTTCGATGAGCAGGAACGACACGGGATCGTCCGCATCCAGTCCGTGCGAGATCAGCAGTGCGCGACCGCTTTCGCTCTGCATCGCGGCGAAGCGGTAACGTGCGCGGCGGTCGTGCCGGAGCAGGAACCGCACCCAACCGTTGCACACCACGCACACGCCGTCGAAGACGATTACCGCGTGCCCGCGATCGAGTTCAACCGACATCCAGCCACCCCCGGTAATGCACCAGCCGACCGATCCACGGCATCGCCGCGTTCACATCAAAACGGTAGCGATGTTCGCGTTCGTATTCGCGTGCAACGACACCATCGAACCAGCGCCGCGGCAACGGCACGCCCAGCGCGCGCACCTTCGCCACGCGCCACACGACCGCGTGGCCGCTTCCAAGCGCTTCCACGTCGAGGCGAAAACCGAACGTCACCAGCCCCAGTCGTTCGCACAACAGTCCGTCGCTCGCCCACAGGCGCGAGCGCATCGCGCGGCCATTGATGATGCGCGCCCAGCGTTCGCGATGCAGGGTGCTGTCGATCTCGACGTCGATCGTGCCACGACCTTCCGCCGGCAACCGCGTCGCCCACGCGCACAGGCACGACAGGACGCCGTGCCCGCGCTCCACTTCGACCTTGCCGTGATAACGATGGAATCCAACGCGCTCGTGCAATGCGCGCACGGTCGGCGGCAGATCGTCGAAACGCGCCGGAAGCAGCTGACGGTACAGCGGCGTCGGCGCGAGGGCGCTCATTCGCGCGGGTCGATCCAGAGCAGCGAAGCCATGCGGCCGGTGCGCTGGTCGCGGCGGTGGGAGAAGAAGCGTTGCGGTTCGCTGATCGTGCACAGCCCGCCGCCGTGGATGCGTTCGGGCGACATCCCGGCCGCCAGCAACCGTTGCCGCGCCAGAGCGTAGAGATCCACGCGCCAGTGGTGCGGACGCGTCGTCACGAAGGCGCTGCCGGCCGCCCAGTCGCGCGAGACGAAGGCGTCGTACACCTCTTCGCCGATTTCATACGCCTGCGGGCCCGCGGCCGGTCCGAGCCAGACGTGCATGCGCACGGGCGCGGTGCGCATGGCGGCGAGCGTGTTTTCCAGGACGCCGCCGACCAGGCCGCGCCAGCCTGCGTGCGCGGCGCCGATCTCGTCGCCTTCCTCGGCGCAGAACAGCACCGGCATGCAATCGGCGGTGAGGATCGACAGGACGACACCGGGCTGCGAGGTCACCGAAGCGTCGGCGGTGACTTCCTCCGTCGCCGGTTCGTCGAAACGGTGCACGTCGACACCGTGGACCTGTCGCAGCCAGCACGGCGCGGAAGGCAGGCGCGCCTGCTCGGCGAGCAGCGCGCGGTTGCGCTCCACCGCCTGCGCATCGTCGCCGGCGCGCAACCCCAGGTTGAGTTCATCGAACGGCGCCTGCGAGACGCCCAGGCCGTGCCGCAGCGTGGTGAATCCGTGCACGCGCGAGGGTGCCGGCCACTGTGCATCGAGCCACGGCGCGGCCATCGATCAGCGTTCCCGCTCGGCAGCGGCCGCTGTGTCGTCGTGCAATACGCGCACGAGATGATTGAAGTCGTCCGGTGCCGGGGCGGAGCAACGCACGGGCTCGCCGGTCACGGGATGGGCGAATTCCAGCGTCTCCGCGTGCAGCGCCTGGCGCTTGAAGCCACGCAGCGTCTCGATGAGTTCCTCGGTCGCGCCGCGCGGCAGCTTCAACGGGCCGCCATACAGCGGATCGCCGATGATCGGATGCTTGAGGTGCGCCATGTGCACGCGGATCTGGTGGGTGCGGCCGGTTTCCAGGCGGCATTCCAGCAGGGTGTGCGCGCGGAAGCGTTCGCGCAGGCGGAAATGGGTGACGGCGTCGCGGCCGTCCTCGCGCACGGTCATGCGGATGCGGTCGCGCGGGTGACGGTCGATCGGCGCGTTGGCCGTGCCACCGGACACCAGCGCGCCGACCACGACGGCCAGGTACTGGCGGTGCACCTGGCGCGAGGACAGCTGCTCGATCAGCGCCGTATGCGCCTGCAGCGTGCGGGCCACGACCATGACGCCGGAGGTGTCCTTGTCGAGCCGGTGGACGATGCCCGCGCGTGGCAGCGTGTTGAGCGAGGGGTCGCGGTGCAGCAGCGCATTGACCAGCGTGCCGGCCGGATTGCCAGCGCCCGGGTGGACCACCAGGCCGGCGGGCTTGTTGATCACGAAGACGTGCTCGTCCTCGTACAGGACGTCCAGCGCGATGTCCTCGGGCTGCGAATGCGTCTGCACCTCCAGCGCGGCATTGAGGGTGACGGTCTCGCCGCCGCGGACCGGATCGCGCGGCCGGACCTCACGCCCGTCCAGGCGGGCGTCGCCGGATTTGATCCAGGCGGCCAGGCGGGAGCGGGAGAAGTCCGGGAACAGCTCGGCCAGGACCGCGTCGAAACGACGGCCGGCCGCGGCGTCCGGGACGGTCGCTTGCAGGAGGGCGGCCGGGGAATGGGAATCGGTGGTCATCGGACGGGCAGGATTCAGGGCGGGCATGCGGGGACTGCTATTATCCGGTCTTCGTACCTTCGGCGCCCGTCGAGATCCCATGACCCTACGCTCCGCCCCTTCGCGCCTGCTCGCCCTGCTGCTGATCGTCGCCTTCGCCGGCGTGGGCTGCAGCAAATTCAAGAACAAGGACGCGGACGAGGGCGTGCCCGTCGAGCAGCTGTACGAAAAGGCTCACAAGTCGATGGTCAACGGCAACTGGTCGGCCGCCGAGACCACCTTCAAGCGCCTCGTCGCCCAGTATCCGTACGGGCCGTACACCGAGCAGGCGCTGGTCGAGACCGCCTACGCCCAGTACAAGGCCGGCAAGCACGATGACGCGATCAGCAGCATCGACCGCTTCATCCGCACCTACCCGACGCACAAGAACATCGCCTACATGTACTACCTGCGCGGCCTGAGCAACTCCAGCCGCGACACGGTGTTCCTGCAGAAGGTGTGGACGCTGGACGCCAGCCGCCGCGACCTGGCGACCCCGCTTCAGGCGTTCAACGACTTCTCCATCGTCGCCGACCGCTACCCGAACAGCCGCTACGCCGCCGATGCGCGTGTCCGCATGGCCGGCCTGCGCGACATGTTCGCCCGCCACGAGCTCGACACCGCCCTGTACTACCTGCGCCGCACCGCGTACGTGGCCGCTGCCGAGCGCGCCAAGTTCCTGCTGGAAACCTACCCGCAGAGCTCGTACCAGAACGACGCCGTCGCCACGCTCGCCGCCGCCTACGAGGGCCTGGGCAACGAGGCGCTGGCCGCCGACGCGCGCCGCGTGCTGCAGCTCAACGACCCCAGCCACCCGTTCCTCGCCGGCAAGTGGCCGGACTATCCGAGCAACTGGCGCAAGCTCAACCCGTTCGCGGGCGAGAAGTCGGCGCTGGACAACGACTGACCGCTTCGGATTCCGCATCAGCAAAAACGCCGCCCTCGGGCGGCGTTTTTGTTTGCGCGCTCCGGCAGGTCAATGCCGGTAGCCGTTGCTGATCGGATACCGCCGCTCGCGCCCGAACGCGCGCCGCGAGACCTTGGGGCCCGGCGCAGACTGGTGGCGCTTCCATTCGCTGATGCGCACCAGGCGCAGCACGCGGTCCACGGTCGCCTCGTCGAAGCCGGCGCCGACGATTTCCTCGCGCGACTGCTCCTGGTCGACGTAGCGCAGCAGGATCGCGTCGAGCACGTCGTACGGCGGCAGCGAATCCTGGTCCTTCTGGTTCTCGCGCAGTTCCGCCGAGGGCGGCCGGTCGATCACGCCCTGCGGGATCACGCGGTCGCCGACGGTGTTGCGCCAGCGCGCGAGCTGGAAGACCTCGGTCTTGTACAGGTCCTTCAGCGGCGCATAACCCCCGCACATGTCGCCGTAGATGGTGGCGTAGCCGACCGCGTATTCGCTCTTGTTGCCCGTGGTCAGCAGCAGGCCACCGAACTTGTTGCTCATCGCCATCATCAGCGCGCCGCGCGCACGGGACTGCAGGTTTTCCTCGGTGGTATCGACCGGGTGGCCGGCGAACTGCTCGGACAGCGCATCGAGGAAACCCTGGAACGGCTTCTCGATCGGCACCGTCAACAGGCGCACGCCCTGCATGCGGCACTGCTCATCGGCCAGGTCGTTGGACAGGTCGGCCGTGTAGCGCGAAGGCATGCGCACGGCGGTGACGTTCTCCGCGCCCAGCGCATCCACCGCGATGGCGAGCACCAGCGAGGAGTCGATACCACCGGACAAACCCAGCCACGCCTGCTTGAAGCCGTTCTTGGCGAAGTAGTCGCGCGTGCCGCGCACCACGGCGCGCCAGGCCAGTGCGTCGCGGCTCTCGTCGCCGTCCTCCATCCACTGCACGGGCGAAAAACGGCGCGTGTCCGGATCGAAGTCCACCACCAGCCACTGGTCGGTGAAGGCAGCTGCCGCCGGATGCACGGTGCCGTCGCCGTCGGCGACGACCGAACCGCCGTCGAACACCAGCGCATCCTGGCCGCCGACGACATTGAGGTACACCAGGCCGACGCCGGTTTCCTGCACGCGCTGCGCCATCAGGGTGTCGCGCTCGGCATGCTTGTCGCGTTCAAACGGCGAGGCGTTGGGCACCAGAACCAACTCCGCGCCTTTGGCGACGGTGCTGGCGAGCGGCTCGGGGAACCAGAGGTCCTCGCAGATCACCAGCCCGACCTGCACGCCGTCCACGTCGAACACGCAGTCCTCGCGATCGGGGTCGACATCGAAGTAGCGGCGTTCGTCGAACACCGCGTAGTTGGGCAACTCGCGCTTGCGGTAGGTGTGCGAGATGTGGCCGTCGCGCAGCACGCTGGCCGCGTTGTAGACCACGCTGCCGGCCGCTTGCGGCCACCCTACCACGGCGACAATATCGCGCACGCCGGCGGCGACGCGTTCGATCGCCGCCTGGCAGTCGGCAAGGAAGCCGGGCCGCAGCAGCAGGTCCTCCGGCGGGTAGCCGCTGAGCGCTAGTTCGGGGAAAAGCACGACGTCGGCGCCGTACTCGTCGCGCGCCAGTTCGATCATCGTGGCGATGCGCTCGGCGTTCTGCTGGACCGCGCCTACGGGGAAGTCGAACTGTGCGAGGGCGATGCGGAGGGGGTTCGGCATGACCAACCTGTGCGTGCGTTGTGATCCGCGGGAACGAGCCTCGAAGGGCTCACCGGGCTGCGCCTATTGTTCCAGATCCCGCAGCGCGGGTCCGTGAGCACGATGCGCCAACGAAAAAGGCCGCCCGAAGGCGGCCCTTTTCGTACAACCACTCGCTGCGCTTACTTCGCCAGACGCTTGGCAATCGCCGCGCCCAGGTCGCCCGGCGACTTCACCGTGGTGACGCCGGCCTTTTCCATCGCGGCGAACTTGCCTTCCGCGGTGCCCGAGCCGCCGGAGGCGATCGCGCCCGCGTGGCCCATGCGCTTGCCCTTCGGAGCCGAAGCGCCGGCGATGAAGCCGACCACCGGCTTGGTCACGTGCTTGGCGATGAACTCGGCCGCTTCTTCCTCGGCGCTGCCGCCGATCTCGCCGACCATGATGATGCCCTCGGTCTGCGGATCGTTCTGGAACAGCTTCAGCGCGTCGATGAAGTTGGTGCCGTTGATCGGATCGCCGCCGATGCCGATGCAGGTCGACTGGCCCAGGCCCACGTCGGTGGTCTGCTTGACGGCTTCATACGTCAGCGTGCCCGAACGGGACACGATGCCGATCTTGCCCGGCATGTGGATGTGGCCCGGCATGATGCCGATCTTGCACTCGCCCGGCGTGATCACGCCCGGGCAGTTCGGACCGACCAGCACGGTGTCCGGGTAGCCCTTGAGCACGTTCTTGGCGCGCAGCATGTCCAGCACCGGGATGCCCTCGGTGATGCACACGATGACCTTGATGCCCGCAGCGGCCGCTTCCATGATCGCGTCGGCCGCGAACGGCGGCGGGACGTAGATGACGGACGCGTCGGCGCCGGTGGTCTTCACGGCTTCGGCGACGGTGTTGAAGACCGGCAGGTCGAGGTGCTTGGTGCCGCCCTTGCCCGGGGTGACGCCACCGACGACCTGGGTGCCGTACTCGAGCATCTGCTGGGCGTGGAAGGTGCCCTGCGAGCCGGTGAAGCCCTGGACGATCACCTTCGTGTTCTTGTTGATCAAAACGGACATGTCATCAGCCCCTTACTTGCCAGCGACGGCCGCAACGGCCTTCTTCGCGCCATCGTTGATGTCGTCGGCCGGGGTAATGGCCAGACCCGAGTTCTTCAGCAGTTCCTTGCCGGCTTCGACGTTGGTGCCTTCCAGGCGCACGATCACCGGCACCTTGACGTCGACTTCCTTCACCGCGGCGATGATGCCCTCGGCGATCATGTCGCAGCGGACGATGCCGCCGAAGATGTTGACGAAGATCGCCTTCACCTTGTCGGACGACAGGATCAGCTTGAAGGCCTCGGTCACGCGCTCCTTCGTTGCGCCGCCGCCGACGTCGAGGAAGTTCGCCGGCTCGCCGCCGTTGAGCTTGATCACGTCCATGGTCGCCATCGCGAGGCCCGCGCCGTTGACCATGCAGCCGATGTTGCCGTCCATCGTGACGTAGTTGAGGTCGTGCTGGCTGGCCAGCACTTCGGTCTCGTCTTCCTGGCGGATGTCGCGCATGGCGACCAGTTCCGGGTGACGGAACGAAGCGTTGTCGTCGGAATCGACCTTGCCGTCGAGCACGGCGAGGTCGCCGTTGGTGAGGATGGCGAGCGGGTTCAATTCGACCAGCGCCAGATCCTTCTCGTTGAACAGCTTGTAGAGGCCCAGCATGATCTTGGTCAGCTGGTTCACCTGCTTGGCGTTGAGGCCCATGGCGAAGCCGAGGTCGCGGCACTCGAACGGCTGCAGGCCCTGCACGTAGTTCACATGCAGCGCGTGGATGGCTTCGGGCTTCTCGGCGGCCACCTGCTCGATGTCCATGCCGCCTTCGGCCGACGCGATGAAGGTCACCGACTTGGTCGAGCGGTCGACGAGGATCGACAGGTACAGCTCCTTGGCGATGTCGGTGCCTTCGGAGATCAGCACCGAGTCGATCGGCAGCTCGACGCCGGCCGTCTGGTAGGTCGCCATCTTCGTGCCGAGCATCGCGGCCGCGTACTGCTTCACCTCGTCGTACGACTTGGCCAGCTTGACGCCGCCCGCCTTGCCGCGACCACCCGCATGGATCTGCGCCTTGACGACCCACAGGTCGCCCGGGATGGTCTTGGCGGCCGCGACGGCCTCGTCCGGAGTGCGCGCGACGCGCCCGGTCGGCACCGCGATGCCGTAGTCGGCAAACAGCTGCTTTGCCTGGTATTCGTGAAAATTCATGCGTCCACCGAGGGGAGTGAAAAGAATCCCCGCGGCCAGCGCCGCTGCGGGTCCCATGAGGTATCGGGACACCCGTTCGGCCGAGCGCGAGGGGGCCGTATTGTCGCCCATCCATGCGGCCCGGGCAAAACCGCCCCTCGGCCGACCCGCGCGCTGGCGGCCCGACCCGACCGCCGGCCATACTCGGCACATCGCTTCAGCACGGAAGGACCGCCGCTTGTCGATTGCCTCTGCCCGGCCCCCCGTTGCCGCCGACGCCGACAGCGCGCTGCGCCGCGAGCTGTACTTCTTCACGCTCTACCGCCTGTTCGAGGCGGCGCTGCTGGTGTTCTTCCTGTTCGGACCGGCCACCGGGCTGGTCGAGCCCCTGCGCAATGCGCTGGTCGCGCGCTCGATCGCCCTGTCCTACCTCTTCATCGCCGCCCTGCTCTTCGCCTTCGGCCGGCGCGGCGACCTGCGCGCACAGACCCTGACCGGCATCGGCGCGGACCTGTTCTTCGGCCTGCTGGCCATGCACGCGATGCCCGCGGCGGGGACCGGCATCGCACTGATGCTGCTGTTCAACGTCGGCGCGGCGGCGCTGTTGCTGCCGGCCCGGTACGGCCTGGGCGCGGCCGTGGTGGCGGTGCTGGGCCTGTTCGGCGAGTTCGTCTGGAGCAAGCTCGCCATCGAGAGCACCGACCGCACGTTGGCCGAACCGATGATGTTCGCGGTGGGCTACATGGCGATCGCGACACTGACCAGCATCCTCGGCCGGCAGATGCGCGAAAGCTATGACCTCGCCGAGCGCCGCGGCGCCGAGGCCGCGCACCTGGGCGAGATCAACGAACTCATCATCCGCCGCCTGCGCACGGGCGTGCTGTTGGTGGACCGCGGCGACCGCATCCGCCTGGCGAACGAAGCCGCCATGCTGCTGCTCGGCGACGCCGGCGAGAGCACCGACCTGCACGGCCAGCGCAGCCTGGCCGTGGCCGCGCCCGAGCTCTCGCGGCGACTGGAACGCTGGCGCCAGGACGGCAGCCACAACGACAGTCCGCTGCAGCTCGCGCCGGACCTGCCGGAAGTGGTACCGCGCTTCACCCGCCTGCTGGCGGGCAGCGAGCAGGTCCTGGTGTTCCTGGACGACACCTCGCTGCTGTCGCGCCACGCCGAGTCGATGACGCTGGCGACGCTGGGCCGCTTCTCCGCCAGCCTGGCCCACGAGATCCGCAACCCGCTGGCCGCGATCAACTACGCCGTGCAGCTGCTGGAAGAGTCCGACGACATCCCCACCGCCGAGCGCCGCCTGCTGGAAATCATCCGCCAGCAGGGCATCCGCATGAACGGCATCGTCGAGAACGTGCTGGGCATGGCGCGGCGCGAACCGGCCAAGCCGGAGCACGTGGAGCTGGTCGGCTTCGGCCGCCAGTTCGTCGAGGAATACCTGGCCAGCCACCCGCTCGACCTGGACACGCTGCGCACCACTTCGCAGGTGGCGCGGCTGCCGGTGCTGATCGATCCGCGCCACCTGCACCAGGTGCTCACCGTGCTGGTGCACAACGCGCTGACTTACGGGCGCATGCCGGGCGAACCGGCGCGGGTGACGGTGAACATCTACCCCGACGACACGGGCCTGCCCTGCATCGACGTGCTCGATCGCGGGCCCGGCATCCCCGAATCCGTGGCCTCGCGCCTGTTCCGGCCGTTCTTCACCACCTCCAGCCACGGCACCGGGCTCGGCCTGTACATCGCGCGCGAACTGTGTCGCGCCAACCAGACCACGCTCGATTACGTCGCGATGCCCGGCGGCGGCGGGTGCTTCCGGGTGCGCCTGATCGGCAGCCACACCCTGCTTACGGCATGAAGTTGCAAGCTGAATGCGCGATTGTGTGCGTGCACGCTTGGCTCTTCACGCGGCCTTAAGTTATCGTGAAGGACGGAGGGCAGGATGGCCGAAACACGTAGTGCATTGGTGGTCGACGACGAACGCGATATCCGCGAACTGCTCGTCATGACCTTGGGCCGCATGGGCCTGCGATGCGACACCGCCTCCACGATTGGCGAAGCCCGCGGCCAGCTCGCGCGCAATCGCTATGACCTGTGCCTGACCGACATGCGCCTGCCGGACGGCTCGGGCATGGACCTGGTCGCCGAGATCAGCCAGAAGCATCCGGAAACCCCGGTCGCGATGATCACCGCCTTCGGCAACGTCGAAGCCGCGGTGGAAGCGCTGAAGGCCGGCGCGTTCGATTTCGTCGCCAAGCCCGTCGACCTGGCCGTGTTGCGCGACCTCGTCCGCCACGCCCTGGACCTCAACGAACGCCGCAAGACCGCGCCGCCGGCCGATGCCGTGGCTGCGCGCCTGTACGGCCAGTCGCCGGCGATGGCGACCCTGCGCGGGACGATCGGCAAGGTCGCGCGCAGCCAGGCCCCGGTGTACATCGTCGGCGAGTCGGGCGTGGGCAAGGAGCTCGTCGCCCGCACGATTCATGCAGAAGGCGCGCGCTCCACGGGCCCGTTCGTGCCGGTCAACTGCGGCGCGATCCCGGCCGAGCTGATGGAGAGCGAGTTCTTCGGCCACAAGAAGGGCAGCTTCACCGGCGCCCACGCGGACAAGCCCGGCCTGTTCCAGAGCGCCGATGGCGGCACGTTGTTCCTGGACGAGATCGCCGAGCTGCCGCTGGCGATGCAGGTCAAGCTGCTGCGCGCGATCCAGGAAAAATCGATCCGCCCCGTCGGCGCCAACGCCGAAGTGCCGGTGGACGTGCGCATCCTGTCGGCCACGCACAAGGACCTGGGCGCGCTGGTCGCCGATGGCCGCTTCCGCCAGGACCTTTACTACCGAATCAACGTGATCGAACTGCGCGTGCCGCCGCTGCGCGAACGCCAGGACGACCTCGCGGGCCTGGCCGAGAAGGTGCTGCTGCGCCTTGCGACCGCGCAGGGACGCATCTTCCCGCCGACGCTCAGCCCCGATGCACTGGAAGCGCTGCGAGCGTATGCCTTCCCGGGCAATGTCCGCGAGCTGGAGAACATCCTGGAGCGCGCGCTCGCGCTGGCCGAAGGCGACAGCCTGACCGCCGAGGACTTGCGCCTGCCCAAGCCCGCCGGCGCCTCCGCGTCCGCGCCCATGGCCGCTGCCTCTGCGGCGCCCGCACCCGCATCGAGCGCCGCGGCCTCGCAGCCGTCGCTGATGGTGCCCGGCCAGCCCGCGCAGGCGATCGACCCGCGCACGCTCAATCCGCGCGACACCGCCAGCAGTCCCCTGCCCTCGTACATCGAGGAGATCGAACGCGCCGCGATCCAGCAGGCGCTGCAGGAGAACCGCTACAACAAGACGCGCACCGCGGCCGCGCTGGGCATCACCTTCCGCGCGCTGCGCTACAAGCTCAAGAAGCTGGGCATCGATTGACGCCCCTGGCGCGCGGACGCGCGCCGATCCGTCCATTGGCAATGCGCATCGCATGAGTGCGATGCGTCGGCGCGTGCGCCTCACATCAGCGAAGCGGGCCACCGCCAAACCGGGGTATCCACCACCCGATCGCCATACGGGCCCGTACAAAGACGTCAGGAATTTCCGGACAAACTGACGTAAATGGTCACGCCAGGAAGGGGCTGACAATCTGCGTCACACCGGCTCCGACGGCTTCTGACATTTATCGTGACCTCATTTCCAGTTCAGCAACCCCATGAGCGGAAAACGGCCTTGGCACGGGTTATGCGTGTACCTTAGCGGCACGTGCAGTGAGCACGGCTGCCCGAGGACCGGAAAAGCCGGCCCACTGGCACGTGAAGTCAAAACACTCCTAGGGGAAATCGTATGAAGAAGCAGCAGGGCTTTACCCTCATCGAACTGATGATCGTGGTTGCGATCGTCGCCATCCTGGCCGCCATCGCACTGCCGGCCTACCAGGACTACATGAAGCGTTCGAAGGTCTCGGAAGCCGTCGCTACCGCCGGCGCCTGCAAGACCTCGGTTGCTGAGTACGTCGCCGCCACGACCAAGCTGCCGGCCGACCTCGCCGCTGCCGGTTGCAGCGACGTCGCCAGCCAGTACGTCAGCAAGGTCAACGTCACCAACGGCAAGATCACCGTCACCCTGCAGGGTGTTGGCACGGGCGTGGACGGCAAGAACCTGACGCTGGAGCCGGTTCAGAACGGCGACACGATCACCGGTTGGACCTGCGCCACCGACGCCGAGAAGAAGTTCGTGCCGGGCTCCTGCCGAGGCTGATCGACGCTTCGCGTTTGTAGAGAAAGGGGGGCTCATGGCCCCCCTTTTTTTTTGCTAGTTTCGAATCGGGAGCCACGCACCGTGGCTGGGGAAGTCGGGGAATGACCGTCAACACGCAACGTCACGGAGCCGCGCTGCTCTGGATCTTCATCGCCTCGGGTTTTGCGGGGCTGATCTATCAGTCCATCTGGACGCAGTATCTGGGCCTGTTCCTGGGACATTCGGCGTACGCGCAATCGCTTGTGCTCCTGCTCTTCATGGGCGGCATGGCATTGGGCGCATGGCTGATCAGCCGCTTGAGCGATCGTCTGCAGCGTCCGCTGCTCTGGTATGCGGTGATCGAACTGGTGATCGGCCTGCTTGGACTGACGTTCAACCAGATCTACGGCGCCTCCACCTCGCTCGCTTACGACGTGCTCTTCCCCGGCGTCGGCAGTCAGGCCTCCGTCGGCGCGATCCGCTGGGCGATCTCGGTGCTGCTGGTCCTGCCGCAGTGCATCCTGCTCGGCGCGACCTTCCCGCTGATGAGCGCCGGCTTCCTGCGCCTGCGTCCGGATTCGGACGGCAAGGTCATCGCCGGCCTGTACTTCACCAACAGCATCGGCGCCGCCGCTGGCGCGCTCGCTGCCACATACCTGCTGCTGCCCCGTGTCGGCCTGCCGGGCACGATCTTCACCGCCGGCCTGCTCAACGTGCTGGTCGCGATGGCGGTGTATCCGATCAGCAAGAAGGAGGCGACCGTACCGACGGCATCTTCGGCACCGACGGATGCCGGCGGCGTCGCTCCGTCGCTCATCCTCATCGCTGCGGCGGTGACCGGCCTGACCTCGTTCGTCTATGAGATCACCTGGGTCCGCATGCTGTCGCTCGCGTTGGGCACCACCGTCCATGCGTTCGAGCTGATGCTGGCGGCCTTCATCGCCGGTATCGCGTTCGGCGGCCTGTGGCTTGCGCGCAACACCGACCGCATCCGCTCGCCGCTCAAGATGGTGGGCTGGGTGCAGATCTGGATGGGCGTCGCGGCCCTGGGCTCGATGTTCGTCTACGCCAATGCCTTCGAATGGGTCGGCTGGCTGATGCGCGTGCTCATGCGCTCGAATGAGGGTTACTCCCTCTACAACGTCTCCAGCGGCATCATCTCACTGCTCGTCATGTTCCCGGCCGCGTTCTTCGCCGGCATGACGCTGCCGCTGCTGACCATCATCCTGCTGCGTAGCGGCGCTGGCGAGCGCGCGATTGGCCGGGTCTACGCGGCCAACACGCTGGGCGCCATCCTCGGCGTCCTGCTGGCCGTGCACGTCCTGCTTCCCTTCGTCGGCCTGAAGTCGGCGCTGTGGATCGCAGCGGCCGGCGATCTGATCCTCGGCATCATCCTGCTGCGCCGTGCCGCCCAGAATGGTGCCCTCTCGCAACCGGCGATGGCGGGCGCGGTGACCGCGGTCGCACTGGTCGCCAGCATGGCGCTCGTTCACTTCAATCCGCTCGTTCTCGCTTCTTCGGTCTATCGCACGGGCAACACATCGCTCAGCGACCAGACGCAGATGTTGTTCTACCGCGACGGCAAGACTGCGAGCGTCGCGGTTTACGCAACAGAAGACGGCAAGGGCGGCACGACCATGTCGATCTCCACCAACGGCAAGGTGGACGCCGGCCTCACGGCATCCCTGAAGCACGAGCCACGCCCGGACGAGAGCACCATGATCCTCGCGGGCGCCCTGCCGCTGGCGCTGAAGGACAACGTCGACCAGGTCGGCGTGATCGGCTTCGGCTCGGGCCTCACCACCCACACGCTGCTGGGGAGCAAACGCGTCGGCCAGGTCGACACCATCGACATCGAACCGATGATGGTCGAGGGCGCGCGCCTGTTCGGCGAGCGCGTCGAACGCGCCTACACCGATCCGCGCTCGCACCTGCTGTTCGACGATGCGAAGTCGTACTTCTCCTCGGCGCGCAAGAAGTACGACGTGATCATCTCCGAACCGTCCAATCCGTGGATGGGCGGCACCGCTTCTCTGTTCTCCACCGAGTTCTACAAGTTCGTTCCGCGCCACCTCAAGGACGACGGCATCCTGGTCCAGTGGCTCCAGCTGTACGAGATCAACCCGACACTCGTCAGCTCGGTGCTGGCGGCGATGCTCCCCGAGTTCAACGACGTCCAGGCCTACATGGCCAACCAGGGTGATCTGATCATGGTGGCCTCGCCGAAGGGCAAGGTGCCGCCGCTGAAGGATCTGTTTGCCTCCGACCCGGGCCTGCGTGCGGACCTCGCGCGCGTGGGCTTCGGCACGCTGCGGGACCTGCAGGATGCGTACGTGCTGGACCGCCAGGGCCTGGCCGCCTTCGCCGCGATGTTCCCGACGCAGGCGAATTCCGACTACTACCCCGTGTTGCAGTTGAATGCACCGATGTCGCGCTTCAAGCGCGACATGGTCCTGGACCTCGGTCATGTGCTCAAGGCACCGTGGCCGGTGTCTGCCAGCATGTCGGACGTGCCCCGCCGCTCGCTGGAATCGCAACTGCCGGCCACTCGCCGCGAGCTCAGCAATGATCCGAAGTTCCACGCGGCCCGCGAGCTTCGTGAGGCCCTGGTCAGCGGCGCCCCCATTAAGGGAGAGTTCGCCGCCCGCGACGACGCGATGATGCTGGAGGCGCTGCGCGGCCTCGCCCAGACCTGCAAGCTCGACCAGACGCCCGCGCAGAGCGCGGAGATCATGCTGTCGCTCGCGATCGAAACGATCCCGTTCATGGATGCGAAGGCGAACCAGGATCTGTGGGTGCAGCCGGCCTGGCTCGGCGACTGCAAGCCGACGCATCCGCTGGTGGTGGACACGCTCGCCCTGCTCGCGGCTACTTCGACCGACGACCATGTCGCTGTGATCGAAGCGGGAGATCGCCTGCTCGGCGGCCCCAACGCCGGATTCATCTTGAGCAACGGCAACGCCAGTTACTACGTCTGGGGTGCGATGCAGTTCGCGGCCTACCGCCTCCAGAACCCGCAGCTCAGCCAGGCCCTGGACGCAAAGTACGGCGGCAAGATCGCGCGCAAGGTCAGCGATCAGATCCCGATCCGTCTGGTGCGCTCGCTGGCGGCGGGAGAACGTGGCGTTCCCGGTGAACAGGCCACGGCAGCCGGGGGACGTTAGCCCCCGGTTCGTCGCGAAGCGTATTACGTGAAACAGTGCCGGCCCTCGGCAAAGGATTGATGTACATTCCCCAGTGGGGAAGTACCTGGGGGCCACCATGAACGTAGCTGCTACCGCCAACCTGGTGGGGATCACCGGCATTGCCCGGCGCCTGGTCATGGACGGGGCGTTGGACGACAACGCGGCACGGCAGGCGCTCGCCGCCGCCACCGCGGCCAAGCAACCGATCACCGCCTACCTCGCCGAAAAACGTCTCGTCACGCCAGGCCAGCTTGCGGCCGCCAACTCGATCGAGTTCGGCGTGCCGTTGTTCGATGCCACGGTGCTCGACGCTTCGCAGTCGGCCATCAAGCTGGTCAGCGAATCGCTCGTCCGCAAGCATCAGATCCTGCCGCTGTACAAGCGCGGCAACCGCCTGTTCGTTGGCGTCTCGGATCCGACCAACACGCTGGCGCTGGACGAAATCAAGTTCCAGAGCAACCTCGCGATCGAACCGATCCTGATCAGCGAGGACCAGATCCAGCGCTGCATCGAGAAGTGGCTGGAGGTCAGCGACAACCTCGCCGACACCGTCGGCAACGACGAAGGGCTGGAGAACCTCGACATCTCCGGTGGCGATGACATCGCCGCCGACAACACCGTCGACGTCAAGACCGACGACACGCCGGTCGTGAAGTTCGTCAACAAGGTGCTGGTGGACGCGATCCGCCGCGGCGCGTCGGACATCCACTTCGAGCCCTACGAAACCGAATACCGCGTTCGCCTGCGCATCGACGGCCTGCTCAAGCAGGTCACCAAGGTGCCGACCAATCTGTCCGGCCGCATCGCCGCGCGACTGAAGGTGATGTCGCAGCTCGACATCGCCGAAAAGCGCGTGCCGCAGGACGGCCGCATCAAGCTCAACATCTCCAAGACCAAGCAGGTCGACTTCCGCGTCAGCACGCTGCCCACGCTGTTCGGCGAGAAAGTGGTGCTGCGTATCCTCGACGGCAGCGCGGCCAAGCTCGGCATCGACAAGCTGGGTTACGAGGACGATCAGCGCGCGCTGTACGAACAGGCGCTGGCCAAGCCTTACGGCATGGTGCTCGTCACCGGCCCCACCGGCTCCGGCAAGACGGTGTCGCTGTACACGGGCCTGAACATCCTCAACGAGGAACAGCGCAACATCTCCACCGTCGAAGACCCGGTCGAAATCCGCGTGCCGGGCATCAACCAAGTGCAGATGAACGTCAAGCGCGGCATGACCTTCGCCGCCGCGCTGCGCAGCTTCCTGCGACAGGACCCGGACGTGGTGATGGTCGGCGAAATCCGCGACCTGGAGACGGCGGAGATCGCGGTGAAGGCCGCGCAGACCGGTCACCTCGTGCTCTCCACGCTGCACACCAACGATGCCCCGCAGACCGTCTCGCGCCTGATGAACATGGGCATCGCGCCCTACAACATCACCTCGTCGGTGACGCTGATCATCGCCCAGCGCCTTGCGCGCCGACTGCACGACTGCAAGCAGGAAGTGCATCTGCCGGAGCACGCCCTGCTGGCCGAAGGCTTCACCCACAAGGAAGTCGAAGCGGGCATCAAGATCTACGAGGCGGTCGGCTGCTCCGACTGCACCGAAGGCTACAAGGGCCGCACCGGCATCTACCAGGTCATGCCGATGACCGAAAAGATCCAGGCCATCATCCTGCAGGGCGGCAACGCGCTGGACATCGCCGAAGCCGCCAAGCAGTCCGGCGTGCGTGACCTGCGCATGTCGGCCCTGCTCAAAGTGAAGAACGGCGTCACCAGCCTTGCCGAAATCAACCGCGTAACCAAGGACTAACCCATGTCCGCGACCCGTACCGCCACCAAAACCGCTCCCGCCACACGCCGCCCCAATGCGATGGGTGTCTTCGTCTGGCAGGGCACCGACAAGCGCGGCAAGGTGATGAAGGGCGAGCAGCCGGCGAAGAACGCCAACGCGCTGCGCGCCGAACTCCGCCGCCAGGGCATCACGCCGCGCACGGTCAAGCCCAAGGGCAAGCCACTGCTGGGCGGTGCCGGCCGTCGCATCACCCCGCTCGACATCGCGATCTTCAGCCGCCAGCTGGCAACGATGATGAAGTCGGGTGTGCCGATCGTCGGCGCCATCGAGATCATCGCGAACGGCAACAAGAATCCGCGTATGACGACGATGCTCAACTCGATCCGGTCGGATCTGGAGAGCGGCTCCTCCCTGTACGAATCGCTGAGCAAGCACCCGGTCCAGTTCGACGAGCTCTACCGCAACCTGGTCAAGGCCGGTGAAGGCGCGGGCGTGCTGGAGACCGTGCTCGACACGGTCGCCACGTACAAGGAAAACATCGAAGCCCTGAAGGGCAAGATCAAGAAGGCGATGTTCTACCCCGCCGCGGTGGTCGCGGTGGCGCTGATCGTGTCGTCGATCCTGCTCGTCTTCGTGGTGCCCCAGTTCGAGAGCGTGTTCAAGAGCTTCGGCGCGGACCTGCCAGCGTTCACCAAGATGGTGATCTCGATGAGCGACTTCATGGTCGCTTATTGGTGGCTGGTGCTGATGATCGTTGTGGGCACCATCGTCGCCTTCGTCATGGCGAAGAACCGATCCGTGGCGTTCTCACGCTTCCTCGACCGGATGATTCTGAAGCTGCCAGTAGTGGGCCAGATCCTGCACAACTCCGCCGTCGCCCGCTTCTCGCGCACGCTGGCGGTGACCTTCAAGGCGGGCGTGCCACTGGTGGAGGCACTGGACATCGTCGCCGGCGCGACCGGCAACGTGGTTTACGAAGACGCGGTGCGCAACATCCGCGACGACGTTTCGGTCGGCTACCCGGTCAACATGGCGATGAAGCAGGTCAACGTGTTCCCGCACATGGTCGTGCAGATGACCGCCATCGGTGAAGAAGCCGGTGCGCTGGACACCATGCTGTTCAAGGTCGCCGAGTTCTACGAGCAGGAAGTCAACAACGCGGTGGACGCGCTGTCGAGCCTGCTGGAGCCGATGATCATGGTGTTCCTCGGCGTGGTCGTCGGCGGCATGGTGGTGGCCATGTACCTGCCTATCTTCAAGCTCGGCGCGGTCGTGGGCTGACGCCCCAGGATTCCGTCGGACAGGACTTCGGGCACAATCCCACGCATGGCATTCCTCGATCAAAACCCCGCCATCGGCTATCCGCTGGCGGCCGGACTCGGCCTGCTGGTCGGCAGCTTCCTCAACGTGGTCATCCTGCGCCTGCCCAAGCGGCTGGAGTGGCAGTGGCGGCGCGACAGCCGGGAGGTGCTCGGCGAGCCCGACACCTACGATCCGCCGCCACCGGGCATCGTGGTGGAGCGGTCACACTGCCCGCACTGCAAGCACCAGCTGTCGTGGTACGAGAACATCCCGGTGTTCAGCTACCTCGCGCTGCGCGGAAAGTGCCGCAACTGCAAGGCGCCGATCTCGCCGCAGTACCCGTTGGTGGAAATGCTGACGATGCTGCTGGTGCTGGCCAGCGTGTGGAAGTTCGGCTTCGGCTGGCAGGGATTCGGCGCGATCGTCTTCACCTGTTTCCTGATCGTGCTGTCGGGCATCGACCTGCGCACGCAGTTGCTGCCGGACCAGCTGACGCTGCCATTGATGTGGCTGGGACTCATCGCCGCGTCGGACAACCTGTACTTCCCGGCCAAGCCGGCGTTGCTCGGCGCGGTGGCGGGCTACCTCAGCCTCTGGATCGTGTGGTGGCTGTTCAAGCAGCTCACCGGCAAGGAAGGCATGGGGCACGGCGACTTCAAGCTGCTGGCCGCGATCGGCGCATGGACCGGGCTCAAGGGCATCCTGCCGACCATCCTGCTCTCCTCCGTGGTGGGCGCCGTGGTCGGTTCGATCTGGCTTGCGATGAAGGGCCGTGACCGCGCGACGCCGATCCCCTTCGGCCCGTACCTGGCCATCGCCGGCTGGATCACCTTCTTCTGGGGCAAGGAACTCGTCGGCACGTACATGCAGTACGCCGGCCTGAAGTAGACCGGGCCGTCGCGCGCCGGTTTACCCTAGCGGTTCCGCGGCTGCGTCCTGGTCCATGAGCGAGTTCATCGTCGGCATCACCGGAGGCATCGCCTCCGGGAAGAGTGAAGTCACCCGGCGCTTCGAGGCGCTCGGCATTGCCGTGGCCGACGCCGACCTCGCCTCGCGCCTTGCGGTCGCGCCCGGCTCCGACGGGCTTGCGGAAGTGGTCGCCGCGTTCGGCGCCGACGTGCTCGCCGCCGACGGCAGCCTGGACCGTGCCGCCATGCGTCGCCATGTGTTCGGCGACGAGGCCGCACGCCGGCGCCTGGAATCCATCATCCATCCCCGCGTGCGCACCGCCCTGCTCCAGGCGTGCGCCGAGGCGACGGGGACGTACGCGATCGCCGCGATCCCGTTGCTGGCCGAAGGCGGCGGTCGCGAGGCCTACCCGTGGCTGTCGCGCATCCTGGTGGTCGATGTGCCCGTCGATGTGCAGCGCGCGCGGGTCATGGCGCGCGATCACGTCGATGCGGAACTGGCCCAACGGATGATCGCCGCGCAGGCCACGCGCGACCAACGCCTGGCGATCGCCGACGACGTCATCGTCAACGACGGACCGATCGACGCCCTCGCCGCCCACGTCGCCGCACTCGACCGGCGCTACCGCGCGATGGCGAACGCGCACGCCTGAAGCGTCACGCGGGGCGGGACGCGGCCTCAGACCGTCGGCCAGAGCCCGCGTATGGCGGCGATGCCCTGCGCTCCGTTGGCTCGCGCCTCTTCGATGTCGGCCGGGTTCAAGCCGCCGATGGCGTAGATCGGCAGCGAGACGCTCTCGCGCATCGTGGCAAAGCCTTTCCATCCCATGCCCGCGACGCCCGGATGGCTGGGCGTGGGTTTGAGCGTGCCCAGGACCGCGAAATCGCAACCCAATGCCTGTGCGGCCCGCAGATCCTCGATGCCGTGGCACGACGCGGCCACCGGCAACCCGGCCGGAAGGGGCCGGGCGGACAGCGCGTGCAGGCGTTCGGCGGGCAGATGCAGGCCGATGCCGAATTCCGCGGCCAGGTCGGCATCACGGCTCACCAGCGCTTCTGCGCCGGCCTGACGGCAAAGCGCAGCGGCGCGCGAGACCAGTGAACGCCAGCGCGTCGCGTCGAGTCCGGGAGCACGCAGTTGGACGCGACGGACGCCGTTCGCCAGCGCCTGCTCCAGTTGCGCCAGCCAGACCTCGTCGCCATCGCCCGGCGGCGGGGTGACCAGATAGTGCGCCGGCTGCAGCAGCGCGGCGACCACGGGACGGTCGGCGGGCGGCATCGAATAGCTGGGAAGTTTCTGCGGCGGCACCCAGACCAGCGCCTGGCCCTCGCGGCCTCGTGCATGACCTCGCCATGCGGCGATGTTGCGCACATCCAGGCGCAGGCGTTTGTCGGGATAGCGCTGCGGCACGTTGATCAGCGCGGTGCCGATCTCGACCTCGATGCCGAGCTCCTCGTGCAGCTCACGCGCCAGTGCGTCCTCGGCGGATTCCCCGGGCTCGTGCTTGCCGCCGGGAAACTCCCACAAGCCGGCCAGGTCACGGCCTTCGGTGCGACGGGTGAGCAACACACGACCGCGCGCATCGCGGATGACGCCGGCGACGACTTCCACCTGGCGCAGCGAACCGACCGGCGATGGCGCCGACAGCGGATGCGGGTGGGGCGCCTGGATGCTCATCGGGAAACCAGGGCGTTCAGACCCTGCGACCTACCCTCCCCCGCGTACGGGAGAGGGCGTCTGGAGCGGCTGCCGTCAGGCGATCTGCCCATGGCAGTGCTTGTACTTCTTGCCGCTGCCGCAGGGGCAGGGATCGTTGCGGCCGACGTTGGCGAACACGTCGCCACCGCCCGCGGCACGCGCCTGCGCGGCTTCTTCATCGGCGCCGTAACCGCCCACATCGGCGTGCTGGAACTGCATCTGCCGCGCCTGCGCTTCCGCAGCCGCGCGCTCCTGCGCTTCCATTGCGGCGATCTCTTCCTCGCTGCGGATGCGCACGCGCGCCAGCAGGCCGACGACCTCGCGCTTCACCTTCTCCAGCATTTCGGAGAACAGCTCGAAGGCTTCCTTCTTGTATTCCTGCTTCGGCTGCTTCTGCGCGTAACCGCGCAGGTGGATGCCCTGACGCAGGTAATCCATGCGCGCCAGGTGCTCCTTCCAGTTCTGGTCGAGCACGTTGAGCATGATGTGCTTCTCGAGCAGGCGCATGGTCTCGCCGCCGAGCTGCGTCTCGCGCTGGCCGAAGTGCTTCTCGACCTCTTCCTGCACCAGGCGCTCGATGGTCTCCGCGTCGAGCTCGTCGCGCTGCTTCGCGATCCCGACCAGGTCCATCTGCACGCCGAATTCCTCCTCCAGCGTGGACTGCAGGCCCGGCAGGTCCCACTGCTCGTCGATGGAGTTCAGCGGCACGAAGCGCGCGACCGTGTCGGCGACGACGTCGCCGCGGATGCCTTCCACGTTGTCCTGCACGCTCTCGGCTTCCAGCAGCTCATCGCGCTGGGAGTAGATGACCTTGCGCTGGTCGTTGTTGACGTCGTCGAAGTCCAGCAGGTTCTTGCGGATGTCGAAGTTGTGGGCCTCGACCTTGCGCTGCGCGTTGGCGATCTGCTTGGTCACCAGCGGGCTTTCGATGATGTCGTCTTCCTTCAGGCCCATGCGCGCCATCACGCGCTGCACCCAGTCGGCCGCGAAGATGCGCATCAGGTTGTCTTCGAGCGACAGGTAGAAGCGCGAGGAGCCCGGGTCGCCCTGGCGACCGGCGCGGCCGCGCAGCTGGTTGTCGATGCGGCGGCTCTCGTGGCGCTCGGTGCCGACGATGTGCAGGCCGCCGGCGGCCTTGACCGCTTCGTGGCGCGCCTGCCATTCGGATTTCAGGCGGGCCTTGGTGACTTCGTCGATCTCGCCGCCGTTCTTGGCTTCGAGTTCGGAGACTTCGTTCTCCAGCGAACCGCCCAGCACGATGTCGGTACCGCGACCGGCCATGTTGGTGGCGATGGTGATCGCACCCGGACGGCCCGCCTGCGCGACGATCTGCGCTTCGCGCTCGTGCTGCTTGGCGTTGAGCACTTCGTGGTGGATGCCGGCATCGCGCAGCTGCTGGCTGAGCATTTCCGACACTTCGATCGAGGTCGTGCCGACCAGCACCGGCTGCTTGCGCGCGTTGGCGTCCTTGATCTCGTTCAGCACCGCGCGGTACTTGCCGTTGCGGTTGAGGAACACCGCGTCCGGATGGTCCTTCCGCTGCACCGGCCTGTTGGGCGGAATCACGATGACTTCCAGGCCGTAGATGGTCTGGAACTCGTAGGCTTCCGTATCGGCCGTACCGGTCATGCCGGACAGCTTCTTGTACATGCGGAACAGGTTCTGGAAGGTGATGCTCGCCAGCGTCTGGTTCTCGCGCTGGACCGGCACGCCTTCCTTCGCTTCCACCGCCTGGTGCAGGCCGTCCGACCAGCGGCGGCCCGGCAGCGTGCGGCCGGTGAATTCGTCGACGATCACGACTTCGCCATCGCGGACGATGTAGTCCACGTCGCGCTGGTAGATCGCATGCGCGCGCATGGCGGCATTGAGGTGATGGACCACGCTCAGGTTCTGCGCGCCGTACAGCGCGTCGTCGTCGCCCTGCAGGATGCCCGCCTGGCGCAGCAGGCTCTCGGCGAGTTCCTGGCCGGCTTCGGACAGGTGCACCTGCTTGCTCTTCTCGTCGACCCAGTAGTCGCCTTCGCTGTCTTCCGTCGCCTGGCGGGTGAGCTGCGGAACGAGGCGGTTGACCTTGATGTACAGCTCCGGCGACTCGTCGGCCGGGCCGGAAATGATCAGCGGCGTGCGCGCCTCGTCGATCAGGATCGAGTCGACTTCGTCGACGATCGCGTAATGAAGGCCACGCTGGAAGCGGTCTTCCTTCGACAGCGCCATGTTGTCGCGCAGGTAGTCGAAGCCGAATTCGTTGTTGGTGCCGTAGGTGATGTCCGCGCCATAGGCCGCGTGCTTGTCGCCGTGCGGCATGCCCGGGTAGACGACGCCGACCGACAGGCCCAGCCAGTTGTACAGGCGGCCCATCCAGGCCGAGTCGCGGCGGGCCAGGTAGTCGTTCACGGTGACGACGTGGACGCCCTTGCCTTCCAGCGCGTTGAGGTAGACCGGCAGGGTCGCCACCAGGGTCTTGCCCTCGCCCGTGCGCATCTCGGCGATCTTGCCCAGGTGCAGGACCATGCCGCCGATCAGCTGGACGTCGTAATGGCGCATGCCGAGCACGCGCTTGGATGCCTCGCGGCAGACGGCGAAGGCCTCAGGGAGGATCTTGTCCAGCGATTCGCCGTCGGCGATGCGCTTCTGGAATTCCGGAGTCTTGGCCTGCAGCTCCTCGTCGGAGAGCTTCTGCATCTCCCCTTCGAGGGCGTTGATCTTGAGGACGGATCGTTGCAGTTGGCGCAGCAGGCGTTCGTTGCGGCTGCCAAAGACACGGGTAAGCAGGCTGTTGAACATGGAGTACTGGGGTCCGGGAAGCGGAACAGGGAAACCGGCGGGGCAGGACGCATTCAGAGTCCGCGTCCGCCGATGAGTTCCCCGAAGGAAGTCTGGTCGGCTCAAACGAAATCGGGGCGCCGCGCGCCCCGATCGTATCGAGCCTGAACTGTGGCCACGCCGATTGTAGCGTGGGGACACCGGCCCGTGCTTGCAAGGCGCGGCTGACCGGCCGTGGCGCGATCCGCGACCGCCTTCGCAACCCGCCTTGGGGCGGGTCGCGGCGACCTCAGCCGTTGATCTCCATCTTCAGCGGCGACTGCTGGCTGAGAAACTTGCGCGGATTCACGACGCGGCCGTCTTCCCACACCTCGAAGTGGACGTGGGCGCCGGTCGAACGGCCCGTGGAGCCGGCCTTGGCGATCTCCTGCCCAGCCCGGACCAGTTCGCCGACCTTGCGGGTCAGACGCGAGTTGTGGGCGTAGCGGGTGACGTAGCCGTTGCCGTGATCGACCTCGATGACGTTGCCATAGCCCGAGCGCACGCCCGAGTAGCTGACCACGCCGTCGGCGACGGACAGCACCGGGTCGCCCACGTTGGCCTTGAAGTCGATGCCCTTGTGGTTGGCATGGCCGCCGCTGAAGGGGTCGGCGCGGCCGCCGAAGCCGGAGGTGATGTAGCTGTTGGCGATCGGCTCGCGGCCCGGCACGGCGTTCATGTCGAGCTGGCGGTTGAACAGCAGCGATTCCAGCACGGAGAGCTGCTCGCCCGACGCCTTGAACTGAGCGCCCAGCGTGGCCATGCCGTCGTCGAGCTCGGTCTTGGTCATGTCGCGGACCGGGCCGACGCCGCCGACGCCGACCGGCTTGTCGAAATCGAACTCGCCGTCCTGCAGCTGACCGATGCGGGTCAGGCGTTCGCCCAGGGCATTGAGGCGGTTGGCCTCGGCCTGCAGCTCGCCCATGCGGGCGGCCAGGGCGTTGATCTCGCGCTGCGCGTCGCGACGGGTTACCGCTATCAGCGCTTCCTGCTTCTCGGCCTTGCTGCGCAGCATGGCGTTGTCGGCCAGGCTGACGCCGGCCCCCAGCGCCGTGCCCGTGCCCAGCAGGAGCGCGATCGCGAGGCCCGGGCGCTGTGCGCCCCAGTGGCCGGCGCGCGCAAGCCAATGCGACAGGTGCGTGCGGGATTTGTTTACGATGGTCGAATAAGTCATGTCTAGTTCTGATTCCAAGCCCAGGTCGCCCAAAGGCCACCCTTCGACTCCGCGAAATGCGCTGGATGCGCTCCTCGCCGAGCCCGCTGGCGGTCCGGTGCGTCGTGCCATGTGGCTTGACGAACTGGACCAACGGTTTCGCCCACTCCTGCCGCCTTCTTTGGCCGCGCATGCGCGACTGGCCAATTACGAACGCGGCCGGCTCGTGTTTGTCGTCGATGCCCCGGTGTGGCGAGCCAAGATGCGGCTCGCTGCCCCTGAACTGCTCGACGCGGCCCGTTCCATCGGGCTGGATGCGGCTGAACTCATCGTCAAAACGACAACGCCGGTGACTGCCTCCCCGCAATCTGGCCGGAACGCCAAACCCATCTCTGCGGCTGCACTGCAAGCTCTGCAGGCAGCCTTGGAATCACTGAAGGACCCGGACTCCTCCGGCTCCAGCGACCCGACCTGAGCTCACGTCGACTTTGGCAGGGTTATTGCCGCGGACGCCGATACGCCAGGGTCGGGGGCATGCTAAATGCCTAACCCTTTGAACTTGTTAAAGGGTTGGAAACATTTCGGAAGAAAAACGTAAAAAATACGTTAATGCGTCACGCGAAGTTCACGTCTGTGACGTCCGGCCAATTCATGAAACCGATTGCGGCGCCTTTCGCGGACCGCCCACGTGCCCCGCCTCAGACCGTGGCGGGGATCCCGTAGGTGACGGGAGCCTCTTTGACGTCGGCCTGCGTGAACGTGACTTCGTCCCAGGCTGAACGTTCGGCAAGCAGCGCGCGCACGAGCTTGTTGTTGAGCGCGTGGCCCGACTTGTAGCCGACATAGGCGCCGATGACCGGGTGACCGGCCAAATACAGGTCGCCCACGGCGTCGAGGATCTTGTGGCGCACGAACTCGTCGGCGTAACGCAGCCCGTCCTCGTTGAGGACGCGGAACTCGTCCAGCACGATCGCGTTGTCCATCGAGCCACCCAGGCCGAGATTGCGGTCGCGCATGTACTCCAGGTCGCGCATGAACCCGAACGTGCGGGCGCGGCTGACTTCCTGGATGTAGTTGGCGGTGGAGAACTCCACTACGGCCCGCGATTGCGACGCCGGGATCGCCGGATGGTCGAACTGCACGGTGAAGTCCAGGCGGAAGCCGTCGTAAGGCTCGAAGCGGGCGACCTTGTCGCCGTCGCGCACTTCCACCGGGTGCTTGATGCGGATGAAGCGCTTGGGCGCCTCCTGCTCCTGGATGCCGGCGGACTGCAGCAGGAACACGAATGGGCCGGAGGAACCGTCCATGATCGGCACTTCGGCCGCGGACAGCTCCACATATAGATTGTCGACGCCCAGGCCGGCCAGGGCCGACAGCAGGTGTTCGACGGTCTGGATCTTGGCCGGGCCGCAGGTCAGGCCGGTGCACAGCGTGGTCTCGGTGACCAGTTCGGCGCTGGCGGGCACTTCAATCACCGGCTCCAGGTCCACGCGACGGAACACGATGCCGGTATCGACCGGCGCCGGACGCAGGGTGAGAAAGACCTTCTCGCCACTGTGCAGGCCCACGCCGGTGGCGCGGATCACATTCTTGAGGGTGCGCTGGCGCAGCATCGCAAGGGACCTATCGGGGGACGGCGTCTTCTTAGGTGAGTCCGACAGCAGGCGGATGCAAATGGTTCTCGCCTGAACGGGCCGGCAAGAATAGCACCGCAGGCCCTGAACCATGACGGAAACAAGTCACGAACCGGGACAGCAAGACGGCCGGCCGGACCCGCTAGAGCGGACCGGCCGGCCCCTGCCCCACGAGGGGCCAGAAAGGACGACGGACGACTAAGGCCCTCCCCCATCACTGGGGGAGGACCGGGTGAAACTCAGTCCGCCTGCCTGCGCAGGAACGCCGGAATGTCCAGATAGCTGCTGTCGCTGCCGAAATCGGCGACGGCCGGGGCCGCCGGCTCCACGCTGCGGCTGCCGGCGCTTCCGCGCAGGCTGGTGCCGAAGCTCGGACGGGCGGTCGGCATCTCGTCCATGGCCGAGAACTCCGGCTGGCCGGTCGTGGCGTTGCGAACCAGCGTGATCGGGGCCCGATGGGCCTCGCGCTCGTTGCCGCGCACGGACTGGCGGGCGACCGCACGGTTCAGGCCCGTGGCAACCACGGTGACCTTCACCTCGTCCTGCATGTCCGGATCCAGCACGGTGCCGATGACGACGGTCGCGTCTTCGGACGCGAAGTTCTCGATGGTGCGACCGACTTCGTCGAACTCGGCCATCGTGAAGTCCGGACCGGCGGTGATGTTGACCAGGATGCCGTTGGCGCCGGACAGGTTCACGTCGTCCAGCAGCGGGTTCTGGATCGCCGCTTCGGCCGCGGCCTGCGCACGATCGTCGCCGCGAGCCGCGCCGGTGCCCATCATCGCCAGGCCCATCTCGCTCATCACGGTGCGCACGTCGGCGAAGTCGACGTTGATCAGGCCCGGGCGCACGATCAGATCGGCGATGCCCTGCACGGCGCCGAGCAGCACGTCGTTGGCGGCGCGGAACGCCTGGATCATCGTGGCGTTGCGGCCCAGCACGGTGATCAGCTTTTCATTCGGGATGGTGATCAGTGAGTCGCAGTGGTGGCTCAGTTCCTCGATGCCCTTCAGCGCGACCTGCATGCGACGACGGCCTTCGAACGGGAACGGCTTGGTCACCACGGCCACGGTCAGGATGCCCATCTCCTTGGCCAGCTGCGCCACGACCGGAGCCGCGCCCGTGCCGGTGCCGCCGCCCATGCCCGCGGTGATGAACACCATGTCGGCGCCGGTGAGGGCGTCCATGATGCGCTCACGGTCTTCCAGCGCAGCCTGACGGCCGACTTCCGGATTCGCGCCCGCACCCAGGCCCTTGGTGACGTTGCTGCCCAGCTGCAGCTGCAGCTTCGCGCCGCAGTTCTTGATGGCCTGCGAGTCGGTGTTGGCGGTGATGAACTCCACGCCGTCGACGTTGCCGCTGACCATGTGCGCCACGGCGTTGCCGCCGCCGCCACCCACGCCGATGACCTTGATCACCGCATTCGGGGCCATTTTTTCAACCAGTTCGAAATGTGCCATGTCGTCGTCCTCGTTATGTAGTGCTAGTTATGTGGTGTGTCTTTCGAATCGATGGTGTTGCCGAACCGCAAGTACCGCTTCGCCTTCGCCTCGCCTGCCCGCGTGATCCGGCTTGCCTCTCCGGACCGGGAACCGGCGTCGGCCCTTGCCGCGTCGATTCCATGAAACCTGTGGCGCGTTCGATCATCAGAACTCGCCGCGATACCAATTCTTGAGTTTGCTGAAGAAGCTGCCCGCGCGACCGGTCGGAATCACCGGACGCCGCGGGTTCTCGATCTGGCTACCCATCAGCAACAGGCCCACGCCCGTTGCATGCACCGGGTTGCCGACCACTTCGCCCAGCCCCGTCACGTGCTGCGGAATGCCCACGCGCACCGGCATCTGCAGCATCTCTTCGGCCAGCTCGACCACGCCTTCCATCTTCGCGGCGCCGCCGGTGAGCACCATGCCGGCGCGCACGTGCTGCTCGAAGCCGCTGCGACGCAGTTCGGCCTGGATCATTTCGAAGATTTCCTCGTAACGCGCCTGCACCGCCTGCGCGAGCGACGCGCGCGGCATGCGGCGCGGCGGGCGATCGCCGACGCTGGGCACCTGGATGGATTCTTCCGCCGTCGCCATCTGCGCCAGCGCGCACGCATAGCGAACCTTGATCTGCTCGGCTTCCGGCGTGGGCGTGCGCAGCATGTGCGCGATGTCCTCGGTCACCTTGTCGCCGGCGATCGGCAGGCTCGCGCTGTGCGCGATCGCGCCGCCGACGAACACGGCGATGTCGGTCGTGCCCGCGCCGATATCGACCAGCACGACACCGAGTTCACGCTCGTCGCTGGTCAGCACGGCCTGGCTGGACGCCAGCACGCTCAGGACCAGGTCGTCCACCTGCAAGCCGCAGCGCTGCACGCACTTGCTGATGTTCGCCGCCGCCGACTGCGCGCACACCACCAGGTGCGCATGCACCTCCAGGCGCACGCCGGTCATGCCGACGGGATTGCGGATGCCTTCCTGCGAATCGTCCAGCACGTAGTCGCGCGGGATCGCGTGCAGGATCTTCTGATCGGCGGGAATCGCCACGGCCTTGGCCGCATCGAGCACGCGATCGAGATCACCGTAAGTCACCTCGCCGTCGCGGATCGGCGCGATGCCCTGCGAGTTTCGGCACTGCACGTGGTTGCCGGAGATCGAGGCGTACACCGAGCGGATCTCGCAGCCGGCCATCAGCTCGGCTTCCTCGATGGCGCGCTGGATCGACTGCACCGTGGATTCGATGTCCACGACCACGCCGCGCTTTAGGCCGCGCGATTCGTGCGAACCGATGCCGATCACCTCGATGGGATTGCCCTGGGAATATTCACCCACCAGCGCCACCACCTTGGAGGTGCCGATGTCGAGGCCGACGATGAGCGACTTGTCACCCTTGCGGTTCATGATTGTCCTTGCTGCTGTTGCGGCACCGGCGCCGACACCGGAATCGGCGCCCACGTGAGTGCAAAACCATTGGTGTAACGAAGGTCGGCGCGCTTGAGCACCTGCGCCTGTTGCGAGAGAAGCTGCGGCAGCAGTCGCACGAAACGGCCCAGCCGGGCGCGCGCCTCGCTGCGGCCGACGACGATCCGCGCGCCGTTGTCCAACGCAAGCGTCCAACTGCCGCGCGGATCGAGCTCGACCTCGCGCACCTCCAGACCGATCGGCGCGAACATCGCGCGCGACTCGTTGTAGAGCTCCACGACATCACCGACGCGCGACTCCGGGCCACCGAATTGCGGCAGGCCTTCCGGCACCTGGATGCCCTTGGCCGGGAACAACCGCCCCTGTTGCGAGAGCAACAGGTCGTCGCCCCAGCGCGCGAACGGGCGGTGTTCGTACACCGTCACTTCCAGCACGTCGGGCCAGCGCTTGCGCACTTCCGCACGCTCGACCCACGGCAGCTTCGACACGGCATCCTGCGCCGCCGCCAGATCCACCGCGAAGAAGCCGCGCTGCGCATACGGCAACAGCGTCTTCTGCAGCAGCGCGCCGTCCACGCGTTCGAACTCGGCGGTCGCGCGCAGCTTGGTCAGCGGCCAATGGCCTGCACCGACCCAGCCGTTGAGCACGGCCACGACCGGCAGCACGACCAGCGCTACCGCGAGGATCCATCCGACGAGGCGAAGCATGGCGTTCACGCCACCGCACCTCCTTCGTCGGCCAGGCTGGACTCGAGCACGCGCCAGCACAGTTCATCGAATTCGATGCCGACCTGGCGCGCGGCCTTGGGCACCAGCGAATGACTCGTCATGCCCGGCGCGGTGTTCACTTCCAGCAGGTACAGCTGGCCGGTGGCGCGATCGCGCATGAAGTCGACGCGGCCCCAGCCGCGGCAGCCGGCGGCGACGAACGCTTCGCTTGCGATGCGGCCGATCTCGGTCTCTTCCGCGCCTTCGAGCCCGGGGCACAGGTACTGCGTGTCGTCGGCGATGTACTTGGCGTGGTAGTCGTACCACTCGCCCTTGGGCACGATGCGGATCGACGGCAACGCCACGCCGCCCAGCACCGGCACGGTGAGTTCCTCGCCGACGATGAGCTGCTCCATCAGCATCTCGCCCGGGTAGTTCGCAGCCAGTTCGACGGCCGCCTCGAGGTCCGCATCGTTCAGCACGCGCGAGACACCGACACTGGAGCCTTCACTGGACGGCTTGATGAACACCGGCAGGCCCAGCTGACGGGCAGCGGCGTGCACGTCGTCGCCCTTGGCAAGCCTGACGTAGCGCGGGGTCGGCAGATCGAGGCTCAGCCACACCTGCTTGGTGCGGATCTTGTCCATCGTCAGCGCCGAGCCGAGCACGCCCGAGCCCGTGTACGGCACGCCCAGCGCCTCGCACAGTCCCTGCAGCACGCCGTCTTCGCCGCCGCCCTTGTTGCCGTGGAGGATGTTGAACACGCGGTCGACACTGCCGGCGCGAATCGCGTCGATCAGGGCGGGAATGCCGTCCACCGCAAAGGCGTCGACATTGCGCGAGCGCAACGCTTCGAGCACGTTGCGACCGGAGTCGAGCGAGACCTCGCGTTCGGCGCTGGTACCGCCCATCAGCACGGCGACGCGGCCGAAGGCGGCCGGATCGGTGATCCGGAGCGAACCGATGTTGGTGGGCCGTGCGCTCACTTCTTCTCTCCGTTGGAACCGTCGAAGCCGTTCGCGGCGATCTGCTGCGCGGCGTAGCCGATGTCGCCCGCGCCCATCAGCAGCAGCAGGTCGCCATCGTTGAGGACATCGGGAAGCACCGACGACAGATCGCCGGCGCCGCTCACCACGACCGGATCGATGCGGCCGCGCGCGCGGATCGCGCGTGCCAGCGACTTCGCATCGGCACCGGCGATCGGCGCTTCGCCGGCCGGATACACCTCGGTCAGCACGAGCACGTCCACGCTCGACAGCACGGCGGCGAATTCGTCGAACAGATCGCGCGTGCGGCTGTAGCGGTGCGGCTGGAACGCGACGACCAGGCGCTTGTCCGGCCAGCCCCCGCGCGCGGCGGCGAACACCGCGTCCAGCTCCTTGGGATGATGACCGTAGTCGTCGACCAGCTGCACCGTCGCGCCCTTCGACGTGGACGGAGTTCCGAGCAGGTTGAAGCGGCGGCCGACGCCGGCGAAGTTCTGCAACGCGCGCGCGATCGCATCGGCGGCGACGCCGAGCTGCCACGCGACGGAAGCGGCCGCCAGCGCGTTCTGCACGTTGTGGCGGCCCGGCAGCGCGAGCGTGATCGGCGTGCGCGTCGCATCGGGCAGGCACAGCGTGAAGCGCATGTTCGGGCCGTGCTGCTGCACGTCCTCGGCGCGCACGTCGGCATCAATGCTGAAGCCGTAGGTCATCACGTGGCGCGGCGTCTTCGCCGCCAGCGCCGCGACTTCCGCGTCATCGATGCACAGCACGGCCAGGCCGTAGAACGGCAGGCGGTGCATGAATTCCTCGAACGCCGCCTGCACGCGGGCGAAGTCGCCGCCGTAGTTTTCCAGGTGATCGGCGTCGATGTTGGTGACGATGGCGATCTGCGGGTTCAGGCGCAGGAAGCTGCCGTCGCTTTCGTCGGCCTCCGCCACCAGCCATTCGCCCTTGCCCAGGCGCGCGTTCGCGCCTGCGGCGAGCAGCTGCCCGCCGATCACGAACGTCGGGTCGATGCCGCCTTCGGCGAGCACGCTCGCGGCCAGCGACGTCGTCGTGGTCTTGCCGTGCGTGCCGGCCACCGCGATGCCGCGCTTGAAGCGCATCAGCTCGGCCAGCATTTCCGCACGCGGCACCACCGGGATGCGCTGCGCGTGCGCTTCCATCAGCTCGGGGTTGTCGGCCTTGATCGCGCTCGACACGACCACGCAATCCGTGCCCAGCACGTTGGCCGCAGCGTGACCCTTGTTGACGGTCACGCCGAGCTTGGCCAGACGGCGCGTCACCGCGTTATCGGCGTTGTCCGAGCCGGACACCTGATAGCCCAGCGTGCACATCACCTCGGCCAGGCCGCTCATGCCGACGCCGCCGATGCCGACGAAGTGCACGCGCGGGAACGCCTTGGCGAGGTCGCCGGTGTGCTGCAGGCGGCGACGCAGGGCCGTACTCATTCGACTTGCTCCAGAACCAGTTGGGCGACGCGGTCGGCCGCGTCGGGCTTGGCGATCGCGCGTGCGGCCTGCGCCATCTGCAGCAGGGCGCCGCGTTCGCCGAGGATTTCGAGGGTGGCCGACAGACGCTGGCCGAGATCGCCCGCCGTGCCCTGCGGCAGCAGCTGCGCGGCACCGCGATCGACGAGGTATTGCGCGTTCTTGGTCTGGTGGTCGTCCACCGCCTGCGGGAACGGCACCAGCACGCTGCCCACGCCGACGGCGCACAGCTCCGCGAGCGTCAACGCGCCGGCGCGGCAGACGACGACATCGGCCCAGGCGTACGCCGAGGCCATGTCGGCGATAAAGGGTTCGACCGAAGCCTGCACGCCCGCCTGCGCGTAAGCGCGCTCGGCTTCCTCGCGCAGCTTCTCGCCACTCTGGTGCCGCACTTCGCACTGCACGCGGCCACGCAGTCCGGCGACGGCCTGTGGCACGGCGCTGTTGAGCGCACGCGCGCCCTGGCTGCCGCCCAGCACGAGCACGCGCAGCGGGCCGCTGCGTCCGGCGAAGCGCTGTTCCGGCGGCGCCACCGCCGAGATTTCCGCGCGAACCGGATTGCCGACCACTTCCTCGTTCGCGAACGTGCCGGGGAACCCCGTCAACACATGCCGCGCGAAACGCGCGAGAACGCGGTTGGTCAGGCCCGGTGCGCGGTTCTGCTCGTGCACGATCAGTGGAATGCCGGCCAGTCGCGCCGCCAGACCACCCGGCCCCGCCGCATAACCGCCGAAGCTGATGACCGCGCGCGGCTGTCGCTCGCGCAGTGTCTGCAGTGCGGCGCGCACCGCGCCGATCATGCGGAACGGCGTGGCCAGCAGCGTCGCGACGCCCTTGCCGCGCATGCCGCGCACGGCGATGGTGTCGATGGCGATGCCGTGCTGCGGGACCAGGCGCGTTTCCATCCCGCCTTCGGCACCGAGCCAGAGCACGGGCACGCCGCGCTCGTTCAGCGCCCTGGCGACGGCGAGGCCCGGGAAGATGTGCCCGCCGGTGCCGCCGGCGAGGATCATCACCGGATGCAGGTCGGAGTCGGTCGCAGGCAACATCATGCGATCCTCCCGAGCGTCGGTTCGACGCGCTGCTGCAGGCGGCTGGTGCCGCGCGCGGACGCGGTTGCGGCGGCCGGCTTGCGCGACGGCAGCGGCGTCGCATTCGGTGCGGCGGTTTCGTTCGACGACGGAGTGGGCGACAGCGGCGCGTTGTCGTTGCGCACGCGGGCGACCTGGCGCTGCGCGCGGTCGAGTTCGTACGACACGCGCAGCAGCAGGCCGAGCGCGGCGCAGGTCATGATCACGCTCGAACCGCCGTAGGAAATCATCGGCAGCGTGAGGCCCTTGGTCGGCAGCAGGCCCAGGTTCACGCCGATCGAGACGAAGCTCTGCAGGCTCATCCACAGCGCGATGCCGAAGGCGCAGTAGCCAGCGAAGTGACGGCGCATCTCCACGCACTTCAGGCCGAGCCAGAACGCGCGTCCGGCCAGGGCCGCGTACAGGCCGACGACGGCGCACACGCCCAGGAAGCCGAACTCTTCCGCGATCACGGCCATGATGAAGTCGGTGTGCGCTTCGGGCAGGTAGGACAGCTTCTGCACCGACGCGCCCAGGCCAACGCCCAGCCATTCGCCGCGACCCACTGCCATCAGGGCGTTGGTGAGCTGGTAGCCAGTCTTGAACGGGTCCTGCCACGGATCCAGGAACGAGGTCAGGCGCACCACCCGATACGGCTCCGCGATCGCGACGACCGCCAGCACCGGCAGGCCGATCAGCACCGGGCCGAACATGCGCGGCATGTTCACGCCGCCCAGCACCAGCATGCCGGCGGTGATCGCCAGCAGCAGCGAGGACGAACCGAAGTCCGGCTGCAACAGCAGCATCATCACCAGCGCCACGGCGACGCCGATCGGCTTGAGCATCGCGCCCCAGGTCGCGGTGACCTCTTCGCTGTAACGCTTGAGGTAGCTGGCCAGCCAGACGATGTAGAGCAGCTTCACCGCCTCCACCGCCTGGAAGTTGGAGAAGCCCAGGTTGAGCCAGCGCCGTGCGCCGTTCACGCTGCGGCCGATGCCGGGCACGAACACCGCGATCAGCAGTACGAAGCACACCAGCAGCAACCACTGATTGTGCTGCTCGATGGTCTTCAGTTCGGTGCGCATCACCCACAGCGCCATCACCAGGCCGATGGCGAGGAACACCACGTGGCGCGTGAGGAAGTAGAACGGACTGACGTCGTGGCCGTCGGCGACACCGATCGAAGCCGAGCCGACCATCACCACGCCCAGGCACGCCAACGCGCACGAGATCCCGAGCAGCCACGGGTCGAAGTGGCCGCCGATCGCGTCGAGTCGTGTTGCCTGGCGCGCGGATTCGCTCATCAACGTACCTTCAGCGTGGCCAGGCCGACGAGGACGAGCACCACCGAGATGATCCAGAAGCGCACGATCACGCGCGGCTCCGGCCAGCCCTTGAGCTCGAAGTGGTGGTGGATCGGCGCCATGCGGAACACGCGCTTGCCGGTGAGCTTGAACGAAGCCACCTGGATCATCACCGAGAGCGTCTCGATCACGAAGATGCCGCCCATGATCACCAGCACCAGTTCCTGGCGCACGATCACCGCGATGGTGCCCAGCACGGCGCCCAGCGCGAGCGCGCCGATGTCGCCCATGAACACCATCGCCGGGTAGGTGTTGAACCACAGGAACCCGAGTCCCGCGCCGGCGATCGCCGCGCAGATGATCACCAGTTCACCCGCGCCGGGCACGGCGGGAATCTGCAGGTACTTGGAGAACTCTGCATGGCCCGAGGCGTAGGCGAAGATACCCAGCGCGCAGGCGACCAGCACGGTCGGCATGATCGCCAGACCGTCGAGGCCGTCGGTGAGGTTCACCGCATTGGAGAAGCCGACGATCCACAGGTAGGCGATGGTGACGAAACCGATGCCCGCCAGCGGCAGCGCGATCGACTTGAAGAACGGCACGTAGAAGGTCGTCGCCGCCGGCACGTCGGCGAAGAACCACAGGTACAGGCCGGCGCCGAGGCCGAAGATCGACTGCAGCAGGTACTTCCAGCGCGACTTCAGGCCGTTGGGATCGCGGCGGACGATCTTGATCCAGTCGTCGTACCAGCCGATAGCGCCGAAGGCGAGCATTACCAGCAGCACGATCCAAACGTACTTGTTGCGCAGGTCGCCCCACAGCAGGACCGAAGCCATCACCGTGAGCAGGATCAGCGCGCCGCCCATGGTCGGCGTGCCGGCCTTGGAGAAGTGCGACTGCGGGCCGTCCTTGCGGATCGGCTGGCCGCCCTTGAGCTGGCCGAGCTTGCGGATCACCGCCGGCCCCCACCACAGCGACAGCGCAAGCGCGGTGAGCGCGCTGAGGATGCCGCGGAAGGTGAGATACCCGAACAGACCGAACAGGCTCTGCAGTTGTTCAAGCCAACGCGTGAGTTCAAGCAGCATGGGGTTCCCCTTCTTGCGGGCCCACGAGCGCGGCCACGATCCTGTCCATCGCGCTTCCGCGCGAACCCTTGACCAGCACGCGCACGCCGTCGTGCAGCTCGTTGCCGAGCGCCTGCGCCAGCGCGGTGTGCGTTTCGAAATGCCTGGCGCCCTCGCCGAACGCGGCCGATGCGGCGGCGCTGTACAGCCCGAGCGTGTAGAGACGGCGGATGCCGGCGCCCTTGGCGCGGCGACCTGCCTCGGCGTGCATCGCCTCGGCGTCGGCGCCGAGTTCGCGCATGTCGCCCAGCACCAGCCACGACTCACCGCCGCCCGCGGCGAGCGTGTCGATGGCCGCGGCGAGCGAGCCGGGATTGGCGTTGTAGCTGTCGTCGATGATCACCGCGCCGTTTTCGAGGCGGTGCGAGATCAGCCGGCCGGCGACCGGACGCGCGGCGTTGAGCCCTTCGGCCACCGCCTCCAGCGAAGCGCCTGCGCTCAGCGCCAGACCTGCCGCCGCGAGTGCGTTGCTTACGTTGTGGCGGCCCGGCAGTGCGAGCGCGATCGCCGCTTCGCCCTGGGGCGTCACGAGCAGGAAGCGCGAGCCGTCGGCCAGCGCTTCGATGTTGCGCGCGGTGATGTCGGCGCTCGCTTCCAGCCCGAAGCGCAGCAGGCGCCGGCCGTGCGCGCGCTCGGCGAAGTACGGCGCGAATGCGTCGTCGGCGTTGATGACCGCGACGCCGTCCGCCGGCAGCGCGTCGTAGATCGCCGCCTTGGTGTCGGCCACGCCGAGCAGGCTGCCCATGCGTTCCAGGTGGCCGGGCGCGATGTTGTTGACGATCGACACGTCCGGACGCGCGATGTCGGTGAGGTACGCGATGTCGCCCGGCTTGCCGGCGCCCATCTCGTAGATCGCGAATTGCACGCCTTCGGGTGCGTCGATGACCGCCAGCGGCAGGCCGATCTCGTTGTTGCGATTGCCCGGCGTGGCGTAGGTGACGCCGACGCGCTGCAGGATCGACAGCGTCAGCGCCTTCACGCTGGTCTTGCCGTTGCTGCCGGTGATCGCCACGACCTTCTGCGCGTTACCTTCCGAAAGCCGTTCGCGATGCACGGCGGCGGCAAAGTCGGCCAGCGCCCGCTCGGTGTCGGCGACGACGATCTGCGCAACGGGCGCATCCACGTCGCGCGATACCAGCGCCGCGGCGACACCGGCCTGCGCGGCCTTGGCGACGTGGTCGTGGCCGTCGAAGCGCTCGCCCTTGAGTGCGACGAACAGCGCTGCGCCCTGCTTCGGCAGCGCGCGGGTGTCGGTGGCGATGGCGTCGACCACGCGGTCCTCACCGACCAGGCGGCCGCGGGTCATGCGCGCGATCTCGGACAGGCGACGCGGCTTCACTGGCGTGCCTCCAGCGCCGCGCGGGCGACCTGCGTGTCGTCGAAGGGATGCTGCACGCCCTGGATGTCCTGGTACGGCTCGTGGCCCTTGCCGGCCACCAGCACGATGTCGTCGGCGCCGGCCATGCCCACCGCGTGCGCGATGGCGGCAGCGCGGTCGCGCTGCACGGTCACGCGCTGCGGATGCGCGAAGCCGGCCATGATGTCGGCGACGATGGCATCGCCGTCCTCGAAGCGCGGGTTGTCGTCGGTGACGATCACCACGTCGGCATGCTGCTCGGCAATGGCGGCCATCTGCGGACGCTTGCCGCGATCACGGTCGCCGCCGCAGCCGAACACGCAGATCAGCCGGGCCTGCACATGGCCTCGCAGCGAAGACAGCGCCTGTTCCAGCGCGTCGGGCGTGTGCGCGTAGTCGATCACCACCAGCGGTGCGACGCCGTCGCCGCCGAGGCGGTTCATGCGTCCGTGGATCGGCCGCAGCAAGGACAGCGTGTCGGCGACCTGCGCCGGCGCATCGCCGAGCGCCAGCAGCACGCCCGCGACCGCCAGCAGGTTGTCGACGTTGAAGCGGCCCAGCAGCGGCGACTGCACCGCATGCGTTTCGCCGTCGACGACCAGGTCGAAGCCGATGCCGGCGTTGTCGAAGCGCAGGTTGTGCGCGCGCAGCGTCGCCGCCGCGTCGTCGCGCGAGCTCACGCCGATCGCGCGCACGCCGGCCGGCAGCGTGCCGATCAGCTCGCGCCCGAATGCGTCGTCGAGGTTGATCACCGCGGCCTTCAACCCCGGCCACGCGAACAGGCGCGCCTTGGCGGCGCCGTAGGTCGCCATGTCGCCGTGGTAATCGAGGTGATCGCGCGTGAGGTTGGTGAACACCGCCACGTCGAAATGCACGCCGTCCACGCGGCCCTGGTCGAGCGCGTGCGAGCTGGCTTCCATCGCGATGGCCTGCGCGCCGTCGTCGTGCATCTGCGCGAGCAGCTCATGCGTCTGCAGCACCAGCGGCGTGGTGAAACCGGTCGGAACGACCTGGCCATACAGGCCGGCGCCGAGCGTGCCCACGCTGCCGCTGACGATGCCGCGCACGTTCCATGCCTGCGTGAGCAGCTGCACGGTGGAGGTCTTGCCGTTGGTGCCGGTCACGCCGACCACGGTCATCGCCTCGGTGGCGCGGCCGTGGAAGCGGTCGCCCATCTCGCCCAGGCGCTCACGCAGCCCGGGCACGGCGATGGCGTCGTGCGGCGCGGGCAGGTCGTCCGGCGCAGGCGGCTCGAACAGGATCGCGGCGGCACCGGCCGCGCGCGCCTGCTCGACGAAGCGCAGGCCGTGCGCGCCGAAGCCGGCGATCGCGACGAATGCGTTGCCCGGTCGCACCGCACGGCTGTCGAGCACGAGCCCGGTGATGACCAGCTCCGGCGGAATGCCGTCCACGTCGGGCAACAGTTCGGCCAGCGGCATGAGGCGGCTCATCGCGCACCTCCCGGCTGGCTCACCATGCCGGTGGGCAACGGCAGTGCGGCGGCGGAGGCATGGACCGGTGCGGGCAGCACGGCGCCGGTCGGCTTGCCGCCGTTGGCCTTGGCGCGCTTGGCCTCGGCTTCGGCCTGCGCGGCCATCCAGGTGTCGATGTCGTCCGGGGCGACGTCCATCAGACGCAGCGCGCCTTCCATGACGCTCTTGAAGACCGGGCCCGACACGAAGCCGCCGAAGTAACCCTTCGCCGGATCCGGATCGTTGACCACCACCACCATCGAGAAGCGCGGATTGTTCACCGGCACCACGCCGGCGAAGAACGACACGTAGCGGCGCGAGTAGCCGCCGAATTCGTTGAACTTACGCGCCGTGCCGGTCTTGCCGGCGACGTGGTAGCCCAGGATCGCCGCCTGCGTGGCGGTGCCGCCCGGCTCGGTCACGGTCTGCATCATGCGCATGATCTGGCCGGAGATGGCCGGATCGAGCACCTGCACCGGCTCGTGCCGTTCGCCCTTCACGAAGGTCGGCGCGATCAGCTTGCCGCCGTTGCCCAGCGCCGCATACGCCTGCGCGATTTGCAGCGGTGTCGCCGACAGGCCGTAGCCGTAGGACATCGTCTGCTTGGTCGTGCCGCTCCAGCGCGACGGCGGCGCGAGCACGCCCGAGGACTCGCCCGGGAAGCCGCTGTTGGTCTTGCGGCCGTAGCCGAAGCGCTTGAGGAACTCGTAGTACTCCTGGTTCGGCAGCTTGGCGACGATCTTCGACACGCCGACGTTGGAGCTCTTGGTGATCACGCCCGTCGTGTCGAGCACGCCGTAGTTGTGGTGGTCGGTCGTGCGGAACCGGCCGTTCGGCATCCAGCCTGGGTTGGTGTCGAAGCGCGTGTGCGGGGTGATCACCCCCGCTTCCAGCGCAGCGGCCACGGTGAGCGGCTTCATCGTCGAACCCGGCTCGATCACGTCGGTCACCGCGCGATTGCGGTGCGTGTCGGGATTGCCGACGGAGAGCGCATTGGGGTTGTAGGTCGGCAGGTTCGCCATGGCCAGTACTTCGCCGGTGGCGATGTCGAGCACGACGGCCGAACCGCTGCTGGCGCCAGTGCGCTCCAGCGCGCCGCGCAGTTCGCGCGTGGCGAGGAACTGGATGCGGCGGTCGATGGTGAGGGTGAGGTCGCGGCCGGGTTCGGCGGCCTTCACCAGGTCCACGCTCTCGACGATGCGGCCGGCGCCGTCGCGGATCACGCGCTTGGCGCCGGGCTTGCCGCGCAGCCAGTCGTCGAACGCGAGCTCAAGGCCTTCCTGTCCCAGGTCGTCGATGTTGGTGAAGCCCAGGATGTGCGCCATCGCTTCGCCCTGCGGGTAGAAGCGGCGGAACTCGCGCTGCGAGAACACGCCCGGCACCTTGTAGGCAAGGATGCGCTTGGCCTCGTCGGGATTGATGCGGCGCTTGAGGTAAACGAATTCCTTGCTCGAGCGCTGGCTGAGCTTGCGTGTCAGCGCATCGGGCGACACGCCCAGCGCCTTCGCCAGCTGCGGGATGCGAGTGGGATTCTTCAGCAGTTCCTGCGGGTTGGCCCAGATCGACTCGACCGGCGTGGACACGGCGAGCGGCTCGCCGTTGCGGTCGGTGATCATGCCGCGCGAGGTCGGGATCGGAATCTCGCGCAGCGAGCGTGCATCGCCCTGCTGGCGATAGAAATCGTTGCTGATGACCTGCAGGTCCAGCGCGCGGCCGACCAGCGCGATCGAGCACAGCCCCAGCGCGCCGCCCACCAGGATAAGCCGGTTGCGCAGGTTGAACGAGGCGCGCACACGGTTCTTGCCGCCGTTGCGGTCGCGATCGCCGGCGAACTTCTCACGCAATGCGAGCACGGCATCGAGCGGCCCGCTGCGTCCGGACTTGTTGCCACGCGAATGCTTCGAAGGGCCGTTCATGGACGGATCACCACGGTTTCGGCGCCTTCGGGGAACTTCATGCCCAGGCGGTCGCGCGCGACCTGGTCGATGCGGTTGCTCTCCGCCCAGGTGGCCTGTTCGAGCTGGAGGCGGCCGAACTCGATGTTGAGTTCGTCGCGCGAACGCTCCAGACGGCTGAGCTGCACGAACAGCTGCCGGTGCTCATGGCGCGCCTGCACGACGGCCAGCGCCGAAACGACGTTGGCCACCACCAGCACGCTCAGCAGCAGGCGCACGACGCTCACAGTCGCGCCTCCTCGTGCCGCTCCACAGCAGCCGGGAATCGGGTACGCGGAAGACGGAATCGCCGGAGTTCCGGCTCACCGGGCGCCATCGCTTCCCGCCGGTCTCCACGGCCCGTTGCCGGCTGTGCCGTGTCGGAGACGCCGTCCGAGGCGTTTGCGCCTTCCTCGTTCCCGATTCCCAGCTTTTCCGCCACGCGCAGTACCGCGCTGCGAGCCCGCGGATTGGCCGAGGTTTCTTCGTCGTATGCCTTCTGCGCCGAACCGATCGCGCGCAGCACCGGCGTGAACGCCACCTCTACCGGCATGCGGCGGTTGGCCGGCGGCGCCTTGCTGTGGCGCGCGATGAACTGCTTGACGATGCGGTCTTCCAGCGAATGGAAGCTGATCACCGCGAGCCGGCCGCCGGGCTTCAGGCGCGCCAATGCGGCGTCCAGGCCGGTTTCCAGGTCGACGAGTTCGCGGTTGATGAAGATGCGGATGGCCTGGAAGCTGCGCGTGGCCGGATGGATCTTCTGGTCGCCGCGCGGCACCACGGAGGCAATGAGATCGGCCAGCTGTGCGGTGCGTAGCAGCGGCTGCGCGTCGCGACGGGCCACGATGGCGCGCGCGATCTTGCGGCTCATGCGCTCCTCGCCGTAGGTCCACAGGACGTCGGCGATCTCGCGGTCTTCGGCGCGCGCGAGCCACTGCGCCGCGCTCTCGCCGCTGTCGGGGTCCATGCGCATATCCAGCGGGCCGTCCTTGCCGAAGCTGAAACCGCGCTCGGCGACGTCCAGCTGCGGCGAAGACACGCCCAGGTCGAACAGCACGCCGTCGAGACCGGCGGCGGTTTCGTTCCACTGCGCAAGCTCGGCGAAGCTGCCACGGAAGACCGCGACGCGGGCGTCCTGCGCGAACTCGCGCATCGCCACCGCAATCGCTTCGGGGTCCTTGTCCATGAGCAGCAGACGGCCTCCGGGGCCGAGTCGTTCCAGCACGCCGCGCGCATGACCGCCACGCCCGAACGTGCCGTCCAGGTACGTTCCATTCCCGCGCACGTTCAGGCCGTCGAGCACCTGCGCGTACATCACGGGAAGGTGGCCGGAAAGCGCGCCGCGCTCCATGCCACCCACCGTCACAGCTGAAGGTCGAGCAGCTCCGCGCTCAGATCGTCGTCAGAGACCGTCTGACGGATCTGCGCGTGGTGCGCCTGCTCGCTCCACAGTTCGAACTTGTCGCCCATGCCCAGCAGCACGGCCTTCTTCTCGATGCCGACCGCGGCGCGGTGGCTGGCCGGGATGCTGATGCGCCCGTTGCCGTCGAGCTCGACGAACGCCGCCGCGCCGACGAGCTTGAGCTGCATGCTCCGGTTGACCGCCTTCGCCTTGGGCAGCGCATTGACCTGGTCGCGCAGCCGCTCCCACGCAGCCTGCGGGTACAGGTACAGCGAGCCGGACTCGAAGGGGTTGTAGGTGATGACCAGGCGACCGGCGCATTCACGCGCGACGACGTCACGGTAGACGGTGGGCACCGCCAGCCGGCCCTTGTCGTCAATCGTGATGGCGGTCTCACCCTGGAACATTGAGCACCTGTTGGGGCCGCCTCTAGGCGGGCGACTTGATCCTGGAAAACCACAAAAAACCCGGTTTTCCCTCAGATGCCCACCTTAGGCACGCCCCACAGGGTTGTCAACAAGTTTTAGGGAGCAAATTCACCTGTCTCGTCAATGACTTGCGAAGAACTTCACAGGTTTGTTCAAGACTTATCCACTACCCATTGTTTAGTCTCAAATTTTGAGACTGGACCGCCTTGTCGCAGGACATTGGCAAAGCCCCGCCTAACGCCGGAAGGCCGATGCTGCGCCGCAGCACCGGCCTTCCATTTGCGAAAACGATCGGAATCCTTCGATCGATCACCGAGGCCTAACACGCCAGCCACCCTGACGAACGAGCCAGCCCCCTTTAGCAAAGGGGGCGCCGCGGCAGCGGCGGGTAATTGGTGGCGATGCCTCGGGGCCCGAAGTTTCGCTACGCGAAACTTTGGGGTTCTTCCCAGGCCAGCCTGGATCACCCGGACCTAACCCACCGATCACCCTGACGAAAGACGCCAGCCCCCTTTGGTAAAGGGGGCGCGGCGGCAGCCGCAGGGAATTGGAGGCGATGCCTCGGGGCCCGAAGTTTCGCTGCGCGAAACTTCGGGGTTCTTCCCAGGCCAGCCTGGATCACCCGGACCTAACCCACCGATCACCCTGACGAAAGACGCCAGCCCCCTTTGGTAAAGGGGGCGCGGCGGCAGCCGCGGGGAATTGGAGGCGATGCCTCGGGGCCCGAAGTTTCGCTACGCGAAACTTTGGGGTTCTTCCCAGGCCAGCCTGGGAAGAACAGGCGCGGAGCCGGCCTGTAAGCCGGGTTCTGTCGTGGACAGTCATTCCTCTAGGCGCAGCGTCACCGCTACGCTCAAGCAACCTACCCGGAGACACCGCGGGCCGCGGCATTGCCTCCCTATTTGGTCTTGCTCCCGGTGGGGTTTGCCGTGCCGGTCCGTTGCCGGACTCGCGGTGCGCTCTTACCGCACCGTTTCACCCTTACCACGCACGTCTTGCGACGCCGTTCGGCGGTCTGCTCTCTGTTGCACTTTCCGTCGGCTCGCGCCGCCCAGGCGTTACCTGGCACCGTGCCCTGTGGAGCCCGGACTTTCCTCGGCATCCTTTCGGATGACGCGACTGCCTAGGCCGACTCCGCGAGGCGAATTCTACTGCTTCGCAGCTGAATTCACCTCCCAAAGTTTGCTGTGCAAACTTCGGGCCCCGCGCCGCCACTCCAATTCCCCGCGGCTGCCGCCGCGCCCCCTTTACTAAAGGGGGCTCTGGCTTCGACTACGGGGGGTTCGAGGGGGTTGCCGTCGACCAAATGGGCTGTGGCGCCATGCCCGCGCCCGTGTTCCGCGGCGATGCCGCCCCAAAAGCCGTCATTCCCGCGAAGGCGGGAATCCAACTTTCCGGCCTATCACCCTCGCCGCAGCGCGGGAGGCGTCACTCGTCGGAGTGGTACAAGGCCTTGCGCGGCGCGCCGCTCAGCTCGGCCGCCAGCTTCGCCGCCTGCGACGGCTTCAGATGCTCGGTGAGCTTGGCGTACAGCCGGCGACCCTCGGCGATGGCGGCGTCGGCGTCCTCGCCCGCGCCTTCGACGATCACCACGAACTCCCCCTTGCGCTGGTTCGGATCGGCGGCGACACGCGAGCGCAGTTCGCCCAGCGTGGCATCGAGCACGGTTTCGAACAGCTTGGTCAGTTCGCGTGCGATTACGCCGCGCCGCGATTCGCCGAATGCGGCGGACAGGTCTTCCAGCGACTCTTCGATGCGGTGCGCGGATTCGTAGAAGATCAGCGTGCGCACCTCGCCGGTGAGCCGCGAGAGGCGTTCGCGGCGCGCGGACGCCTTCGCCGGGAGGAAGCCTTCGAATACGAAACGGTCGCTGGGAATCCCCGCCACGCTCAGCGCGGCGATCGCGGCGCACGCGCCCGGCACGGGCGAGACCCGCAGGTTGGCGGCGCGCGCGGCGCGCACCAGGCGGAAGCCGGGGTCGCTTACCAGCGGCGTGCCCGCGTCCGAGACCAGCGCGAATGATTCGCCCGCTTGCAGGCGCGCGACCAGGTGCACGGCCTGCGCTTCCTCGTTGTGTTCGTGCAGCGCGATCAGCGGTCGTTCCAGACCGAAGTGCGAGAGCAGCTGGCGCGTATGGCGCGTGTCCTCGGCGCAGATGGCGTCGACAGTCTTCAGGGTTTCCAGCGCGCGCGCGGAGAGATCGCCAAGGTTGCCGATGGGCGTGGCGACGACGTGGAGGGTGCCGGGGGCCTTCGAGGCGCCTGGTTGGGACGTGTGCATCGTGCGTCTGCGGTGGGGCCGGGTAGAATCCTAACCGGTTCCCTCAAGAACGCCGTGTAGCGGCGCGCGCATGCCGATGATCCAGGCTTCCAACCGTTGGGCAATGAAGTGGATGTTCGCGGCGGCCATCAGTGCCGCGCTGCTGGGCGGTTGCGCCACGGTTTCCACCACCGGCACGTCCAGCTCGCAGCAGAGCCGCAATCCGGCCATCGCCCAGGCCGGCGAGCTCGCCCGCAACGGCGCCGCGCTCACCGGTGCGGCGCGCAGCGCCAATGAGCGCGAGATCGAGCGCCTGCTGTCCACGCTCGACAACGCCACCCTCGCCCGCGAGGCCGCGTCGCTCGCCGCCGGCGACCCGCTCTACAACCACGCCGGCCAGGCGCTGCTGCGCCGCGGCCTGCCGCTGCCGCGGCCGTTCGACCGCACCGGCTGGAACTTCGACGCCGCCAATCGTCCGGCGGCCGAGGGCGACGGTTACCGCCCGCCGGTGAAGGTGGCCGTGCTGCTGCCGATGTCGGGCAATCTCGCCGTCGCCGCTGCGCCGGTGCGCGATGGTTTCCTCGCCGGCTACTACGGCGAACCGCGTCGCCGCCCGGACGTGAGCTTCTACGACACCGCCGACACGGCCGGCGGCGCGCTCGCCGCGTACGACCGTGCGGCGCTGGAAGGCAACGATTTCGTGGTCGGGCCGCTGGGCCGCGACGAGGTCAACGCGCTGTTCTCCAGGGGCCCGCTGCAGGTGCCGGTGCTCGCGCTCAACCGCGGCGATGCCGCGCCGCCGGCCGGCAACGCCAGCTTCTCGCTCTCGCCGGACGACGAGGGCATCGCCGCCGCCGAATACCTGCTGGGCCTCAACGCCAAGCGCGTGCTGGTGATCGCCGCCGCCGACGACACGCAGCAACGCGCCGTCGCCAGCCTGCGCGAACGCCTGGTTGCGCGCGGCGCGACGGTGACCGATGTCGTCGGCGAGGGCACGTCCGATTTCGTGCCCTACGCGCAGAAGGAAGGCGGCGTGGACGCCGTGTTCCTGGCGGTGAAGGGCAGCAGCGCGCGCCTGCTGATGCCCCGCCTCGCCCTCGCCGGCCTGGCCGGCAAACCGCGCGTGGCGACCTCGCAGCTGCTCTCGGGCACCGGCAAGGCCGAGGAAGACCGCGCTCTGGACGGCATCGCCTTCCCGACCGAAATCTGGACCACGCGCGGCGTGCCGGGCCTGCCGCCGGCGGCGATCGCCGCCGCGCAGCTCAACAGCACCAAGGGTCCGGCCGCGCGCCTGTTCGCGTTCGGCTTCGACGCCTGGCAGATCACCGCCTACCTGCAACGACTGGCGACCACCGCCGACGGCCACATCGACGGCGCGACCGGCACGCTGCGCCTGGACGGCTTCGGCAACGTGCAGCGCACGCCGGCCTGGTCGACCTTCACCGCCGGCATCGCCACGCCGCTGGCGGATGCGTCCCGCCGCTGATCGCCGCGCCCGCGGCGCGGCGGTGGAAGCCGCCGCGCGTGCGTACCTGGCTCGCGCGGGACTGCGCGATGTCGCCGCGAACGCGAGCTACCGTTTCGGCGAACTCGACCTGGTGATGCTCGACGGCGCCACGCTGGTGTTCGTGGAAGTGCGCTACCGGCGCGACGCGCGCTTCGGCGGCGGCGCGGCTTCGATCGACGGGCACAAGCGCCGCAGGATCGTGCAGGCCGCCCACGCCTTCCTCGCACAGCATCCAAAGCACGCGAACGCGCCGTGCCGCTTCGACGTGGTCGAAGCCGACGGCGATCCCGCCCCCCTCGCCTGAACTGGCTGAAGGACGCCTTCCGCGCCGACGACGTCTGAGGGCAGTTCGTATTGCGCGTGACGACGGGCAACCCCGACTATCGCGGGCATCCGTTGGCCATGACGCCATGACGAGAGGGAACCGATCGATGCGTATCAAGCTCCATGCGGGCCTGCTGGCCTGCGCGTTGGTGTTGGGCGGGTGCTCCAGGCAGGACCACGCGGCCGATGCCGAGAGTGCGGCCGACGCCGCGATGGAGGCCCCCGCCGCGAGCGCGGCCCCCGCCGCAAGCGCGGCCGATGCCGCGATGGAGGAGCGCGCGCCCCCCGCCGCGTCGGCTCCGACGCAGCCCGCCTCCGCACCGGCCGATATACAGACGCAGTTGGAATCGGCTGTGGCGACGCAGCCCTCGGGCGAACGGAGCTTCATCCGCACCGCCTCGGCCGAATTCCGCGTGGGCGATGTCTACCGCTCTGCGCTTGCGATCGAGGATCTGGTGGCCCAGCAGGGCGGCTTCGTCGCCAGCAACCGCATCCAGACCCAGGTGTTCGAACGGCAGACGCGCCCCAGCGGCGACGGCAAGCTGGTCGAGCTGTCCACGTACACCGTGCGCGGACAGCTGCAGGTCCGCGTGCCCAGCGAGCGCACGCAAACGTTCCTGCGCGCGCTCGCGCAGCATGTGGAGTTCCTCGACAACCGCAACTTCGAGGCGGTCGATGCGCAGTTCGAACTGCTGCGCCAGCGCCTGGCGTATGCGCGCCACCAGGACGCGCAGCGTTCGCTCGGCGACGTCGCCGCCGAGCGCGGCAAGACCGGCGAAAAGATCGACGCGATCAACGCGCGCGCCGATGCCCAGACGCAGCGCGATGAAGCGACGATCGCTCGGGCGACGCTGGAAGACCGCATCGCTTTCGCCACGATCGACCTGACGCTGTACCAGGCACCTCAGGTGAGCCGCGCCGAACGCATCGACGTCGAAGAGGTCGTGCGTCGCGATGGCCCGGGCTTCTTCGCGCGACTGGGTCATGCGCTGCAGGCGGGCTGGCGCGGCGCGCTGGACGTGTCCATAGCGCTCGCGCTGTTGTGGCCGCTGTGGCTGGCCATGCTGGCGGCGGCGTTCGTCGTGCTGCGCTGGCGCAGGCGCAAGCCCTGACATGCCGACCGTCTTCACCCATGCCGTGGTGCCGCTGGCGATCGGGATTGCACTGGGCCCGCGCGCCATCGATCGACGCTTGCTGCTCGCCGGCGCGGTCGCCGCGGTGCTGCCGGACGCGGACGTCGTCGCGTTCAAGCTGGGCATCGCCTATGCGGACGACTTTGGACATCGCGGCGCCAGCCATTCGCTGGTGTTCGCGGTGACACTGGGCCTGCTCGCGGCCTGCTTCCACGGCGCGCTACGCAGCGCACCATGGAAGGCGGCACTGTGGTGTTTCGCCTGTGCGTTGTCGCATCCGCTCCTGGACGCGCTGACCAACGGCGGGCTCGGCGTCGCGCTGTGGTGGCCCTGGTCGGATGCGCGCCTGTTCGCACCGTGGCGCCCGATCGCGGTGTCGCCGATCGGCGCGGGATTCTTCAGCGCACGCGGGCTTGCGGTCATCGCTTCGGAAATCCGCTGGGTGTGGCTGCCCTGCGCGATCCTCGCGATGACGATCCTTGCACTGCGCCGGGCAGTATCCTCGCGTCCATGAGTTCTCTGCCACACGCACTGACGTCCGAACTGCAATCGCTGCTCGGCGACGGCTGGCGCACGGACGCCAGCGAACGTCTCACGTATGCGTATGACAATTCGCGTCGGCAGGCGTTGCCCGACGCCGTCGCGCTGCCGACGACGACCGAACAGGTCGTCGCGCTGGTGCGCGCCTGCCGCGCGGCGCGCGTGCCGGTAATCGCGCGCGGGCGCGGCACCAACACCACCGGCGCGGCGGTGCCGGTCGCGGGCGGCGTGGTGGTGTCGTTCGAACGCATGAACCGCATCCTCGACATCCGCCCCGGCGATCGCTGCGCGGTGGTCGAGCCGGGCGTGCTCAACGGCGACCTGCAGGCGGCGCTGAAACCGCACGGCCTGTTCTGGCCGCCGGACCCGACCAGCGCCGGCTACAGCAGCATCGGCGGCAACCTCGCCTGCAACGCGGGCGGCCCGCGCGCGGTGAAGTACGGCGCCACGCGCGACAACGTGCTCGCGCTGACGGCCGTTACCGGCACGGGCGAGCTCATCCACTGCGGCACCGCCACGACCAAGGGCGCGACCGGCTACGACCTGCAACGCCTGCTGGTCGGCAGCGAGGGCACGCTGGCGTTGATCGTCGAAGCCAGCCTGCGCCTCACGCCCGCCCCGAAAGCACGCCGCGCGCTGCGCGCGATCTACCGTGACGTGTCATCCGCCGCGCAGGCCGTCGCGCGATTGATGGCGCAGCCGGTCACGCCGTCGATGCTGGAATTCATGGACTGCGATGCCGTTCGCCTGGCGCGCGACGTCGGCGGCGCGGACCTTCCGCCCGATGCCGGTGCTTTGCTGATGATCGAAGCCGACGGCGATGCCCAGACATTGCCGCACGACATGGAGGCGTTGATGCGCGCCGCCGACGGCGACGGGCTGGTGTCGCTCGACGATGCCGCCGACGAGTTCGCGCGCGAGAAGCTGTGGGCCGCGCGCAAGGCGCTGTCGCCATCGCTGCGCACGCTCGCGCCGGGCAAGATCAACGAGGACGTGGTGGTGCCGGTGTCGCGCATCCCGCAGCTGGTCGACGGCGTGCAGGCGCTGTCGCGCGAATTCGACCTGCCCATCGTCTGCTTCGGCCATGCCGGCAACGGCAACCTGCACGTCAACCTGCTTTATCACCCCGAGGACGATGCGCAAACCGCGCGTGCGCATGCGGCGATGGCACGCGTGTTCGCACTGACCTTGTCGCTGGGCGGCACGCTGTCGGGCGAACACGGCATCGGGCTGGCCAAGCGCGAGTTCATGCCGCAGGCGATCGACGCACCCACGCTGGCGATGATGCGCGCGGTGAAGGCGGCGTTCGATCCGGACGGGATCCTCAACCCGGGCAAGCTGCTGCCGGATTGACGCGGGTCTAGAGGAACTGGTCGAGCTTGCGCATCACCAGCATCATCCCGACCACCCAGCACAGGATCACCATCACCACCGCGCCCCAGTTGTTGGCCATCCTGCCGCGACGGCGCTGGACCCAGAACCCCACCGCAAGCAGCACGGTGGGCACGATGAAGAACAACAAGCCGAGCAGCAGCCTCGTCTCCACGCGAATCCTCCTTCGGGTTGGTGCCGGCGCAGCGGGTCGCCTCGGTGTTCGCGCGATGCATCGGCGCGTTCGATCTTACGCCGGGGCCGTGACGCTGGCGCGCTCCCTCCGGGCTCAGGTGAAATGCACGAAGCCGGCCCGGGCCGGCTGCCACTGGCTGCCGTCGGCAAGCAGGGCGCGCACCGCGTCGCCCTCCTCGATGCGGCCGATGCGCGCCACCGGCGTGCCGGCCTCGCGTGCGGCACGTTCGACCTCGTCGCGAAGGTCGGGCGATGCGGTGAAGCACAGCTCGTAGTCATCGCCGCCGCTCGCCTGGAGCGCGCGGCGCGTCTCGCCGTCGAACCTTGCGCGCAGGGCGTCGGATGCGGGCAGGCGCTCCAGGTCGATCTGCGCGCCCACGCCGCTGGCACGGCACACATGCGCCAGATCGGCGAGCAGGCCGTCGGACACGTCGATGCACGCATGCGCCACATCGACCAGGCTGCGCCCCAGTGAAAGGCGCGGCGTCGGGCGATCCAGCCGCGCACGCAGCCAGGCATCGCGTGTGCCGCCGTCGCGCCACTGCGCAAGCGCGCCGGCGGCGTCGCCCGGCGTGCCGCTGATCCAGACATCATCGCCCACACGGGCCGCATCGCGTCGCAGTACGCGGCCCGGCGCGGCGAAGCCATGCACGGTGACGCTGATCGACAACGGACCGCGCGTCGTATCGCCGCCGACCAGCGCGACGCGGTGGAGATCGGCCAGGCCGAGGAAACCGTCGAGGAAGGCCTCCACCCAGCGTTCATCGCCGTCGGGCAATGACAGCGACAGCGTGCACCACGCCGCCTCCGCGCCCATCGCGGCCAGGTCGGACAGGTTCACCGCCAGCGACTTCCAGCCGATGTCGGCCGGCGCGGTATCGTCGGGAAAATGCACGCCGGCATTGAGCGTGTCGGCCGCGACCACGAGGAGCCGGCCGGGCGGCACGCGCAGCAACGCGGCGTCGTCGCCGATGCCCAGTTCCACGTCGTCGCGACGGGGAACGCGGCGGCGGATGCGATCGATCAGATCGAACTCGGGCGCGATGCGATGCACTTCAGCCACGATCGTCTCCATCGCGCCGCGGCGCGTGACAGCGGCACAGTCGCGGCGCGAGGAATCGTCCGTGCGCCGCGATGTTCTCAGCGCGCCTTGGGCGCCTTCACTTCCGTTGCGCGCCACTCGGCGGCGGCATGGTCGAGTACGCCGTTGACGTAGGTGTGACCGTGCTCGGCGCCGAAGCGCTTGGCCGTTTCGATGGCCTCGTTGATCACCACGCGGTACGGCACGTCCGGACGCAGGCGCAGCTCGTAGGCGGCGATGCGCAACACCGCGCGCTCGATCGCGTCGACCTGGTCGATATCGCGGTCGAGGAAGGGCTTGAGCGCCTCGTCCAGCTCGGAGACATGCTGGTCGACGCCGCGCACGAGGTCCTCGAAGTATTCCAGGTCCGCAGGCTCCTTGGCCTGTTCGTGTGCGAACTGCGCAATCACGTCGCGCGCGGTGGCGCCCGACATCTGCCACGCGTAGACGGCCTGGAGCGCGCGGCGACGCGCTCGCGAACGGGCAACGGGATCGATTCCATCCGGACGACGACGGTTCATGGCAGTTGCCCCAGCAGGTGACTCATTTCCAATGCGGCCAGCGCCGCCTCTTCGCCCTTGTTGCCGTGCGTGCCGCCGGCGCGGGCCTCGGCGTCCTCGTGACGCTCCACGGCGAGCACGCCGTTGGCGACGGGCAGCCCGTAATCCAGTTGCACACGCATCAGGCCGTCCGAACAACCGTCGGCCACCTGTTCGTAATGGCGCGTGTCGCCGCGCACGACGCAACCCAGCGCGACCACGGCGGCGTGCTTGCCGGCCTTGGCCAGGCGCGTGGCGACCACCGGGATTTCCCAGGCGCCGGGCACGCGGATCACGTCGACCGCGCTTTCGGCCACGCCGTTGTCGGCAAAGGTCTTGCGCGCGCCCGCGACCAGCGTATCGGTGATGCGCGGGTTCCAGCGGCTGGCGATGATCGCGAAACGCGCGCCTTCGGGGCTGCGCAGGTCGCCTTCGTAGTGGGTCATGGGGTGTTCTTCGTGAAGGGCGGGAATTCTAACCCGTCGCGGCTCCCTCCCCTGTTTAGGGAGGGTCGGGGACGCCGGGGTTCAGTGCGGCAATTCGACGTACTCGACCACTTCCAGCCCGAAGCCGGCCAGGCCAATCTGCTTGCGCGGCGTGCCCAGCACGCGCAGCCGGCCCAGGCCCAGGTCGGCCAGGATCTGGCCGCCGGCGCCGTTGCGCCGCCATTCGGCCAGTGCGTGGGCACGGGCGGACGGGGCCTCGTCGGCGTGCTGGGGCGCGCGGATGCGGGCCAGCAGGCTGTCGGCGTCGGCATGGTCGGCCAGCAGCACCAGCGCGCCACGGCCTTCGGCGGCGATGGTCCGCAGCACGTCGCCCACGGCGGGGCCGAAGTCCGGCCGGCGCCAATGCAGCGCGTCCGCCAGCGGGTTCTGCACATGCACGCGCACCAGCGTCGGCGTCGCGGGGTCGGGCTCGCCGCGGCGCAGGGCGAAGTGCAGCGCGTGGCTCAGGCGATCGCGGTAGGTGACCAGTTCGAACGGGCCGTGCTCGGTCTCGATCGGGCGCGCGTCGACGCGCTCGACCGTGTGCTCGGTGTTCAGTCGGTAGCGGATGAGCTCTTCGATCGAACCGATCTTCAATCCGTGCTCGGCGGCGAAGGCCTCCAGCTCCGGCCGGCGCGCCATGCTGCCGTCGGGGTTGAGGATCTCCACCAGCACGCCGGCCGGCTCCAGGCCGGCAAGCAGCGCCAGATCGCTCGCCGCCTCGGTATGGCCGGCGCGGTTGAGCACCCCGCCCGGCTGCGCCTGCAGCGGGAAGATGTGGCCGGGCTGCGACAGGTCGCTCGCCGCCGCGTCGGGCCGCACGGCCGTGCGCACGGTGTGCGCACGATCGTAGGCGCTGATGCCGGTGGTCACGCCTTCGGCCGCCTCGATGCTGACGGTGAAGTTGGTGTGGTGCGGCGAAGTGTTGTCGCGCACCATCGGCGGCAGGCCGAGCTGACGGCAACGTTCGCGCGTGAGCGACAGGCACACCAGGCCGCGCGCGTGCGTGACCATGAAGTTGATGTCCTGCGGGCGCACGAGTTCGGCGGCCATGATCAGGTCGCCTTCGTTCTCGCGGTCCTCGTCGTCGACGATGACGACCATGCGACCGTTGCGGATCTCTTCGAGCAATTCGGGAATCGGGCTGAAAGGCATGCGTGCGTTCCCTTATGCGTTGACGGCGCGATCGGCCAGCAGCCGTTCGACATAGCGCGCGACGAGGTCGATCTCCAGGTTCACCGCATCGCCCACGTTCGTGTGCGCGAAGCGCGTGTGCGCGACGGTGTGCGGGATCAGCGCGACTTCGAAGCCGGTGTCGTCCGCTTCGTTCACGGTGAGGCTGACGCCGTCGACGCAGATCGAGCCCTTCTTGGCGATATAGCGCAGCAGCGGCGCCGGCGCGGTGAAGCGCCAGCGCTGCGCGCGCGCGTCGGGTTCGATGCGCTCCACGCGGCCCACGCCATCGACGTGCCCGCTGACCAGGTGACCGCCGAGGCGATCGGTCGGACGCATCGCGCGCTCCAGGTTCACCGCGTCGCCGACCGCGAGCGCGCCCAGCGTGGTGAGCGCCAGCGTTTCATTCGATGCATCGGCGGCGAAGCCGCGCGCGTCGAATTCGATGACGGTCAGGCATACGCCGTTGACGGCGATGCTCTCGCCCAGTTGCACGGCGTCGAATGGGAGCGTGCCGACTTCGACGCTCAGGCGGACATCGCCGCCGCGATGCTCGGTGGCGGCCAGCCGGCCGACGCCTTCGATGATGCCGGTGAACATCAGCGCCCTCCCCGCTTCAGGCGCGAGAGGGAGACGAAGGCTACTGGCGAGGTTCCGGCACGCGGATGCGCCGGCGATTGCGGTCGGAGCTGCATATGAAACGTTTCCCGATCAAGAAATGAGCGAAAAACGCCTCAAGGCATGAGGCAGGCGCACGGCACGGGGCCGTGTGCGGCTGTCTTCTTTCATCCGGACTTTCCGGAGCCCACGGTCGCCCGCGATTTCCGACCGTCGGCTCCGGCATTGGACCGGATCTGCTGACCTTCGCGCATTGAGTCTTGCATCAATGTCGAAGCGCTCGCGGGCTCGCACGGACGAACCGTGCCTACCGCCGGTGGGGAGTTCCACCCCGCCCTGAAGACGTTACGAGTTGTTTTTGCCGGCGAACCGGCCCGCGAATTCTAGCACCCGGTCCAGCGCGGGCCCGGCGGATGGTGTGTTCCGGCGATGGTGCGGAAAGGCCGCCGAAGCCCTGCCCGTTCATGCGGACTGGGCGAAGCGGTCCGCCCTAGGCCTTCCGCCGCAAATGCAGGAACAGCGGCCACTGGATCGTCCGCGCCTCGTCCGCATCCCCCCAGGCTGCCGCCAGTGCGGGCGCGTGCCGCGCGACGGGGTCTTCGCCGGTGTCAGCCGCGCAGCGGGCCACGGCGGACATGCTCGACAGGTAACGCAGGAACTGCGGCAGCCGCCATTCCATCTCCAGCCAGAGCGAAGGCGCCGGCAGTGCCGGGAACGGCCACTCGTAGCCGGCGTAATGCGCATCCACCTGCGCCCGCTCCGGCGGCCAGTACGGTTCGATGCGGGAGCGGAACGCCGCCACGGCCTCGACCATGCCCTCGGGCGCGATGAAATCGCCATAGCCCCATGCCGCCAACACGCCACCGGGCGAGAGCACGCGTTCGCACTGCGCGAAGAACGTCGGCCGGTCGAACCAGTGCAGCGCCTGTGCGACCGCCACCAATTGCACGCTCGCGTCGGGCAGTGTCGTGCGCTCGCCGGGCTCGACCGCGAGGCTCACCTTGTCCGTGCCCGGCTGCGCCCAATGCTGCGCGAGCTGCTTCGCACTCGGCTCGGTCGCATGCACGTGGGCGAAGCGCGCCGCGAGCCCGCGCGTGGCCTGGCCGCTGCCGCAACCGGGCTCCCACACGTGCGCCGAGCGCGGCACGACGTCGGCGATCGCATCGAACAGCGCGTCGGGGTATTCCGGTCGCGCCTGCGCATACGCATCGGCGATGCCGGAGAAGTGGTCTTTGAAATCCGCGCCGGTCATGGCGGCTCCTCGAGTGCATGGACTCAGGTTTGCGGATCGGGCCTCATCAGCAGGCGGATGTCCTGTCCGAGGTAGCGCGATTCGACGATCGACATCTTCACCTTCTGCGCCATCGTGTCGATCGCCAGGCCGTCGAACATCGGCCGCGCGCGCTCGCCCAGCAACACCGGCGCGACGTACAGCAGGACTTCGTCGACGAGGCCGGCGCCCAGGAACGCGCCCGCCAGCGTCGCGCCGGCTTCGAGCTGGATTTCGTTGACACCGCGTTCGGCCAGCAGTCGCAGCACGGCGTCGAGGTCGAACCGGCCTTCGTGCACCGGCACGGCCGCATGATCGGCCTGGAAACCGCGCGGCGCCTTCGCATCGGGCGCATGCAGATAAAGCGTGGGCGCATCGCCCTCGCGTACGCGACCGCGTGCGACGGTGGCCAAGCCCGGATCAAGCACCACGCGCAGCGGCGGCACGAAGGGCGTGTCGTCGGGGAAGCGCACGGTGAGCGCGGGATCGTCGGCGAGCACGGTGCCGGCGCCGGTGACGATCGCGCCGCTGCGCGCGCGCCAGTGCTGCACGTCCAGGCGCGAGGCTTCGCCGCTGATCCACTTCGATTCGCCGCTGGCGAGCGCGCTGCGTCCGTCCAGGCTGGTCGCCAGCTTCACGCGCAGCCACGGCCGACCGCGCTGCATGCGCGAGAGGAAGCCGCGGTTGATCGCGCGCGCCTGCGTTTCCATCAGACCCGATTCCACCGCGATGCCGGCCGCGCGCAGCTTCTCGAAGCCGGCACCGTCGACCTGCGGGAACGGGTCGCGCATCGCCGCGATCACGTGCGAAACGCCGGCGGCGATGAGCGCATCGGCACACGGGCCGGTGCGGCCGGTGTGCGCGCAGGGTTCGAGCGTGACGTAAGCCGTGGCACCCTTCGCGCGTTCGCCCGCCTCGCGCAGCGCGAACACCTCCGCGTGGGGCTCGCCGGCGCGCTGGTGCCAGCCTTCGCCGACGACCTCCTCACCGTGCGCGATCACGCAGCCGACCATCGGGTTGGGCTTGGTCGTGTACGCGCCGCGCTCGGCCAGGCGCAGCGCGCGGGCCATCATCGCGTGATCGATTGCGGTGAAGGCCATCAGCGTTTGCCCTTGCGTGGGGACGGCTCGGCGTCTTCGTCGAGCAGCGGCAGCTGCCCTTCGCCGGCGTTGTCGCTTTCCAGCCGGTCCAGTTCCTCGCGGAAATCGGCCACGTCCTGGAACGCTCGGTAGACGGAAGCGAAGCGCACATAGGCGACGTGGTCGAGCTTGCGCAGCTCGGTCATGACGAAATCGCCGACGCGGCGCGAAGGCAGTTCGCGTTCGGCCGTCATGCGCAGGTGATGCACGACGGCGCGCACGGAGGCTTCGATCTGCTCCTCCGACACGGGCCGCTTCTGCAGCGCGCGGTCGAAGCTGGCGCGCAGCTTGCGCGTTTCGAACGCCTCGCGGCGACCGTCGCTCTTGATGATCAGCGGCAGCTTGAGCTCGATGGTTTCCAGCGTGGAAAACCGCTCGCCGCAGGCTTCGCACACGCGACGGCGGCGGATCGTCGCGCCGTCGTCGGACACACGCGAATCGATCACGCGGGTGTCGTTGTGCTGGCAGAAGGGACAGTGCATGAGGACCGGGATTCGTGATTAGGGATTCGTGATTCGGAAGGGCGAAAGCCGGTGGCGTCGATTACGAATCCCGAATCCCGTCATCCCGAATCCCGCTACTCAGCCGTAGACCGGGAACTTCTTGCACTGTGCCGTCACCTTCTCGCGCACGGCGGCGATGACGGTTTCGTCCTTGGGCGCGTCGAGCACGTCGCAGATCCAGTTCGCCAGTTCGACGCAGTCCGCTTCCAGGTAACCGCGCGTGGTGACGGCGGGCGTGCCGATGCGCAGGCCGGACGTGACGAACGGCTTCTGCGGGTCGTTCGGCACGGCGTTCTTGTTGACGGTGATGTGCGCCTTGCCGAGCGCGGCTTCCGCGTCCTTGCCCGTCACGCCCTTGCCGATCATGTCGATCAGCATCAGGTGGTTCTGCGTGCCGCCGGAGACGATCTTGTAGCCGCGCTCGATGATGACCTTCGCCATCGCCTGCGCGTTCTTCACGACCTGCTGCTGGTAGGTGGTGAATTCCGGCTCCAGCGCTTCCTTGAAGGCGACCGCCTTGGCGGCGATGACGTGCATCAGCGGACCGCCCTGGATGCCCGGGAAAACGATCGACTGCAGCTTCTTCTCGATTTCCTCGCCGGCGCCCTTGGCGACGATGATGCCGCCGCGCGGGCCGCGCAGCGTCTTGTGCGTGGTCGAGGTGACCACGTGCGCGTGCGGCAGCGGGTTGGGGTACACGCCCGCGGCGACGAGGCCGGCGACGTGCGCCATGTCGACGAAGAGGTACGCACCGACCTTGTCGGCGATGGCGCGGAAGCGTGCCCAGTCGATCTGCTGCGAATACGCCGAGAAACCGGCGACGACCATCTTCGGCTTGTGTTCGACGGCCAGGCGTTCGACTTCGTCGTAATCGATCAGGCCCTGGTCGTTGACGCCGTACTGCACGGCGTTGAACAGCTTGCCCGAGGCGTTGACCTTGGCGCCGTGGGTCAGGTGGCCGCCGTGGGCCAGCGACATGCCCAGGATGGTGTCGCCCGGGTTCAACAGGGCGAAGTACACGGCCTGGTTGGCCTGCGAGCCCGAATGCGGCTGCACGTTGGCGTAGTCGGCGCCGAACAGCTGCTTGAGGCGGTCGATGGCCAGCTGCTCGGCCACGTCCACGTACTCGCAACCGCCGTAGTAGCGCTTGCCGGGGTAGCCTTCGGCGTACTTGTTGGTCAGCACGCTGCCCTGGGCCTCCATGACGCGCGGGGAGGCGTAGTTTTCCGAGGCGATCAGCTCGACGTGGTCCTCCTGGCGGCGCGCCTCGTTGGCGATGGCCTGGGCGAGTTCATCGTCGTAACCGGCGATGCGGGCGGAGCTGGGGAACATTCGCGAACCTCGGGCGTGGGGTGAACGGGGGGCCGGCGGGGGCCCGAAAAGCTGGCGCGGCCGGGGCGAAGATGGTAGCCCAGGCCTTAAAATGCAGCCAGCGAGCACGCCGGCCGGAAGGCCGTCAACGCGAACATCCCGCCCCAAACCCCACAGGGAATCCTCCGACCGTGAAATGGGTCTTTGTCCTGCTGTTCCTCGCCAGCGCGGTGTACGTGCACCTGCGCGGCCGGGTCCGGCACCGCCTGGGCCGGCAATTGCTGGACCACTCCACCTTCATGGCGCCGATCAACGTACTGATGTACGCCTTCTCGCGCGTGCCGACGACGCCGTTCATCCAGGAGCCCGGCCAGCACTTCCCCGAGCTGGAACCGCTGCGCCAGAACTGGCAGGCCATCCGCGAGGAGGCCCGCCGCCTGCGCGAGCTGCAGCACATCAAGGCCGCCGACGGCTACACGGACGTGGGCTTCAACTCGTTCTTCCGCCGCGGCTGGAAGCGCTTCTACCTGAAGTGGTACGACGAGGCCCACCCCTCGGCGGCCGAGCTGTGCCCGACCACCACCGCCCTGCTCCGCCAGATCCCGAGCGTGAAGGCGGCGATGTTCACCGAGCTGCCGCCGGGCAGCGAGCTGCGTCCCCACCGCGACCCCTACGCCGGCTCGCTGCGCCTGCACCTGGGCCTGGAAACGCCCAACGACGACGGCTGCTTCATCGACGTGGACGGCCAGCGCTACAGCTGGCGCGACGGCCAGTGGACGATGTTCGACGAGACCTACATCCACAGCGCCCGCAACGACACCCAGGCCAACCGCATCATCCTGTTCTGCGACGTGGAGCGGCCGCTGCGCTTCGGCTGGGCCCGCGCCTTCAACCGCTTCGTCGCCCGCAACCTGATCGCCGCCGGCGCCTCGCCGAACATGGAAGGCGACAAGACCGGCCGGATCAACCGCCTGTTCAAGTACTTCTACGCCCAGCGCCTGAAGGCCAAGGCCCTGCGCGAACGCAACAAGACGCTGTATTACGGCCTGAAGTACGCGGCCGTGGCGCTGGTGGTGGCGTTCATCGTCTGGATTTGACGCCGCCGGGCGCTCTCATGCCCCTCCCCCTGCCTCGCAGGGGGAGGGGGCGATTGAGGGAGCGCCCAACCTGAAGCCCGCAGCCGTCAGGCTGGGAAACCGCACCCGCCTGCGGGATAATCGCCGCTTCCAACCGCCCGACGCAGGCCATTCCCGGCCGGCACGGGCGCGTCCCGGTTCCGGAGAGCGCATGCAATACATCTACACCATGAACGGCGTCAGCAAGGTCGTGCCGCCGAAGCGTCAGATCATCAAGGACATCTCGCTGTCCTTCTTCCCGGGCGCGAAGATCGGCCTGCTGGGCCTCAACGGCGCGGGCAAGTCCACGGTGCTGAAGATCATGGCCGGCGTGGACACCGACTTCGTCGGTGAAGCGCGCCCGCAGCCGGGCATCAAGGTCGGCTACCTGCCGCAGGAACCGCAGCTGGATCCGGAAATGACCGTGCGCCAAGCCGTCGAAGAAGGCGTGGGCGATGTGATCAACGCCCAGGCCGCGCTGGAAGCGGTCTACGCCGCCTACGCCGAGGACGGCGCCGATTTCGATGCGCTGGCCAAGGAGCAGGAACGCCTGGAAGCCATCCTCGCCGCCGGTGACGCGCACACGCTGGAGAACCAGCTGGAAGTCGCCGCCGACGCGCTGCGCCTGCCGCCGTGGGAGGCGGTCGTCGGCAAGCTCTCGGGCGGTGAGAAGCGCCGCGTCGCGCTGTGCCGCCTGCTGCTGCAGAAGCCGGACATGCTGCTGCTCGACGAACCGACCAACCACCTCGACGCCGAGTCCGTCGAATGGCTGGAGCAGTTCCTCGCGCGCTACACCGGCACCGTCGTGGCCGTCACGCACGATCGCTACTTCCTCGACAACGCCGCCGAGTGGATCCTCGAACTCGACCGCGGCCGCGGCATTCCGTGGAAGGGCAACTACACCGACTGGCTCGTGCAGAAGGACGAGCGCCTGAAGCAGGAAGAGAACCAGGAAAAGTCGCGCCAGAAGGCCATCCAGAAGGAACTGGAATGGGCCCGCCAGAACGCCAAGGGCGGCCGCTCCAAGGGCAAGGCGCGTCTTGCGCGCATCGACGAGCTGCAGTCGGTCGACTACCAGCGCCGCCAGGAAACGAACGAGATCTTCATTCCGCCGGGCGAGCGCCTGGGCAACAAGGTCATCGAGTTCAAGAACGTCAGCAAGAAGTTCGGCGACCGCCTGCTCATCGACAACCTGTCGTTCTCGGTTCCGCCGGGCGCGATCGTCGGCATCATCGGCCCCAACGGCGCCGGCAAGTCGACGCTGTTCAAGATGATCACGGGCCAGGAGAAGCCCGACAGCGGCGAGATCGACATGGGTTCGACCGTGAAGCTGGCCTACGTCGACCAGAGCCGCGACAAGCTGGAAGGCAACCACAACGTCTTCCAGGAAGTCTCCGGCGGCCTGGACATCCTCAACATCAACGGCATCGAGATCCAGTCGCGCGCTTACATCGGCCGCTTCAACTTCAAGGGCCAGGACCAGCAGAAGATGGTCGGCTCGCTGTCGGGCGGTGAACGCGGCCGACTGCACATGGCCAAGACGCTGCTGCAGGGCGGCAACGTGCTGCTGCTCGACGAACCGTCCAACGACCTGGACATCGAAACGCTGCGTGCGCTGGAAGACGCGCTGCTGGAGTTCCCGGGCAACACGTTCGTGATCTCGCACGATCGCTGGTTCCTGGACCGCATCGCCACGCACATCCTCGCCTTCGAAGGCGACTCGCACGTGGAGTTCTTCCAGGGCAACTACCGCGAGTACGAGGAAGACAAGAAGCGCCGCATGGGCGACGAAGCGGCCAAGCCGCATCGCCTGCGCTTCAAGGCGTTGAAGTGACGATCTGACCCGCGCCCGCATCTGCGGGCGCGGCTTTGTCAGATCGTCATCCCGGCGAGGCCGGGAGCCAGGCCCGCAGCTGTCCGACGCAAGTGAGTTCGTTACAGATCTGGAGCTGTCATCCCCGCGAAGGCGGGGATCCATACCTCCGCCGTATCACGCCTGACGAAGGGTGACGCGTTTGCGAGTTGGATGGTGCCGCCATTCGGCGGCCCAGAAGACCCCGCCTTCGCGGGAATGACAACAAAGAACAAGAAAGACAAGGACCCAGCATGACCTTCATGTCATCCCTGAAACATCGCTGGAGTGAAGCCGACTCCCTGGTCTGCGTCGGCCTCGATCCCGAACCTTCCAAATTCCCGGCAAAGTTCGCGAACGATCCCGATGCGGTCTTCGCCTTCTGCCGCGACATCGCCGACGCCACCGCGCAATACGCCTGCGCGTTCAAGCCGCAGATCGCGCACTTCGCCGCCCTGGGCGCGGAAGGCGCGTTGCAGCGACTCATCGCGCACATCCACGCCACGCATCCCGGCGTGCCGGTGATCCTGGACAGCAAGCGCGGCGACATCGGCAGCACGGCACAGCATTACGCGTCCGAAGCCTTCGACCGCTACGCCGCCGATGCGGTGACGGTGAACCCGTACCTGGGCCGCGATTCCGTGCAGCCCTTCCTGGATCGCGCCGATCGCGGCGTGGTGATCCTGTGCCGCACGTCGAATCCGGGCGCGGGTGATCTCCAGGATCTCGTCATCGACGGCCGCCCGCTGTACCAGCACGTCGCCGAGAAGATCGCGCGCGAATGGAACGGCAACGGCAACTGCTCGCTGGTCGTCGGCGCGACATGGCCGGCGCAGCTGAAGGAAGTGCGTGCGATCGTCGGCGAGGTGCCGTTCCTGGTGCCTGGCGTCGGCGCGCAGGGTGGCGACGTGGAAGCGGTCGTGACGAACGCGAAGACCGCTGACGGCACCGGCCTGATGGTGAGCAGCTCGCGCGCGATCCTGTATGCCTCGTCGGGCGCGGATTACGCGCAAGCGGCTGCGAATGCGGCGCGTGAGTTGCGCGATCAGATCAACCGGTATCGCTGAAATCCACGCGCCGGTTCGCTGAACCACGCGCGCCGTGGGTGCTTGAGCCCCTCTCCCACCGGGAGAGGGGTTGGGGTGAGGGTCGGCGGAGTGTCAGCGCCGGAGCTCGCGGGGCCGCTATCAAGCCGATCGCAAGAAGCAAAATGGATTCCAGCTTTCGCTGGAATGACGGTGAAGCAGCGTCGAGGCTGCGGGCCTGGATCCCGGCCTTCGCCGGGATGACAGCAGGGTTCTGCAGTGCCGCACAGTCACGGATTTCGATAGCGAGATCGCTGCCATCCATGGCGTCACGCAACGGGCTTCGGATCGCCCGGCCCGGCCATCCATGGCCGGGCGTTCGGCAGGCCACGCGGCAGTGCCGCGTAAGCGGCCTGCCTCACCCCAAGAACCCCACCTTCGACGAACCGAAGTTCTCGATCCCCGGGAAGATCGTGCTCACCTCGCCAGCCGGCAGACCGAACCACTGCGCCAGCGTCGCACCCATCTGGTTCACCGACATCGTCGGCACCATGCGTCCGCGACCGACCGCCTGCGCGCCGTCGAGTTCCAGCAGCGGGTAACCGCCCCACACCTGCTGTCCACGCAGCGCGCCACCATTGGCCGCCGCACCGCCCATCACCAGCTGCACGCCGCCCCAGCCGTGGTCGGTGCCGTTGCCGTTGCTGTTGAGCGTGCGACCGAAGTCGCTCATCGTGAACGCCGTGGTGTCGTTGAGCGCGCCGATCTCCGCCAGCGCCGCGCGGAACGCCGCCAAGCCTTCCGACAGCTGCCGCAGCAACTGGCCGTGGCCGTTCGCCGCCATCTGGTTCTGGTGCGTGTCGAAACCGCCCAGGCTTACGTAGTAGATCTGCCGGCGGTGGTTGATCGCCGACGTCCGGCTGGCCTTGATCATGCGCGCGACCATGCGCAGCTGCGAGGCGATGTTGCTGCCGGTCGGGAACACGGTGGCGATGTCGCCGCCGTTGACCGGGTCCAGCGCCACGCGCAGCGTGTCGTTGAGGTTGATCGCGCTTTCGCCGATCACCGCGTACTGGTCCTGCATGATCGGCGTGTGCGAGGCCTCGATGATCCCGCGCAGCGATTCGTAGCGGATGCGGTCGGCATTGTTGCCGTTGTTGCGGAAGCGGTTGATCGTCGCCGCGCCGCCGGAGGACATCGCGAACGGCAGCGTCGTCTGGCCGAACTGGAACAGGTTGCTGCCGGAGATCGAGATCGACGGCGGCAACGACTGCAGCCCCAGGTTCGACGCTTCCACGCGGTCGCCGAGCAGGCCGCCCCAGCCGGTGACGCCGGCGCGGTTGGTGTGCCCGCGCATCCACAGCTTCTGCTGATCGTTGTGCGAGTACAGGTACGGCGGCAGCGCCTTCAGGCGGCGGACGACGTCGTCCTTCGTCAGCGGCACCGTCAGCGGCCCGACGTTGGCCAGGAACGCCAGTTCACCCGCATCGAACAACGGCTTCATCGCCGCGCAGCCGGGATTGAGGCCCCAGGTCTTGCCGCCGGTGTCGGTGACCTGCACCAGCGCGTCGCGCGCATAGCCCAGGCCGAACGGATTGGTGGTGGCCTCGAACACGCCACCGCGGCTGGTCAGGTACGCCGCATGCTCGGCCGCCTCGTGCGGGATCAGCATGTTGAACGAGTCGCTGCCGCCGAACAGGAAGATGCATACCAGCGCCTTGTAGTCGTTGCCCGGCAACGGCTCGGCGGCGAATGCGCGGCCGACGAGTTCGAGCTGCGGCATCAGCGCATAGGTGGCGCCGCCGGCGATCACGGCCTGCACGCGGCGCAGGAACGCGCGGCGGTCTTCGCGAATGGAACGGGACATGGTCGGGCTCCTAGCGCTGGATCGCGAATTCGGGGGTGGCCATCGCCAGCAGCACCAGCGACTTGGCGCGGTTGCCGGCGGACTCGTTGGCGGTGGCGAGGCGGTCGAGCATCCCCACCATCGCCTGCGACGTGGCGGCGCTGAGCGCGCCATGGAACATCAGCAGGTTCACCCGCTGCACCATGCCGGCGTGGTCCTTCGCTTCGGCCAGCGCGGTGAGCTGCACGAGGTCGAGGTACGGCGCATTCGAGGTCGTCGTCGGCGGTGTGGCGGCGTTGTTCCAGACCAGCGAATCGTGCTGGTTGAGCATGCTCAGGTACGTCGCTTCCGTGAGGATCTGGAACTCCGGCGCGAACATGCCCTGCACGCCGTCGGCGGCGGGAAGCCGGTAGTCGGGCTCGAAGAAGTTGAACACCGACGGCGCGCGTTGCGATTCCTGCTGCAGCGAGGCGCTCAGGTCGCCCGCGTTGGAGAACGCGAAGCGCACCTCGCCCGTCGCGGCAGGCACGTAGCGCGCGTTGAAGGCACGCCACACTGTGGCCAGCTTCACCAGCGGTTCGCGTGCCTTGCCGAAGCTGCCGCTCGTGGGCGGCAGGCGTGCTTCGATGTCCAGCAGCACGGCGCGGATCACGCGACCCAGATCGCCCCGGCTGTCCACCCACACGTTCGCCACGCGCTCCACGTATTCGCTGCTGGGATTGCTGGTGACGAAACGCTGGATCAGCTGGCGGCTGATGAACGGCGCGACGTTGGAATGCCCGGCGAGCGCGTCCAGTGTCTTGCTCAGGCTCGCCACGCAGTTGTTGCCTTCGTTGATGACGATGCCATCGAAGATGGTCTTGGGCTGGTCGTCGTGGAAGGCGGCGTGGCATTCCATCGGTGCGTAGCTGGTGTTGTCGCCGCGGCCGAATTGCGCGTCGGTCTGGCCGGCATAGGTCCACCCGGTGAACACGCGCGCCATGCCGCTGACGACCTGCTCGTCGTAGGTCGGAATCGTCTGGCCGCTGGCATCCAGCACCGGCGTGAAGTTGCGGTTGCGCTTCACCAGGCCGATGGAGAACAGCTGCATCACTTCGCGGCCGTAGTTCTCGTCGGGGGTGATGTTGCGGCGCGGATCGGCCTTGCGGTTGCCGACGTGGCTGAGGAAGTAGCCCATCGCCGGATGCACGCTCACCTGCTCCAGCAGCGTGCGGTAGCTGCCGAACGCGCCACGCGCCAGCGTGTCCTGGTAGTCGGCGATGCGGAACACGGTGGCGTTGGAATCGGCGACTTCGCGATCGGACACCACCATGATCTCGCTCAGCGCGAAGGCCATGCGCAATCGCAGCTGGTCGCGCCCGTTCGCCGCCTGCCACAGCCAGTAGTTGCGGCGATTCTGCGGCGTCGGCGTGGCGACGCCGTTGGCGACGAGCTGCTGCAGGTGCGGCAGCATCAGCGTCGGCGTCTCGGCGATCTGCTCGTCGATCCAGCGCTTGTAGCCGATCTGGCGCACGCGCGTGATCTCGGCCGCGGTTGGTCCGAACGTCGCCTGCGTGAGGAAGCGCGCCGCGTCGGCGTCGGTGGCCGGGATGTCGGGATACGGCGCCGGCTGCTGCGGCGTGCCCGGCGAACCCCCGCTCCCGTCGGACGGCGGCGCGAAGGTGCCGCCATCGCTACCACCGCCGCCCCCGCACGCGGTGAGCACGCAAAACGCGAGCGCGAGCATGCCGGCTCGCGCGCCCTGCCTGATGTCCATGAGAATCCCCTGTCGGCCGCAAAGCACGCGGCGAGCGGTGCGCACGGTAGCGCGCACACCCCTGCCACAATCGGCGCTACGTCCGGGTTTCAAAATCCTGAACGTGACCGGTGTATCAACTCTGCAACGCGGCTTTTGCCGCCTGGGGCGATCGGACGGCCGGGGCCGGTGGGCGGCATCACGCGGCGCAGGCGACGATTTCCCGATGCTGCGCTGCGCGACACCGCGCTAACCTCCACGCCCGCCCTCCCCCAGGACTCGCCATGTCACGCCCTGCGCCCCGCTTCCTGGACTCGCTGTTCAAGCTGGGACGGCACGGAACCGACGTGCGAACCGAGGTGATCGCCGGCATCACCACCTTCCTCACCATGTCCTACATCGTGTTCGTGAATCCGAGCATCCTCGGCAACACGGGCATGGACACCGGCGCGGTGTTCGTCGCCACCTGCCTGGCCGCGGCGATCGGATCGCTGGTGATGGCCTTCGCCGCCAACTACCCCGTCGGCATGGCGCCGGGCATGGGCCTGAATGCGTTCTTCGCCTTCACCGTGGTCGGCGCGATGGGCTACACCTGGCAGCAGGCGCTGGGCGCGGTGTTCGTGTCCGGCGTGGTGTTTTTGCTGCTCACCATCACCGGCGCGCGCGCCTGGCTGATCGCCGGCATTCCGCATTCGCTGCGCAGCGCGATCACCGCCGGCATCGGCCTGTTCCTGGCGATCATCGCGCTGCAGAAATCCGAAGTGATCGTCGGTGATCCCGACACGCTGGTCGCGCTCGGCAACCTGCGCCAGCCCGAGCCGCTGCTCGCCGTCGCGGGCTTCCTGCTGATCGCGGTGCTGGAAGCCTGGCGCGTACGCGGCGCGATCCTGATCGGCATTCTCGCCGTCACCGCCACGGCGCTGCTGTTCGGGCGCGTGCAGTACCACGGCATCGTCGACCTGCCGCCGAGCCTGGCGCCGACCTTCATGCAACTGGACATCCGCGGCGCGCTCGGCGGCGGCGAAGGGTTTTCGCTCGCGGCGATGCTGCATGTGGTGATCGTGTTCGTGCTGGTGGAGGTGTTCGACGCCACCGGCACGCTGATGGGGGTCGCGCGCCGTGCCGGGCTGCTTCCACCGGACGATGCGTCCGCCGCGCAGCAGAAGCGTTTCGGACGTGCGCTGTTCGCCGACAGCACGGCGATCCTCGCCGGCTCCATGCTCGGCACCAGCAGCACGACGGCGTACATCGAAAGCGCCTCGGGCGTGCAGGCCGGCGGCCGCACCGGACTCACCGCGCTGGTGATCGCCGCGCTGTTCCTGCTCGCGTTGCTGTTTTCGCCACTGGCCGCGATGGTGCCGCCGTACGCGACCGCGCCGGCGCTGCTTTTCGTTGCCGGGCTGATGCTGCGCGAACTCGGCGACGTGCACTGGGAAGACCTGACCGAAGCCATCCCCGCCGCGCTGTGCACGCTGGCGATGCCGTTCACCTACTCCATCGCCAACGGCCTGGCTTTCGGCTTCATCGCCTATGCGGTGCTGAAGCTGTTCACCGGACGCGCGCGCGAAGCGCATGCGGCCGTGTGGGTGGTGGCGGGGTTGTTCGTGCTGCGGTTTGCGCTGGAGTGAGCGCTCAGGCCTTCATCCGCGCACGCAGATACGCCACCGGAAACCGCAACCAGATCGCCGCGAACACCGCCGCCGCCATGCCCGTGCTGCGGCGTGGCGCTTCGAACTTGCGGAAGTAGCGCCACAGGCCGCGGTGCTTGTGCCATTCCACGAAGAACGGGCGCGAGCGGCTCGACACACCGCGCACGTGCAGCACGCGCACGTGGTTGGCCACGGCGACCAGCGCGCCGGATTCGCGCGCGCGACGCGACAGGTCGAGGTCTTCGGCGTGCAGGCGGTAGCCTTCGTCGAAGCCGTGCAGTCGTTCGAACAGCGCGCGCGGCATCAGCATCAGCGCGCCGGACACGGCTTCCACCTGCTGCAGCGCGCGCGTGTCGTCGATGGGAAGCTCCAGCTTCGGCGCCGGCGTGCCGCCGAGCGCGGCGCTGAGCATCGCGCCGAAGTCCGGATCCCGGCGTCGTGCCGCGCCGTCGCGCACGCCGTGGTCGTCGACCAGGTCCGCGCCGAGCAGTGCTTCGCCCTGCGGCGCGGCGAGCGTGCGCAAACGCGCGAGCGTGTCGCGTTCGACCATGCAATCGGGATTGACGAAGGCCAGCCACTGCTCGCCTTCGCCCACGTCGCGCGCGCCTTGGTTGCAGGCCACGCCGAAGCCGGGATTGTCCGGGTTGGCGATGAAGCGCACGCGCGCGTCCGCGCTGGCGTGGCGCTGCACGATTTCAAGCGTGCCGTCGTCGGAACTGTTGTCGACCACGCGGATCGCGCTCACGCCGTCCGCGGCGCGCAGGCGCACCAGGCAGTCGTCGATGGTTTCAGCGCTGCGGTAAGTCACCACCACCGCAGCGATGCCGGCGTTGGGGTCAGGCGAAGAGATCACGTTGCGGTTCCGGCGGTCCAAGGTTGTCGAGCAATGCGGTGAGCTGGACACGCGAGGCACGCAGCGGGTCCTGCATCAGATAGTTCGCCAGGCGCGCGTGCCAGTCGGGCCAGCGGGCAGCGAGCGCATCCATGTCGCCGTCGAACGGCAGGCCCTCGGCTTGCCGGCCGACGAAGGCGGTGTCGCACAGTACATTGCGCCAGCCCAGGCCCGCCAGTCGCAGCGAGAGGTCGATGAGCGCCGCGTACCACGACCCGTAACTGCTGGCGTCCAGCCCGCCCGCACGGCGTCGGGCGACGCCGCGCACCAGCACGGCGTGGCTGACCGCGGCCGGCAGTTCGGGATGCAGCGCCGGCATCGCCTTGGCTGCGCGCGCGATGCGGTCCAGGTCCGGCGGCACGGGGTCGATCTCGCCGATGCGCGGCCAGGCGGCCGCTTCGCCTGCATTGCACCAGGGCGTCGCCGTGGCGATCGCGCCGTCGCTGGCAAGGCCGGCCGACAGGCGCGCCAGCCAGCCCGGCGCCGGCACGGCATCGCTGGCGAGCACGACGACGTCGGCATCGCCGCAGGCGGCCAGCACTTCGTCCAGATGCGCGACTTCGCCCACGCTGCGCTGGCGGCGGGTGTAGTCGGCCTTCAGCGCGGTGCGCGCGACCCAGCGCTCGATGATCGCGTAGCCGCGCGGGCCGGCCTGCGCATCGTCGGCCAGCCACACCGGCGTGCCGGGGGCGGTGGCGGCGTCGAGCGCCGCGAGGCAGGCGTCGAGCGCTTCGTCGTCGCGGCCCACCGGCACGACGACGACCGGGCCGGCGATGGACGACGAAGCCGTCGTCGTCACTGCTGGCCTGGCCGTCGCGGCTTGCGCTGCAGGGGTTCCATCGCGCGGAAACGACGCCCGTACTCGTCGGTGAGATCGCGCGCTTCCTGCGGGTTGCGGACGATGGTCGGCGTGAGCAGGACGATGACTTCGTTGCGCGTCTTGCTCGAACGCTGCGCTCCGAACAGGGCGCCGATCACGGGGATGCGGCTCAGTCCCGGGAAGCCGGACGCGCCACGCTCCACACCGTCGCTGATCAGGCCGGCGAGCATCACGGTATCGCCACTCTGCACGACCGCTTCGGTCTTGAGCTTGCGCGTGTCGATGCGCACGTTGCCATTGGGATCGGCCGTGTCCGGCGCACCGGGCGAGCTGACCTCCTGGACGATGTCGAGGAACACGACGCCGTCCTTCGCCACGCGCGGACGCACCTTGAGGATCGTGCCGGTATCCAGGTACTGCACCTGGCTGTAAGAGTTGTCGACGCCGACGCCGGGATTGACCGTGACCGAGGAGATCGGGATGCGGCTGCCGACATTCAGCGTGGCCTCCGCGTTGTTGCGCACCATCACCGACGGCGTCTGCAGCAGTTGCAGGTCGGTGACCGCGTCCAGCGCGCTGATGACGGCCGCCGCGTTGCGCCCGAGGAAGGTCCAGGCCAGGCCGGCGGGGTTGCCGGTGGCGGACTGGACGCTGCCGGCCAGCGTGCTCCACGTGGTGCGACCGACGGCATCGGGGAGGCCGGCGTCGGTGACCGCGCGCTCGAAGTACCAGTTGACGCCGTACTCGAGCTCGCCCTTGAGCTGGACTTCGACCACCTGCGCCTCGATGTGCACCTGCATCGGCATCACGTCCAGGCGCTCGATCACGTCGCGGATCGACTTCCACGCCGAAGGGCTGGAGCGGACGATGATCGAGTTGGTTTCCTCCACCGCAGACACGCCGACGCGATCGCCGTTGACGTCGAGCGTGAGGCTGGTGTTGCCGGCCTGCCGGCCGTTGAGCGAAAGGGAACCGCCCGAACCGCCTGTGCCCGAGCTGCCGCCGATGCCCGTGTCGCTGCCCGAATCGTAATTGCCTCCCAGCGTCGCGGAGCTGCCGCCGTCGGTGTCCTTCAGTTCCACCGATTCCAGGCCCGGCATCAGCGACGGAGGGCCGCCGCCGTTGTCGCCTCGCCCGGAGCGCCCGGAACCGAACACGTCCGACAGCCGGTCGGCGAGGTCCTTCGCCTTGATGTACTTCAGCTCGTACGAGTACAGCTGCACGCTGCCACCCGCGCTGTCGATGCGGTCCAGCCACTGCTGGATGTCGTCCAGGTAGTTCGCCTGCGAGGTGATGACCAGCACGGCGTTGGCGCCTTCCAGCGGCATGAAGCGGAACATGCCCGCGACCGGCGACTTGCTCTGCTCGCCGAAGACCTTCTCCAGGTCGGCCACGACCTTGGTCGCCTTGCCCGACTGCAACGGGAACACGCCCACCGACATGCCGGCGAGCCAGTCCACGTCGAACACTTCGATGGTGCGCAGGTAGTTTTCGAGTTCGGCGCGGCTGCCGCCGACGGTGATGACGTTGCGCGAGTTGTCGACGTTCACTATCGCGTTGGGTCGCGCGTACGGCTTGAGGATCTTCTCCATCTCCGTCGCCGAGACGAACTTCAGCGGCACGGTGCGCACTTCGAAACCGCGCGCGGTGTTGGCCGCGCCGGTGCGTGCGGCGACGTTGCCGGCCAGCGCCTGGTCGGAAGGCACGATGTTGTAGCGGCCACCGCTGTAGACCAGGCGCGCGTTGTTCCAGCCCAGCACCATCTCCAGCAGGTTCAGCGCTTCGGCCGGGCTTACCGGCTTGGGCGTGGCCAGCGTCACCGTGCCCTGCACGCCCGGCGCGATCACGTAGTTCTGGCCGAGCATGTCGCCCAGGATCGCCTTGACCACGGCGTGCAGCGATTCGCCTTCGAAATTGAACGTGGCCGAGCCGGTGGTGCCGCCCAGGTTCGGCGGCGGTGCGGTCGCGGCGCTGCGGTTGATGACCTGCCCCGTGCCCCGACGGATCTGCGGACGCGCATCGCCGCCCACGGTCGACTGCGGCAGCGGTTCCTGCGCGCCCGGTGCGGCGGCGGTGTTGCCGGGCTGCGGTCCGGGCACGCCGTCGCGTCGCACGCTGGGCACCGGCGCGGTCGCGCACGAGGCCAGCAGGCTGGCGATGGTGGCCGCAGCCAGTGCCTGCGTGGCGCACGCTCTGGCCTTGGAGCAGAGGGGACGTGGTGTTATCGGGCGGTGCTTCATGCGGTCTCTCATGGCGTCTGGCCGGGGGGCGCGGCTTGCTGCTGCCGCATCTGCGCGCGACGTGCTTCGATCCGCTTGCGGATCGCTTCCATCTGCGCCTCCGGCGTCATGGGCGCGTTTTCGCTGGGGTCGACCACCGGCGGCGTAACGGGGGTCGTCGGGGGACTGGCTGGCGTGGCGGCGTTGCGGTTCTGGGACGGGGCGTTGCCGCCCGAGGGCGGCGCCACGCGCTGGGCGGTGGTCTGGATCTTGTCGGCGCCCGGCGGTGGTGGCGGCACCGGCACGCCGACCGGCAGCGGACGGTTCATGCCGGGCGCTGCGGTGTTGATCGCGGTCGGCGGCTGGCCGCCCTGCCCGTCGAACACGCGCAGGGTCATTTCGCGGCGGCCTTCGGGTCCTTCGAAGACGGCGCTGCGCGCGTCCAGCGACGTCAGTCGCCAGGCCGGATGCGAGTCGGGCACTTCGCCCAGCCGCACACGCACCGACTCGCTGCCGTCGGCCGGCTGCAGGATCGCCATGCGCAGGTTCGGCGTGATCAGCACGCTGGTCAGCACGTAGTCGAACGCGGTCTGCTGCCCCTCGCCTTCGCCCTGCCCTTGCAGGAAGAACGGCTTGGGTTGGCGATCCTGCGTGAACAGCGGGCGCTGCGCGATGGCGGCGTATTGCGGGAACGGTCCCAACCGCTGCGGCGCCGACGCGCGCGCCTGCGGCAACGGGCGCAGCAGGCCGGGATCGGGTTCCAGCGCGTCGGCATGGCGCCCCATGCCGAGCAGCGCCAGCAGCCATGCAAGCAGTGCCCAGCCGGCGACGGTCGCCAGCAGCCAGGTGCGGGGGCCGGCGTCGTCAAGGCGCACGCGTCGCCTCCGTGCCGGTCGGTGCCGGTCGCAGGTAGCCGTAGAGATCGAACGACACGTCCAGGCCGCCGTCGCCGGTGGGCTGGGTGTTGCCCGGCAGGAAGTAACCACGCGAGGACAGCACGTTGAGATTGCCGACGAACAGGCGCGGTGCGCCGCTTTCCAGCGCGTAGAGCACGCTGGCCAGTTCCGGCGTGCCGCAGCGCATGCGCACCTGCACCACCACGCGCGCGTAGCGTTCGCGGCGGGGCTCGCTGAGCGGCGAACGGTTGCTGATCTGGCAGCTGCGATTGCCCGGACTGGCCTGCGCGACCACCGCCTCCAGCCGCTGCACGAGGCTGGCCGTGGCCAGTTCGGCGCTGCTCTCGGGCAGGAAACCCGGCGTGCGCGCCTGCTGCGCGCGCACCTGCGTCAGCCGTTGCTGCACCTGCGGCGCCTGCTGCAACTGCATGCGCTGGCGCAGTTCGCGCTGCTGCAGGGAGGCGATGCGTTCGTTCGCATCCAGCATCGGCACCGTCCACCACGGATGCACGAGCACCAGGTACCCCATCGCCAGCGCCGCGAACAACAGGCCCAGTGCGAGCCATTGGTCGCGGCCGATGCGGCGCGCGGGTGTGGCAGGCACGTGGGCGAGGGTCATCGGATCAGCCGCCATCGGCGTCCTCCGTCGATGGCGGCGGGGTTTGGGCGCGCGAAGCGGCGGCGGGCGTGGCGGGGCCGAGCTCCGCGGTCAGGGTGAAGCGATCCCGGCCGCTGGCCGGATCGGGCATCAGCGCGCCGGTGAGCGAAGGGGCGCGCCACAGCTTGGATTCCTGCAGGCGCTGGATCAGCGACGGCGCTTCGCGGCTGAGGCCGATCATCAGCAGGTTGTTGTCCTCGATGGCCAGCTTTTCCAGGTACGTGGTGTCGGGCAGACGACGGGTGAGTTCGTCCATCACCTCCACCGCAGTCGGACGCTGCGCGCGTTCGCGGTCGAGGAAGGCCTGGCCTTCGATCAGGTCGATCAATGCCTGCCGCTGCGCGGCGGCGCTGCGTGCGGCGGCGGCCTGGCTGGCGATGCGCTGCTGGAGTTCGTCCGCGGCGGCACGGCGGTTCTCCAGCAACTGCCACATCGTCGCCGCAGCGGCGACCACCGCCACCGCGGCGAGTGCGAGATTCCAGAAGCGGAACGCGTCGCCATGGCGGCGGCGCTGCGCGGGATCGAGCAGGTTGACGCCCAGCGGCGTGCCGTTCTCGGCGCACAGGTCCACGCCCGCCAGCGAGCGCGCGAGCGGGCCGAGCGCGGCCAGTGGCGCGTCCAGGCGCTGGCGCGGCACGACCACCAGTTCGGCGTCGATCAGGCCATCGCCATCGCGGCGTGCCAGCACGCGTGCGTCGTAGGCGACGGTCTCGACGGTGAAGGGCGTCTGCCGGTCGATCTCGAAGCCCACCACGTCGCGCAGTCGCTCGCCCGCGGCGGCGGGCAACGACAGGCGACGGCGCAGGCCGGTCGCGGCCGGCAGGAGCAGCCAGCGCGGCAGGTCGGTCAGGCGCGCGGGCAGCAGGGTCGCCAGCGGATCGACCGGGGCGACGATGGCGTTGTCGTCGGGCAGGCCCAGTTGCGGCACGGTGCCCAGGTCGCGCAGGTCGCCGCCTTGTTGCAGGCGAAGCTGCACGCCATCGCCTTGCAGTTGCAGCAGCAGGCGGCCCCGGTCGAAGCCGAGCACGCGCCGCACCCGCGCCGGCAGCCATGCGGCGAGGTTGTGCGCCCACCAGTGGACGAACCCGCCCGCGCCGGGCGCCAGCCGCGCGCCGAGGCGGCGCAGCGTGTCCTGCGCCCAGTCGGCGGCAGGCCGGTTTCCAGGCCGGCTTTCGCTCCTTGCGTTCATCGCGGTGATGCTCCCTCCTCCCAGCGCAACGGCACATACGCCATGCCAGGCAGGCCCCCTCCGCCCGTGCGAACCACCGCTCGCAGCAGCGACTGCCGACCATCCGGAAGCCGTGCGCGGCTGTCGATACTATAGGTGCCGCTGCCGGCGCCGACCATGTTCGCACCTGGCAGGGCTCCGTCCACGGGAAGGCCACCGCCCGGCCCTCGCCGCTGGGCAACCAGGTCGGTGCCGTTCATCCCCATCGCGTCGAGCACCTCCGCCGAGGCATACGCCGGGTCGGGCTGGGCACGGCCACTGAAGACGGTGAGGTCCGGCTCCAGCTTCGCGTACAGCGCCGGCGTCATGCCCAGCACCTGCTGGAGTTCGGCCACGCTCTCGAAGTCGGCATCCTTGGCCCCGTAGGGCCGGCCGGCGGCTTCGTAATCGCCGTCCTCGGCGCCACCTGCGGGCTGGGTGAGCGGATCGGAGTCGCGCCAGTCGATGATCGCCGCAGCGATTCGCTCGGCCTGCTGCGGCTCGGCTCCGGCCTTGCGGACCAGCGCCGACAGCAGGGGATGCCCGGCCTGGTTGAGATCGACCTTGCCGTTCTCGTCGACGATCTTCACTTCCACCTGCGCATCGCCGAAACGCCAGCGGTAGGGGCGTCCGTCGGGCTTCCATTGCAGGCGCGGATCGGTGAGCGGAATGCGGGTCAGCGCGTATTCGAGCCCGGCGCGCGAGGCGTTGGACGCGACCAGCCCGCGCACCAGCACGCGCCCCTGCAAGGCCTCCACGCGCGCGGCGAGGGCGAAGCCGCCGATCAGCGCCGTCAGCAGCACGATCAGCCACAGCACCAGGATGAGCGCCGCACCGCGCGACGCGGCGCCACGCACGGGAACCAGGGTACGCGCGCGACTCATTGCGTCTGCACCGGCGCGGCGAAACTGCTGAAGGCCGGCGCCAGCGGCAACGCGACCACCACCGGCGGCCAGGCGGCGCCGTTGCGATCGATCATCCTGACCTCGACCAGCAGCGGCAGTTGTTCGCTTGCCTCCCACTTGTCGAGCCACTCGCCCAGGCGTCCTTCCTCGTCCAGCGCGCGGTAGCGGAAGCGCGCTTCACGCAGTCCATCGACCAGCACTTCCGGCGGTCGTGCGTCGCGTTCCTCCACGGTCTTGCCGGCCAGCACCATGTTCAACGCCAGCGTCATGCGGACTCCGTCGCCGTCGTCCTCGACGGTGAAGTCGTGCAGATACGGGCCGCCGCGGCCGAGGTAGTCCGGCAGATCGGCGACGAAACGCATGCGCTCGGGCTCGCCGATGAAGCGCACCGCCACCGCGCGCGATTGGTCGAAATCGAAACCGACCGGACGCGAGCCGGTGATGCGCGTGCGCAGGAAACCTTCGACCGCGCGCATGCGCTCGCTGCGATCGGCCATCGCCTCGCCCCGCGTCGCGGTTCGCGTGGCGGCGCCGAGCGTGGCGAACGCCAGCGCCAGACCGGCCACGAGCAGCACCATCGCGATCAGCACCTCGATGAGCGTGAAGCCGTGCGCGCGCCTCATGGCAGCGAGCCCCCGCTGCCGGCCGCGGCGATGCGCAGCGTGCGCAGTTGCAGGCGCTGGTTCGGGCCGTCTCCCCACTGCATCGCCAGGGTGATCTCGAACAGTTCCGGCGCGGCCATCGCCATCGGTTGGTTACTCGCGGCCACGGCGGCATCGCGCCAGGGCGACACACGCAACTGCCAGCGGTAGCGGCCTTGCTCGAATTCGCCGTCGCGCTGGCCGGCGGCGATGCGTTCGCCCACGCCGACCTGGTCCATCAGCGACTGCGCATACAACGCCGCGCGTCCTGCATCGCTCGACACGCGCACCTGCCGCGCCGCGCCCGAGAGAATGCCCAGCAACAACGTCAGCGCCATCGCCAGCAGGGCGAAGGCGACGATCACTTCCAGCAACGTGTAACCGCGTTGGGCGCGTCTCATTGCGACACCTGCGCGCGCTTGAGCTTCACTTCACCGGTCAGCCAGGCGACGTCGATGTTCCATGCCGCCTTGCGCGCACCCAGTTGCACGCGACCGCCGGTGCTGGCGCCGTCGGGAAAGAACACGATCGCGCCTTCGCTGCGCCTGGGCTGGACTTCGCGCGCGCCGGTGAAGGTGATGCGCAGGTTTGGCGGAATGTCGCCGCTGCGGCCCATCGGCGCGGTCCACGCGTGTTTGGCCGGATCCAGCGTGAACCGCTGCGGCTGTCCGGTGGCGATGGCGTGCGTGCGTGTGAAGCGCAACGCCGCCGCCACCGTCTTGGCTTGCGAGCGCAGTTGCAGGCCTTCGCGTCCGCCGCTCATTGCCGACAGGGCGAGCACGCTGATCGCGGCGATCAGCGCGATCACCAGCAGCATCTCCAGCAGGGAAACGCCGCGTGCCCGACGATGCATGGGAAGACCCCGGACCTGTCTGGCTTACTCGTACTTGATGTCGCCGTCGACGCTGGTGCCGCCGGGCTTGCCGTCCTTGCCCAGGCTGACCAGGTCGAACGGTCCGCTCTCGCCCGGCGCGCGGTACTCCAGCGCGTGGCCCCACGGATCCTTCAATTCCGCCGGCTTGGCATACGGACCCAGCCAGCCGTTGACGTCGCTGGGCTGGGTGACCAGTTCATCCAGCGCGGTCGGCAGGCGCCCGGTGTCCATCTGGAACGACTCGATTTTGCCCGCCATCGTCTGCACCTGCGCCTTGGCGATGTTGTAGTCGCCACGGTCCTTGCCACCGAGCACGCGGCTGCCGACGAAGGCCAGCACCGCACCGATCAGCACGATCACGATGATGATCTCGATCAGGCTCATGCCGCGCTGGCGGGCGGACGACGGCGAACGGGTCAAAGAGCGGCGATTGCGCATGTGGGTTCCTTGTCGAAAGGCGTCCGGGGTGAACGTGGGTCGAATGATGATCGCAAAGCAGGGGTATCAGGGTGACTGCGCGGGACGGCGTTCAGTTCCATGACTGCGCAGAACGCTTGCCGCGTGAGCGCGATCACCCTATCGCATTGGTCAGTCCATACAGCGGCATCAGCACGGCCATGACGACGATGCCGACGACCGCGGCCAGCACGATCGTCACCACCGGCACTAGCGCCGCCAACATGCGGTCGAGCGCGAGCGAGGTTTCCTGCTCGAACGTCTCGGCCGTCTTCACCAGCATCGCGTCCAGCGCACCGGACTCCTCGCCCACCTGGATCATCTGCAGTGCCAGGCGAGGGAAGCGCTTGCCGCGTCCGAGCGCGGTGGACAGCGCGATACCGTTCTTCACTTCCTGCGCCGCCGCTTCCACGTCCGCCGCCAGCACGCGGTTGCCCAGCACGTTGCGGCCGATGCCCAGCGCGGTGATCAGCGGCACGCCGTTGCGCACCAAGGTTCCGAGCGTGCGCGCCAGGCGCGCGGTCTCGGCCTTGGCCACCAGGCCGCCGACGAAGCGTCGCTGCAACAGCCACGCATCGAAGGCTTCGCGGAATACCGGATCGCGGCGCTTGCGGTCAAACCACCACAGCGCCAGCGCGGGCAATGCCAGCAGCACGATCCACCAGTCGCGCACGAACAGGCCGATGCCGAGCACGATGCGGGTGAACAGCGGCAGCTCGGCGTCGAGGCTTTCGTACATCGCGCCGAACTGCGGGACCACGTAACCGAACAGGAACAGCAGGCTGCCGCCAACCATCACCAGCAGGATCGCCGGATAGATCAGCGCGTTGACGACCCTGCCTTGCAGGGCGCGCGTGCGTTCCAGGTAATCGGCCAGGCGCGCGAGGGTTTCCTGCAGGCTGCCGCCGGCTTCACCCGCGCGCACCATGTTCACGTACAGGCGCGAGAACGTGCCGTGCTGGCGTTCCAGCGCCGCAGACAGCGAACTGCCGCCGCGCACGGCATCGCGCACGTCGCCGATGGTGCGGCGTGCGGCCTCGTCTTCGGGCAACTCGAGCAGGATCGTCAGCGCGCGATCGAGCGGCTGGCCCGCGCCGAGCAATGTCGCCAGCTGCTGGGTGAACTGCACCAGGCGTGCGCCCGCAAAGGGCCTGGGCTTGAACAGCGTGCGCCACGTCGAAGCACCCGACGCCTCGCTGGCGAGTTTCGCCTCCACCGGCAGATGCCCCTGCTCCTGCAATCGCGCGACGACTTCGGCGCTCGTGCCGGCTTCCATCTGGCCGTCGAGCAGTTCGCCGCGCGGGTTGAGCGCCTTGTAGTGGTAGAGGGGCATTGTCGGCCGGGATTCGGGATTCGGGATTCGGGATTCGGGATTCGGGATTCGGGATTCGGGATTCGGGATTCGGGATTCGGGTAGAGCGCATCTGTGTTGCACGTCATTCCCGCGAAAGCGGGAATCCAGTGACTTCCTTGCGCCTCAGGTCGCTTGATCGCCGCTTTGGCGAGGATGACGAATAGGCGATTGCGCGCCTGTCATCTCCGGCCACAAGTCACGCCAATAGGGATTGCCCGCCTCGACAAGCTCGATCTTCCATTGCCGCCGCCACTTCTTGATCTGCTTCTCGCGTGTGATTGCCGACTCCATCGTCTCGTGCGCTTCGTACCAGACCAGACGAGTCACTTCATACCGATCACTGAACCCCTCGACTACATGCTCGCGGTGCTGCCAGATGCGCTTGACTGGATCGCTCGTCACGCCCAGGTACAAGGTGCCGTTTCGACCACTCGCCAGGAGATAAACGCAAGGCTGCCTTTCCATTCTCGTCCGTGAAAGATAAGTCGCTGAATTCCCGCTCCCGCGGGAATGACGTGAGGGGATGACTACGCTCCCGCCAACATCAGTACGCTCACGCATCCTCCGTAACGCGCAAAACCTCCTCGATCGTCGTCTCCCCGCGCAGCGCCTTGGCGATGCCGTCCTCGTACATCGTGCGCATGCCGTGCTGGCGCGCGATCTGCTCGATCTCGCCCATGCCCGCATGACGCATCACCGCGCGGCGCAGCTCGTCGTTCATCACCAGGAATTCCATGATCGTCGTGCGACCGTGATAGCCGGTCGTCGACAGCGGCGACGGCATCGGGTGGTACAGGAAGATCTCGCCTTCGGGCTGGTAGCGGCGCAGGTTGAACTTCTCGATCTCTTCCGGCGAGGCCGGATAACGCCGCGCATGCGTCGGCTCCAGCCTGCGCACCAGACGCTGGGCGAGGATGCCGTTGACGGTGGAGGTGAGCAGGTAATCCTCCACGCCCATGTCGAGCAGGCGCGTGATACCGCCGGCGGCGTTGTTGGTGTGCAGCGTCGACAGCACCAGGTGGCCGGTCAGCGCGGACTGGATCGCGATGCGGCACGTCTCCAGGTCGCGCATTTCGCCGATCATGATGATGTCGGGGTCCTGTCGCACGATGCTGCGCAGCGCATGGGAGAAATCCAGCCCGATCTGCGGTTTCGCCTGTATCTGGTTGATGCCTTCGATCTGGTATTCCACCGGATCTTCAACGGTGATGATCTTGACGTCCGGCGTGTTGAGCTTGCTCAGCGCGGTGTATAGCGTGGTCGTCTTGCCCGAGCCGGTCGGGCCGGTGACGAGCAGGATTCCGTGCGGCTGGTCCAGCACTTTCTGGAACTGCGGCAGGAACGCGTCGGTGAAGCCCAGCCGCTTGAAATCGAAGACGACGGTTTCGCGATCCAGCAAACGCATCACCACGCTTTCGCCGTGCGCGGTCGGCACGGTGCTTACGCGCAAGTCCAGTTCCTTGCCCTGCACGCGCAGCATGATGCGGCCGTCCTGCGGCAGGCGGCGTTCGGCGATGTTGAGCTTGGCCATGATCTTGATGCGGCTGATCACGGCGGCGGTGAGATTGGCCGGCGGGCTTTCGCCTTCGCTGAGCACGCCGTCGATGCGGTAGCGCACCTTCAGACGATTCTCGAACGGCTCGATGTGGATGTCGGAGGCGCGCAGCTCGACGGCACGCTGGATGATCAGGTTCACCAGTCGGATCACCGGCGCTTCGGACGCGAGGTCGCGCAGGTGCTCCACGTCGTCGAGGTCGCCCCCGGCGCCCTCGCCTTCGGCCGTTTCCACGATGGCACCCATCGCGCTGCGGCCCTGGCCGTACCAGCGTTCGACGAGGTCACCGATTTCCGAACGCAGCGCCACCGCCGGGCGGATGTCGCGGCCGGTGGCCAGGCGCAGGGCATCGAGCGTGTAGAGGTCCTGCGGATCGGCCATGAGCACGTCGACCGCGCTGTCGCTCTCGCCGACCGGACAGACGGCGAACTGCTTCATGAAGCGCATGGACAGCGTGACGCCTTCCGGTGGCAGCTCCGGCGCGTCCTTCACGCTGACCAGCGGCAGGCCAAGGACCTCGGCGCAGGTTTCGGCGTGGTCGCGCTCGGACACCAGGCCCAGTCGCGCCAGCAATGCGAGCAGGCTGCCGCCCGTCTCGTCCTGCAGGCGGCGCGCGCGGACGAGGTCGGCGTCCTTGAGGCGTCCTCTGGCGAGCAGCGCATCGACGATGCGTTCCTCGGCGGCGGAGGCCATGGCGATGTCGTGGGCGACTGCGTTCACGCTCTCCAGGTCGTTGCCGACCTCCTCCGCTGTGGTCCCGCCGACTTTAGCAGGCAGGCGTCGACGTTAGCGCGCATGCGGCAGGGCCCGGTGCACCGATTGAGACATTCACCGCACCCGCCCCCATTGGCGCCGCAGGCACTGCTTGCGTAGGCTCTCCCCATTCACCAGGGGAAACACGCATGAAGACCTCTCTCGCGGCCGTCGCGGCCGTGATCGTGTTCGTCGCGGGCGCCGGCGTCGGCTACACCGCACAGAAGCAGCAGCGCACCGCCACCGCGATGTACCACGCGAAGGAGAACCAGGACGCCGCCCGCGAACTGCTCGCCGTCGCCCGCATCCAGGCCGGCAAGGGCAGTTGGGAGCAGATCGCGGTGGGCCGCGTCTATTACCTGGGCGGCTACAAGCCGGACGGACAGGCGATCTTCGACGCGATCCTCGCCGGCAAGCACGAGGACAGCGACGTCTACCGCATCGCCCGCGTCTACAGCGAGGCCGGCGAATGGGACAAGGCGAAGGACCTGTTCCAGCGCTACTTCAAGGGCACCGACGACGATGCCGCCGCCTACGCCGAAGTCGGTGCGCTGTATCTGCTGAAGGGCGACCGTCAGACGGCCGAGCAGATGTTCGACCGCTCGGTGGCGATCGAACCGGAAGACCTGTGGGCGACGCTGCACATCGCCGGCGCGTATCTCAATGTGAAGCCGCAGGAGTAAAGGGAGCTTCCTTCTCTCCTTGGGGCGACCGTAGGAAGTGCAGAGCTGAGAAGGTGGTGCGAAGCGCCGAAAGAGGGACGCGCAAAGCGCGGGCTTTCCGTCGGCGCCCCCTCTCCCTGGTCGTCTTCGGCGGCCTGTCCCTCTCAGCTCTGCACTCCCTACGGTCGCTTCAAGGCGAGAGGGATGGCGCTTCCCTTGCTACAGCCGCTTCCATTGCGGCTGACATAGCGAAGGACGCCGCTCAGCCCACCCAGACCCGCGCGTTGCGGAACATCCGCATCCACGGCGAATCCTCGCCCCACTCGGCCGGTGCCCAGCTCAGGTTGGCGCTGCGCAGGGTGCGTTCCGGGTGCGGCATCAGGATCGTCGCGCGGCCATCGGCACTGGTCAGGCCGGTGATGCCGTCGGGCGAGCCGTTCGGGTTGAGCGGATAGCGCGTGGCCACGTTGCCGTTGCCGTCGATGTAGCGCAGCGACACGTGCGCGGCCGACTGGTCCAGCGAGCTGTCGAAATCCGCACGACCTTCGCCATGCGCCACCGCCACCGGGATGCGCGAGCCGGCCATGCCGCGGAAGAACAGCGACGGCGACTCGACGACTTCCAGCAGGCCCAGGCGTGCTTCGAACTGCTCGCTGCGGTTGCGCAGGAACTTCGGCCAGTGCTCGGCGCCCGGAATGATGGGCTTGAGTTGCGAGAGCATCTGGCAGCCGTTGCACACGCCCAGCGAGAAACTGTCTTCACGCGCGAAGAACGCGGCGAAGGCATCGCGCAGCGCGCTGCGCTCCAGCACCGACGTCGCCCAGCCACGACCCGCGCCCAGCACGTCGCCGTAGCTGAAGCCACCGCAGGCGGCGAAGCCCTTGAAGTCGGCCAGGTCGAAGCGGCCGGCGATGAGGTCGCTCATGTGCACGTCGACCGCTTCGAAGCCGGCGCGCGTGAACGCCAACGCCATTTCGACCTGGCCGTTGACGCCCTGCTCGCGCAGGATCGCCACGCGCGGACGCACGCCGGTGTTGATGAACGGTGCGGCGACGTCGTCGGCGGCAGCGAAGGTCAGCTTCGGCTTCAGGCCCGGCGCGTTGAAGTCGCGCGCGACCGTGCGCTCCTCGTCGGCGCCTTCCGGGTTGTCGCGCAGCTTCTGCAGCGCATGGCTGGTGGCCCACCAGGCGTCGAAAAGTTCTTCCCAGCGCCATTCGACCAGCGTCTTGCCTTCGTCGCGCACGCGGATCACCGGCGCCGTGGTCGGCTTGGCGATGCGCTGGGCGCAGTCGATCAGGCCGTGACGCGCGACGAGGTCGGCGAACTCCGCGCGGTCCTCGACGGACACCTGCACGATCGCGCCGAGTTCCTCGTTGAACAGCGTGCGGAAGGGATCGTCGCCCCAGCCGTCGAGGTTGATGTCCAGGCCCGTGCGCGAGCAGAACGCCATCTCGCACAGCGCAGCGAACGCGCCGCCGTCCGAGCGGTCGTGGTAGGCCTTGGCGATGCCGGCCTCGCGCGCGTCGCGGATGAGTTCGAAGAAGTCGCGCAGGCGCTGCGGGTTGTCGAGGTCAGGCACGCCCAGCGCGCCGGCGAACGCCGGCAGCGTGCCGTTGCCGTCGGCCGCTTCGGGGTGGCACTGCGCCAGCACCGAACCGCCCAGGCGCTGCTTGCCGGCGCCCAGGCCGATCAGCCACAGCTCGCTTTCTTCTTCGCGCGCGAGCAGCGGCGTGAGCTGCGCGCGCACGTCGACCACCGGCGCGAACGCGCTGACGATCAGCGACACCGGCGACACCGACTTGTGCGCCTTGCCGTCGGCATGCCACTGCGCCTGCATCGACAGCGAGTCCTTGCCGACCGGGATGCTGAGGTCGAGTTCCGGGCACAGCTCCAGGCCCACGGCCTTCACCGCGTCGAACAGGCGCGCGTCCTCGCCGTCGTGGCCGGCGGCGGCCATCCAGTTGGCGGACAGCTTGATGCGGTTGAGCGATTCCACCGGCGCGGCGCACAGGTTGGTGATCGCCTCGCCCACGGCCATGCGCGCGGCGGCGGCGGCGTCGATCAACGCCAGCGGCGTGCGCTCGCCGATCGCCATCGCCTCGCCGACGAAACCGTCGAAGCCGGCGAAGGTGATCGCGCAATCGGCCACCGGCAGCTGCCACGGGCCGATCATCTGGTCGCGCGCGGTCAGGCCGCCGACGGTGCGGTCGCCGATGGTGATCAGGAAGTTCTTCGAAGCGACCGCCGGGTGCGCCATCACGCGCAGCGCGGCGTCGCGCAGTTCCAGGCCGTCCCAGCGCAGCGCCGGCCACGGCGCGGCGGGCGGGCGGCGCGCGTCGCGGTGCATCTTCGGCGGCTTGCCGAACAGCACGTCCATGGGCAGGTCGATCGGCCAGTCGCGACCGGCTTCGCGCGCCGTCTCGCGCGTGGCGCCGTAGCCGACGACCAGGCGCTCTTCCGCCGTGGCGAAGCCGACGGCCGCGAACGGGCAGCGCTCACGGGCGCAGATCGCGGCGAACTCTTCGACGCGATCGGCGGGAATGCCGAGCACGTAGCGTTCCTGCGATTCGTTGCACCACAGCTGCATCGGCGACAGCGACGGATCGTCGCTGGGCACCTTGGCCAGGTCGATGATGCCGCCCAGGCCGGAATCGTGGAGCAGTTCGGGAATCGCGTTGGACAAACCGCCCGCGCCGACATCGTGCGCGGTGGCGATGGGGTTGTCCTCGCCGCGCGCGACGCAGCGGTCGATGACTTCCTGCGCGCGACGCTCCATTTCCGGGTTGTCGCGCTGCACGCTGGCGAAATCGAGTTCCTCGTGGCTGTCGCCGGAGGCCACCGAACTGGCGGCACCGCCGCCCAGGCCGATCAGCATGGCCGGGCCGCCGAGCACGATCACCGCATCGCCCGGCTGCAGGCCGAGCTTTTTCACCTGCACGCGGTCGATGGCGCCCAGGCCGCCGGCGAGCATGATCGGCTTGTCGTACGCGCGGGCGTGCGTGCCTTCGTCGAGCTCGAAGCTGCGGAAGTAACCCGCCAAGTTCGGGCGGCCGAATTCGTTGTTGAACGCGGCGGCACCGATCGGGCCGTCGAGCATGATTTCCAGCGCCGAGGCCATGCGCGGGTTGAGCGAACGCTCGCGTTCCCACGGCTGCGGCAGCGTCGGGATGCGCAGGTGCGAGACGCTGAAACCGCACAGGCCGGCCTTGGGACGGCCGCCGCGCCCGGTCGCGCCTTCGTCGCGGATCTCGCCGCCGTTGCCGGTGGATGCGCCCGGGAACGGCGCAATCGCGGTGGGATGGTTGTGGGTTTCGACCTTGATCGCGAAGGCCGAATCGACCTGCGCTTCCTCGCGGTACGCGTGCGTGAGCGGGTCCGGACGGAAGCGGCGGCTGGCGTAGCCTTCCACCACCGCGGCGTTGTCGCTGTAAGCCGAGAGCGTGTGCTCGGGCGTGGTCGCGTGCGTGTGCTTGATCATCTTGAACAGCGACGTGGTCTGCTCGACGCCGTCGATGGTCCAGGACGCGTTGAAGATCTTGTGGCGGCAGTGCTCGGAGTTGGCCTGCGCGAACATCATCAGCTCGACGTCCGCCGGTTCCCGGCCGAGCGCGGTGTAGCGCTCGCGCAGGTAGGCGATCTCGTCTTCGGCCAGGGCCAGGCCCAGGCGCGTGTTCGCCAGTTCCAGGTCCACCAGGGGGATGCGCTCCAGTTCGCCGCGGGCCGGCACGGAGAACAGCGCGACGGCGTCCTCGCGTGCGTCCAGCAGCGACTGGGTCATCGGGTCGTGCAGCACCTTCGCCAGCGCGCCCTGCGTGGGCGCGTCGGCCGGCCAGCCGGTCAGGTCGAACCGGGTGCCGCGCTCCACGCGCTTGACCGGCAGACCGGCGCCGTGGAGGAGCTCGGTCGACTTGCTCGCCCAGGGCGAAAGCGTGCCCAGGCGCGGCGTGACGTAGCGGGAAATCGCCTCCGGCGCGCGAGGTGCCTCGGCGGGCTCGGCCTGGAGGATGCGACGCAGCGCATCCGGATCGGGCGTTGCACCGGCCTCCGGCTCGACCCAGTAAACGGGCCAGGCGCCGAGGACGCGGATGGACGGATGGAGGGCTTGCAGGCGGGCTTGGAGCCGTTCCAGGCGGAACGGCGACAGGGCGGAAGCGCCCTCGAGGACGATCATGTCCGGGGAACCGTGCAACGTCGGGCCCGCCATTGTACTCAAAGCGCCCGCCTGCCCCACGCCGGAACCTGACCGATGTGGGGTCCGGAAACGCCGACGCCGCCCGTAGGGGCGGCGTCGGTGGGTCTGTCGGAGGTTTCAGGCGCCCGGTTTGGCGGGCGTGGCCGAGGCGGTATGCGCCTGCTCTGCCGCCAGCTTGTCCAGCGCCTCGCGCAGGGCGGCCGGCGGGATGTAGCCGCCGAGCTGGACGCCCTCGCGGGTCAGGATCATCGGCGTGCCGGTCAGACCGACGCGCTGGCCCACGTCGTACTGCTGGTTCACGCTCGACTTGCAGTCGGCCTTGGTCGGGCCGCGGTCGTTCTTGGCATCGGTCAGCGCCTTGCGGCGGTCCGGCGCGCACCACACGGCAACCATCTTGCGGTAGTCCTCGCTGCCCAGGCCCATGCGCGGGAAGGCCAGGTATTCGATGGCGATGCCCTGCCGGTTGTATTCGGCGATCTCGCTGTGCAGCTTGCGGCAGTAGCCGCACTCCACGTCGGTGAAGACGGTGACGGTGTACTTGGGCTTGGCCGGCGAGAAGACGATGCGCTCGCTGGTGGGAATGGTGCCGAGCAGGTCGCGGCGCACGGCGGCCATCGCGTCCTCGCTCAGGTTCTTTTTCGCGGCGACGTCGAACAGCGCGCCGCCGGAACCGGGCAGGAACAGGTAGCGGCCGTCGTCGCTGACATAGACGACCTGGCCGCTGACGATGGCCTCGCGGAAGCCGGGCATCGGCGCGGCGGTCACGTGATCGACCTGGACCTGCGGGTTGAGCCTGCGCACGGCCTCGATGGCGCGAGCCTCCGGCGTTCCCGCGGCCGGCTTGGGCGCGGCGGCCTGCTTCACCGGAGCGCTCGCGGCGGTGGGCGCCTGCGCGGCGGTTCCGCTGGGCGCCTGGGCGCAGGCAGAGAGGCTGATGGCGCCGAGCACGGCAAGGACGAGTCGCTTCATTCAGGAATCCTGTCGGGGCAGCCCGGGGCCGCTGGGGGAATGGCCGATTGTGGCACGCAGGGGCGGCGGGGCGCGTGTCGTTGGTCCCAGGCGAGAGTGGTGTTCAGGAGCGGAAGTTCTGCAGGGTTCTGGCGGGGAACGGAGGGGCCATGCACCGGGGCCGCGGGACTGCGGGCCTGGGTCCCGGCCTGCGCCGGGATGAAAGCGGGAAGTGCGAGGCTTCGGGCGTTCGGCAGGCCACGCGGCAGTGCCGCGTATGCAAGTGCTTCGAGCTGGTTGCCGTTGCCGTCCATGGCGGCACGTGACCCGCTTCGGGTCGCCCGGCCCGGCCATCCATGGCCGGGCGTTCGGCAGGCCACGCGGCAGTGCCGCGTATGCAAGGGCTTCGAGCTGGTTGCCGTTGCCGTCCATGGCGGCACGTGACCGGCTCCGGGTCGCCCGGCCCGGCCATCCATGGCCGGGCGTTCGGCAGGCCACGCGGCAGTGCCACGTATGCAAGGGCTTCGAACTGGTTGCCGTTGCCGTCCATGGCGGCACGCGACCGGCTCCGGGTCGCCCGGCCCGGCCATCCCTGGCCGGGCGTTCGGCAGGCCACGCGGCAGTGCCACGTATGCAAGGGCTTCGAGCTGGTTGCCGTTGCCGTCCATGGCGGCACGCGACCGGCTCCGGGTCGCCCGGCCCGGCCATCCATGGCCGGGCGTTCGGCAGGCCACGCGGCAGTGCCGCGTATGCAAGGGCTTCGAGCTGGTTGCCGTTGCCGTCCATGGCGGCACGCGACCGGCTCCGGGTCGCCCGGCCCGGCCATCCATGGCCGGGCGTTCGGCAGGCCACGCGGCAGTGCCGCGTAAGCGGCCTGCCTCACCCCCTAGGATGGTGCTTCGCGTGCAGTTGCTTGAGTTGCTCCCGCGCCACCAACGTGTAGATCTGCGTCGTGGACAGCGAGCTGTGCCCCAGCAGCATCTGCAGCGCGCGCAGGTCGGCGCCGTGGTTGAGCAGGTGCGTGGCGAAACTGTGGCGCAGTCCGTGCGGGCTGATCCGCGCCGGATCGATGCCGGCCAACGCGGCGTACTTCTTCACCAGTTGCCAGAACTGCTGCCGCGTCGGCACCTCACCACTCACGGCCAGGAACAGCGGCGCCAACGCGCGCTTGCCGGCGATCTGCGGGCGCGACTGCGCCAGGTAGCGTTCGAGCCAGTGCTGCGCTTCCTCGCCCAGCGGAACCAGGCGTTCCTTGCTTCCCTTGCCCATCACGCGAAGCACGCCCTGGCGCAGGTTCACCGCGGTGGCGGGCAGGTTCACCAGCTCGCTCACGCGCAGGCCGGCGGCGTACATCAGCTCCAGCATCGCGCGGTCGCGCAGGCCCAGCGGCGTGGCGATGTCGGGCGCGGCCAGCAGTGCCTCGATCTGGCTTTCGGCCAGGGCCTTGGGCAACGAACGCGGCAGCTTGGGCGGGTCGAGCAGCGCGGTCGGGTCGTCGCCTCGCGCGCCGCGGCGCACCAGCCACGCGTAATAGGCACGCAGCGCGGACAGCAGGCGCGCATTGCTGCGGGGCGAATAGCCCTGCTTCGAACGCCAGGCGAGGTAGTCGAACAGCGCAGCGCGATCGGCCCCGTCGAGCCCGCCATTGCGTGAACCACGCCAGCGCGCGAGCAGTTCGAGGTCGCGCCGGTAGCTGTCCAGCGTGGGCTGGGCGAGGCCGTTCTCGGCCCAGATCGCATCGAGGAAGCGGCCGATCTGCGCCGCATCGGCATCGGCCAGTTCCGGCAACGCCATGGCGATGGTGCGGCGTTGCGCAGGCGTGCGTGCAGTCATCGCCGCAGCTTAGCGGCTATCCTGATGCGATGGCATCGGCTCCCACTTCTTCCCGTCCTTCCGCGCTCATCGGCTGGCGCTTGCTCGCGATGGTCTACGACCTGTGGCCGGTGCTCGCGTTGTGGATGCTCGCCTCGCTGGTGTTCACCGTCGGCTTCACGCTGAGCGGGCATGCAAGCCGCGAAAACATCGCGCCCTTCAGCGGTCTGCAATGGCTGCTGTGGCTGGTGTGCTGGCTCATCACCGCCGCCTATGCGTTGCCGAGCTGGCGCCGCGGCGGGCAGACGCTGGGCATGCGTCCGTGGCGATTGAAGGTGGTGGGTGCGGATGGGATTGCTTCGCCGACGTGGCGCGCGCTGTGGCTGCGTTACGCCGTCGGAACCGTCTCGTTGCTTCTGGGCGGGCTGGGCTTTTGGTGGGCGTGGTTCGACCGCGACCGCCTTACCTGGCACGACCGCGCGAGTGGGACGCGGATGGTGCGGATGGCGAAGCAGGTGAAGTAGCGCACTGCCGTCTTTTGATCTACTCGCAAAAAAAGGGCGCCATCGGCGCCCTTTTTTCTTCAACCCGACCGGCGTTTGAACAGGAAGTACGACACCGCGAGCATGATGATCGTTGGCAGCAGGTAGGCGAACCGAAGATCGAACTTCACCACCTTCGCCAACCCGACCGCTTGTGTCTGCAACTGCCAGAAGATGAGCGAGAACACGATGCCGATGAACAACCGCTTGCCCATGCCGCCGCTGCGCAGCGTGCCGAAGGCGAACGGCACGGCCGCCAGGCACAGCGCCAGCACGTTGATCGGGTAGAACCAGCGGCCCCAGTAGTGCTCTTCGAACTCCGACGCATCCAGGTCGTTGCGCTTGCGGTACTGGATCGCATTGCGCAGGTCCATCGCGGAGAGATAGCGCGGTCGTTCGGTCCCCGCCGACAACGCGGCGGCGTCGAGCTGCGACTTCCAGCGCTCCTCCGGGATTTTTTCCTGGCGGACCGAACGTTCCTCGAAATGCGTGCGGGTCACGTCGCGCAGCAGCCAACCGCCGGGGCGGTGTTCGGCGATGCGCGCGTAAGCCATCGAATGCATGTGCCCATCGGGCGCGAACTCGAACAGCGTGACGCCGTGCAGTTCGAGCCAGCGGTCGCCATTGCGCTCGCGTTCCTGTCCGCCGGCCGCGCTGAGGATGGTCTCGCCCTCGCGCGCCCACAGGCCGCTGTACTGCGCCATCACCGTGTTGCCGGACTTGGCGTTCGCCTTCAGTGCGTCGGCACGCTGCTGCGTCCACGGCGCGATGCTCTCGCCGTTGATGACCATCAGCGCCGTCAGCAGTGCCAACGCGCCCGCGACCGCCAGGCCCAGTCGGCGACGCGACAGGCCGAGCGCGCGCAGCGCGGTCAGCTCAGACGTCGCGGCCAGTTGGCCCAGCGCCATCAGCGAGCCGATCACCGCCGCGTACGGGAACAGGTAATACAGGCGTCGCGGAACGCTGAGCGCCATGTAGACGAAGGCTTCGGACAGGCCGTACTTGCCCTTGCCGATGTCGCCGAACTCGCTCACCAGGCCGAGCATCACGTCCAGGCCCCCGAGCACCGCCCAGGTCAGCGCCACCGTGCCCAACACGGTGCGGCCGACATAGAGGTCGTGGAGCTTCGGGAACGGCTTCATGGCGTCGCCCCCGTGACTGCGGCCGCGGATTTGCGCCGGCCCAGGCGACCGTCGGTGAAGTACAGCCACAGGGCGATCGCCATGATCGGCACCACCAGCCACCACAACCCCAGGACGCTGGCGATGCGGCCGCTTTCCAGCCAGCCGCGCCCGGCGGTCATCAGGTTCTGGCCGATCAGATAGGCGAGGAAGCCGATGAGGATGCGGCCGTAACGGGCCTGGCGCGGCATGCTGCGCGCCAGCGGCACCGCCATCAGCGCGAAGGCCAGCGCCAGCAGCGGCGGGGCGATGCGGTAGTGCAGCTGGGCGCGTGCCTCGCGGCTGTTGTCGCCGAGCAGGGTGAGGGTCGACTGCGTTTCCGGGTCGTCCGGGTCGTAACGCATCTCGTTGGCGGGCAGGAGGATTTCGTTGCGCGCGTAGCGCAGCAGGCGGAAGTCCTGCGCGCCTTCGCGCTGGCCTTCGATCTGGAAGCCCTTGTTGAGCGTGAGGTAACGATGGCCCGCCTCATCGACCGTGAGCTTGCCGTCGTTGGCGGTGACCACGTCGATGCGGTTCTCGCCGGCGTCGCGGTAGACGAAGATTTTCTCCAGCCCGCTGCCGTCCTTGGACATGTTGGAGACGTAGATCACGCCGCCGCCGTTGGGAATGCCGGTGAAGGAGCCCGGCTCCAGTCCGGCCATGACCAGGCTGCGGTTGGCGTCGTTGATCATCTGCCTGGAGACGCGGTCGGCCCAGGGCCCCAGCCACAGCGAGCAGGCCGCCACGACGCCCACGAGCGGACCGACGACCAGCAGCAGCGGCTTGAGCATCCGCTTGGGGCCCACGCCGATCGAGGAGATGACCGGCATCTCCGAATCGCGATAAAGCCGGCCCACGCCCATCATCAGGCCCAGCATCAGCGCCAGCGGCAGGATCAGCGGCAGCCACTTGAGCAGCACCAGTCCGAGCTGGGCGAGCATCAGCCCAGCCGGCACGCGGCCGCGGGCGATGTCCTGCAGCACGTCGGTGAAGGCGCCGCCGACGGTGACGATCAGCAGCACGGCCAGGGTGGCGAAGATCGACTGGGCGAATTCGCTGATGAGGTAGCGGTCCAGCTTGAGCATTGAGTCGGTTCGGCCGGGTGCGATCGGGTTGGGGGACGGGCCAGTGTGGGGCAGCCGGCGCATGCGGCGCGTCTTCGCCGGCCAGGGCCGGGAAGCCCGCCCGCGCCGTCGCGCCGCATACGCTTGAACCTTCACCAGCCCCGGAGCCCGCGGGTCCGCGGGCCGGGTTCGGTGGCCTGCTAGAATCGGGGGTTCGTCCGAGGGCGTGAGGTGGCTGCGCAACGCGCGGCCCGGGAACAAACATCCCCCTCACCGCTCGATTGTACGTAACTGACTCTTCAATCTGCTTCGGGAATCTGTTGGATGGCCCTCGAATTCGACCTGAACCGCGACGCGCCTGCCGCCGCCCACACTGACTGCATCGTGATCGGCGCCTTCGCCGACAACAGCCTGACGCCCGCGGCGAAGGCCATCGACGAGGCCAGCGGCGGCCGCATTCGTGCGCTGCTCGAGCGCGGCGACGCCAGCGGCAAGACCGGCAAGACCGCACTGCTGCACGACCTGCCGGGCGTGACTGCGCCGCGCGTGCTGGTGATCGGCCTGGGCGATGCCACCAAGTTCGGCGTGCCCCAGTACCTCAAGGCCGTGGGCGATGCCGCCCGCACGCTGCGCAGCGGCCCGGTGGCGACGGCGGTGTTCACCCTGTCCGAGCTCACCGTCGCCGGCCGCGACAACGCCTGGAACATCCGCCAGGCCGTGATCGCCGCCGACCACGCCTGCTACCGCTACACCGCCACGCTGGGCACCTCGCGCAAGAAGGAAGAACCGGGCCTGCGCACGTTCTCCGTGCTGGGCGAGGATGCCACCGCGCTGGCCCACGGCCAGGCCATCGCCGCCGGCGTGCAGTTCTCGCGCGAGCTGGGCAACCTGCCGCCGAACATCTGCAACCCGGCCTACCTGGCGCAGCAGGCGCAGGAATTCGCCGGCCGCTTCCCGACCGCGTCGTGCGAGGTCCTCGACGTCGCGCAGATGACCGAACTGGGCATGGGCTCGCTGCTGGCCGTCGGCCGCGGTTCGGCCAACCCGCCCAAGCTCATCGTCCTGAAGTACAGCAACGGCGGCGACGCGAAGCCGTTCGTGCTGGTCGGCAAGGGCATCACCTTCGACACCGGCGGCATCAACCTCAAGACGCAGGGCGGCATCGAGGAGATGAAGTACGACATGTGCGGTGGCGCCACCGTCATGGGCACCTTCGTCGCAGCGGTGGGCATGCAGTTGCCGATCAACCTCGTCGTCATCGTGCCGGCCGTGGAGAACATGCCCGACGCCGACGCGTACCGTCCGTCCGACGTGCTCACCAGCATGTCCGGCAAGACGATCGAAGTCGGCAACACCGACGCCGAAGGCCGCCTGATCCTGTGCGACGCGCTGACCTACGCGCAGCGTTTCGAACCGCAGGCGCTGGTCGACGTGGCCACGCTCACCGGCGCCTGCATGGTCGCGCTGGGCAAGTTCGCCTCGGGCCTGATGAGCAAGCACGACGACCTGGCCGCCGAACTCATCGACGCCGGCGAGAACGTGTTCGACCGCGCCTGGCGCCTGCCGTTGTGGGACGAGTACCAGACGCTGCTGGAATCCAGCTTCGCCGACGTCTACAACATCGGCGGCCGCTGGGCCGGCGCCATCACGGCCGGCTGCTTCCTCGGCCGCTTCGCCGAAGGCCAGCGCTGGGCGCACCTGGACATCGCCGGCTCCGCGTCGGACGAAGGCAAGCGCGGCATGGCGACCGGCCGACCGGTCGGCCTGCTGAGCCAATGGTTGCTGGACCGAACCGGGATTTGAGATTGGGGATTCGGGATTCGCAAGAGCGCAAACCGCTCGCGAGTCCCACCGCCCGCATCCCGCCTTTGCGAATCTCCAATCCCGAATCACGAATCCCATCTATGGCGCGTGCCGATTTCTACCTGATCCAGAAGGAGCGCTTCCGCGAGGAGCCGCTCCTGCTGGTGTGCGAACTGGCGCGCAAGGCGCACGACGCCAATCTGTGGACGCTGGTGCTGGCGCGTGACGACGAACAGGCGCAGCGGCTGGACGAACTGATGTGGGAATTCGACGCCGACGCGTACATCCCGCACCAGGTGGCCGGCGATGAAGAGGACGAGCTCACCCCCGTCCTCATCGCCACGCCCGACAGCGACACGCCGATGCGTGCACTGGTGATCAATCTGCGCGACGACCCGGTCAACGGCAGCTTCGAGCGCGTGCTCGAAGTGGTACCCGCCGACGACTCCGCGCGCGGCCCGCTGCGCGAGCGCTGGAAGCAGTACCAGGCGCGCGGACTGGAATTGAAGAAGTACGACATGTAAGTGCCGGGATTCGGGATTGGGGATTCGAGATTCGCCCCACCCGGCCGGCGCTCTTACGAATCCCGAATCCCGAATATCGAATCCCCGCTCCCATGTCCCTCGCCTCCTCCTACGATCCCAAGCAGTTCGAAACCCGCCTGTACGAAGAGTGGGAGCGCAGCGGCGTATTCCAGCCGCGCGGCGAGGGCGAGCCGTACTCGATCCTGCTGCCGCCGCCCAACGTCACCGGCACGCTGCACATGGGCCACGCGTTCCAGCACACGCTGATGGACGCGCTGATCCGCTACCACCGCATGCGCGGCTTCGATGCGCTGTGGCAGATGGGCACCGACCACGCGGGCATCGCGACGGAAATGGTCGTCGCGCGCAACCTCGGACGCGAAGGCATCACGCGGGACCAGCTCGGCCGCGACGGTTTCATCGAGAAGGTCTGGGAGTGGAAGCAGCAGTCCGGCGACACCATCGAGCGGCAGATGCGCCGCCTGGGTACGTCCGGCGACTGGTCGCGCAGCGTCTTCACGATGGACCCGATGGCCGCCGAAGCCGTGGTCGAGGCTTTCGTGCGACTGCACGAAGAAGGCCTGATCTACCGCGGCCAGCGCCTGGTCAACTGGGACCCGGTGCTGAAGACCGCGATCTCCGACCTGGAAGTAGTGAACGAAGAAGAGGACGGTTTCCTGTGGTCGATCAGCTATCCGCTGACCGACGGCAGCGGCGAGCTCGTCGTCGCCACCACGCGTCCGGAAACCATGCTCGGCGACGTCGCCGTCATGGTGCATCCGCTCGACGAGCGCTACACGCATCTGATCGGCAAGACCGTCACGCTGCCGCTGACCGGCCGCGAAATCCCGGTCATCGCCGACGATTACGTCGATCGTGAATTCGGCACCGGCGTGGTGAAGGTCACGCCCGCGCACGACTTCAACGACTACGCCGTCGGCCAGCGCCACGGCCTGGCGATGATCAACATCTTCACCCCCGATGCGGCGGTGAACGACAACGCGCCCGACAAGTACCGCGGTCTCGATCGCTACGAGGCGCGCAAGGTCGTGCTCGCCGATCTGGAAGCCGAAGGCCGCCTGGTGGAAACCAAGCCGCACAAGCTGCAGGTGCCGCGCGGCGACCGCACCAACCAGGTGATCGAGCCCTACCTCACCGACCAGTGGTTCGTGAAGATGGACGGCTTCGGCGCGCGCGGCCTCGAACTGGCCGAAAAGGGCGACGTGAAGTTCGTCCCGCCGAACTGGATCAACACCTACCGCCACTGGATGGAAAACATCCAGGACTGGTGCATCAGCCGCCAGCTCTGGTGGGGCCACCGCATCCCGGCGTGGTACGACGACGACGGCCACATCTACGTGGGCCGCAGCGAAGAGGAAGTGCGCGCCAAGCACGGCCTCGGCGCCGGCGTGAACCTGTCGCAGGACAGCGACGTGCTGGAGACCTGGTTCTCCTCCGCGCTGTGGCCGTTCTCGACGATGGGCTGGCCGAACCAGGCGCGGATGGACGAGCGCGGCTTCGACCGCTACGTGCCGTCGAGCGTGCTGGTCACCGGTTTCGACATCATCTTCTTCTGGGTCGCTCGCATGATCATGACGACCGACCACTTCACCGGGCGCGTGCCGTTCCGCGACATCTACATCACCGGCCTGATCCGCGACGCGCAGGGCCAGAAGATGTCGAAGTCGAAGGGCAACGTGCTCGATCCGCTGGACCTGATCGACGGCATCTCGCTCGACGACCTGCTGGCCAAGCGCACCACCGGCCTCATGCAGCCCAAGCTGGCCGAGAAGATCGAGAAGGCCACACGCAAGGAATTCCCCGAAGGCATCCCGGCCTTCGGCGCAGATGCACTGCGCTTCACGATCGCCGCGCTCGCCACGCACGGCCGCGACATCAAGTTCGACCTGGGTCGCGCCGAGGGCTACAAGAACTTCTGCAACAAGCTGTGGAACGCCACGCGTTTCGTGCTGATGAACACCGAGGACGCGCAGTTCACCGGCGCGCCCGAACCGCGCACCGACGCCGAGCGCTGGATCCTCTCGCGCCTGTCCACGGTCGCCGCCGAAGCGCAGACGCACTTCGCGTCCTACCGTTTCGATCTGCTCGCGCAGGCGCTGTACGAGTTCGCCTGGAACGAGTTCTGCGACTGGTTCGTCGAACTCGCCAAGCCCGCGCTGCAGGGCGACGACGCAGCGGCGGCGGCGAGCACGCGCCACACGCTGCTGTTCGTGCTCGAGCGATTGCTGTCGCTGCTGCACCCGCTGGTTCCGTTCGTCACCGAAGAGCTCTGGCAGCAGGTCGCGCCGAAGCTCGGCGTCTCCGAGAAGACGATCATGCTGCGTCCTTATCCGCAGTCGTCGGACTTCGCGGGCCAGCACTACGCCTCCGCCGAAGCCGACGTGGAGTGGCTCAAGGCGATGGTCACCGCGCTGCGCAAGATCCGCAGCGAACTCAACGTCGCGCCGTCCAAGACCGTGCCGCTGCTGGTGGCCGATTGCAGCGCCGGAGACCGCGAGCGCGTGGCGCGCTTCGATTCGCAGCTGCGCTTCCTGACGCGGCTGGAGTCGATCGCCGTGCTCGACGACGCCAATGCCGCGCCGGCCGCGGCCACCGCGGTGGTGGGCGAGATGAAGTTGTTGGTGCCGCTGGAAGGCCTGGTGGACCTCGGCGCCGAGCGTGCGCGTCTGGACAAGGAACTCAAGCGCGTCGACGGCGAGATCGCCAAGTGCCACAACAAGCTGGCCAGCGAGACCTTCGTCGCCAACGCACCGCCCGCCGTCGTAGAACAGGAGCGCAAGCGCCTGGCCGACTGGAACCTGCAGCGCGAAGCGCTGGCGTCGCAGCGGGCAAAGCTGGGCTGAGGCTTTACGGGACCCGGTTACGCCGCTGGGCGCAACCGGGATCACGGCGTTATTGCGGGCCCGTCCCTACTCCGACTTCGGTTCCGGGCGGACGCGGCGTGAGATCGCATCTTGCGTTCGCGGCCTTTCAATCCTTCGCATACACATCGTTCGAGAAGGCCCTTTCCGGCTTGCCGCGCGAGCGCGCTTCCAGTTCCGCCAGCTTCACCGGCTTCAGCGGGCATTGCGCCAGCGCTTCGGGAGTCATGCGGATCGCGCCACCGCGCAGCTTCACGTACACCGGCTTGCGGCTGCGCTTGCCGTTGTAGGTGAAGTACACGCCCTGGTGGAAGCGCAGCACGACGGCATTGGCGCCCTTGTCCTGCGCGGCATCGGCGAGCTTGTCCATGGCCAGGCCGTACTCGACCGTGGGCACTCTGGGATCATGGGTGATCTCGCTGACCTTCTCGCCGGCGCTGACTTCCACCGTGCCGAGCTTCTCGTGGTCGCAACCAGGCGATTCCCAGACGATGGGCACGCGGGTATCGATCACCTCGACACGCTCCAGATCGGTCGCGTCCGTGCCGGGCTCACCGGCCAGGAGCGGGCCCATCTGGGCGATCAGGCCCAGCGCGAACAGCAGCGATCCGTGCGAACGACGCATGCTCCACTCCCCTGTCATGTCCCTGCCCGCGAGCATGCCAGCTTTGCGGTCGCGAAGGGGCTCGCCGTCGATTACAACTCCGGCGGCAACAGCTCGATGGCCATCACCTGCGCATCCTCGCGGCCGTCGCGCGCCGGGTAGTAGCGCGGGCGGCGGCCAATCTCGTTGAAGCCTTCGGAGTGATAGAGCGCGATCGCCCCGGCATTGGAGGGGCGTACTTCCAGGAACACGCGTTCGGCCTTGCGGCCGCGCGCGACGTGCATGAGCGCACGCAGCAGCTGGCGGCCGTGCCCCTGGCCCTGGAAGGCCGGGTCGATGCAGATGTTGAGCACGTGCGCTTCGTCGGCGGCGATGCTCATCAGGAAGTAACCGATGATGCGCCCGTTGTGCTGCATCACCCAGGCCGGGTAATCGGCGCGCAGGCAGTCGCGGAAGATGCCGACCGTCCACGGAAATTCGTACGCCCGGATCTCCACCGCGTGCACCGCGTCCAGGTCGTCCTCGCGCATCGGTCGCAACGCCCCTTGCAGCGGGCGGTGGTTCGCGTCGGAGGCGCGCGCGTTCATGCCTGCGTCGTCCGGCGCAACGCGCGCAGGCGCGGCCACAGCGCGCGCTTGGCGGCGGCGTTGCCGCGCAATGCGGAGACGTCGTCGACCATCCGTGCGAGCGTTGCTTCATCGACACCGGCCGCGGCACGCATCAGGGCCTGCATCAGCCGGTCTGCGGTGCGGGGCGCGGAACGCGACGCCGGGCGTTCCTCGCGCGCGAGCAGCGCCGCCGCTTCGCGCATGGCACCGCCACCGCGCGGAGAATCGGCCAAAGGTTCTTCGGGCCGCGATTCCGCCGCACGCGCCTCGGGTGAGGCGACGGACCACACGGCATGGCCCATGGCGTGCAGCCATTCGCGTTGCTCGGCGGTCCACAGCTCGCTCATGGCGCCGCCTCGACGGCCGGTCGGCGGATGCGTCGGAAGATCGCATAACCCGGCCCGGACAACGCATACAGCGCACCGATCGCCAGCAGCACGCGTGGCGGATCGATCGCGATGCCGACGACCACCGCCAGCACCACGACGATGGCGAGGAACGGCACGCGATCGTGGCGCGGACCGCCACCCTTGAAGCTGAAGTAACGCAGGCGACTGACCATCAGCAGGCCGGCGGTGATGGTCACGCCGAGCGCGAGGTAGCGCAGTTGTTCGCCGCTGTAGCCCAGGTCGTGGCACGTCCATACGAAGCTGGCGACCAGGCCCGCCGCGGCTGGACTGGCCAGGCCGATGAACCAGCGCTTGTCGACCTGCCCCACCTGCGAGTTGAAGCGCGCCAGCCGCAATGCGGCGCACGCGGCGTAGAGGAATGCCGCCACCCAGCCGATCTTGCCGGGGATCGCGCCGTCCAGCCGCATCTCCTGCAAGGCCCAGTGGTACATCACCAGCGCCGGGGCGAGGCCGAAGCTGACCAGGTCGGCCAGCGAGTCGTACTGCACGCCGAACTCGCTCTGCGTGTTGGTCAGGCGCGCCACGCGTCCGTCCAGCCCGTCGAGGATGCCCGCCACGAACACCGCGATGCAGGCGTCGTCGAACCGCCCCTGGGTCGCGGCGATGATCGCGTAGAAGCCGGCGAACAGGCCGCCGGTGGTGAACAGGTTGGGCAGCAGGTAGATCCCGCGGCCGCGCGGTCGCGGGGGCTGTTGCGTGTCGTCCATGTGGGGGGCTGTCGGCATCTCGGATGGGGCGAGGGGGCTCTCGCGGCGGACCGCGACAGGAAAGTGTAAGACGATCGGCCCTTCGACCGGCACCTTCATGCGGCGACGGGTGCCGGAACACAACGAGACCGCCTCCACATATGCGTACACTCCCGGAGGCGGGCGCTTGCCTGGGGCCCGGCGCGGTGCTGCAATCGCGCCATTCCCCCGCCCGACCGAGCCCGGAGCCCCGCATGTCCAAGACGTTCCGCCTGTTGCCCGGCCTCGTGGCCGGCCTGAGCCTGCTCCTCGCCACCCCGGCCTTCGCTGCCAAGGTCTATCAGTGGAAGGACGAGAAGGGCGTCACCCACTACTCCGACGCACCGCCGCCGGGCCAGGACATCAAGGGTCGCAACCTCGCCACCAAGGACGGCACCGCGCCGGCCGCTCAGCCGGCAGCCAAGCCGGTGGCCGCCAATGCCAACTGCACCAACGCCCGCAGCAACCTGTCGGTGCTCCAGGGCGGTGGCCAGGTCGGCATCGACGAGGACAAGGACGGCAAGCCCGACCGCAGCCTCAACGACAGCGAACGCGCCAACCGCACCGCGCTGGCCGAAGCCCAGATCAAGACCTATTGCGAGAGCACGGCCGTCTCCAGCGGCAGCTGATCCGCAGCGCATACCGTCGAAGCCGGCCCCCTCGCGGGCCGGCTTCGTCGTTTCCGGGCCTCCGGCGGGGCCGGCCATGCATGGCAGAATGGCCGCTTCCCTCACGTTCGAAAGCCCCACGCCGATGCGCCTGTCGCAGTTCCACCTCCACACCAGCAAGGAAACCCCCGCCGAGGCCGAAATCGTCAGCCACAAGCTGATGCTCAAGGCCGGCATGATCCGCAAGCTCGCCGCCGGCCTGTACACCTGGTCGCCGCTGGGCCTGCGCGTGCTGCGCAAGGTCGAACGCGCCGTGCGCGAGGAAATGAACGCCGCGGGCGCGATCGAGGTGCTGATGCCGGCGGTGCAGCCCAAGGAACTGTGGGAAGAAACCGGCCGCTGGGAGAAGTTCGGCGGCCAGCTTTTGAAGATGCAGGACCGCAAGGAAGCCTGGTACTGCTACGGCCCCACGCACGAGGAAGTCATCACCGACTTCGCGCGCAACGAGCTGTCCAGCTACAAGCAGCTGCCGGTCAACTTCTACCAGATCCAGACCAAGTTCCGCGACGAGATCCGCCCGCGCTTCGGCGTGATGCGCGCACGCGAGTTCCTGATGAAGGACTCGTACTCCTTCCACGTCAGCGACGAGGACCTGGGCCGCGAGTACAAGAACATGTACGACACCTACGGCCGCATCTTCACGCGCCTGGGGCTGAAGTTCCGCGCGGTATCGGCCGACAGCGGCGCGATCGGCGGCGCGGTGTCGCACGAGTTCCAGGTGCTCGCCGATTCGGGCGAGGACGCGATCTTCTTCTCCGACGGTTCCGACTACGCCGCCAACGTCGAGCTGGCCGAAGCAATCTCGCCCGGCCCGCGCGCCGCGGCGGGCGAAGCGATGCGCAAGGTCGACACGCCGCACCAGAAGACCTGCGAGGACGTCGCCGCGCTGATGGGCATCACGCTCGATCGCACGGTCAAGTCGGTGGCCGTCATGGGCTCCGACGCCGAAGGCACCGCGCAGTTCGTGCTGGCGCTGGTGCGCGGCGACCACGCGGTCAACGAGGTCAAGCTGGGCAAGATCGAAGGCCTGGCCGGTTATCGCCTGGCGTCGGAAGCCGAGATCCTCGAACACCTCGGCAGCGAGCCCGGTTTCCTCGGCCCGGTGCAGCCGAAGAAGGCCATCCGCATCATCGCCGACCGCAGCGTCGCGGCGATGGCCGACTTCGTCGTCGGCGCGAACGAAAAGGGCTTCCACCTGGCCGGCGTGAACTGGGGCCGCGACCTGCCCGAAGCCGACGTCGTGGCCGACATCCGCAATGTCCTGGAAGGCGATCCCTCGCCCGACGGCCGCGGCACGCTGGCGATCGCGCGCGGCATCGAGGTGGGCCACGTGTTCCAGCTCGGCAGCAAGTACGCCGAAGCACTCAAGCTCACCGTGCTCGATTCCAACGGCAAGGCCACCACGCCGGTGATGGGCTGCTACGGCATCGGCGTGTCGCGGATAGTGGCAGCGGCGATCGAGCAGAACCACGACGAGAACGGCATCGTCTGGCCGGAGGCGATGGCGCCCTGGCAGGCGGTGGTGTGCGTGATCAACCCGAAGAACGACGCGGCCGTGGCCGAGGCCGCGCAGGCGCTCTATCGCGACCTCAATGCCGCCGGCATCGAGACCGCGCTGGACGACCGCGGCCTGCGCCCGGGCGCGATGTTCGCCGACATGGAATTGATCGGCATCCCGCACCGCGTCGTGGTTTCCGAACGCGGTCTGGCGGCGGGCACGTTCGAATACCGCCACCGCCTCGCCACCGAGGCGGAAAACCTCGACCGCGCGGGCGTGTTCGCGAAGTTCGGGAAGTAATCGCCGCCCGCGATACTCAAACCCCTCTCCCCTTGCGGGAGAGGGAAAGCCGCGCAGCGGCGAGGGAGAGGGGACGGCTTTTCGCGCAGCGGCCGCCCTTTTTGGCGCTTGGCGCCAGCCCCTCTCAGCTCTGTGCACTCCCTTCGGTCGCCGCAACGGGAAAGGGACACGACACGCCCCGCATTTACGCCGCGCGAGTCCGGCGACTATCATCGGGAAAACCCGCCGATTATCGACTTCGATAATCCTCCCGATAATCCGCCGAAAATCCCCGCCACCCCGGAGGCCTCATGTCGATCAACCTCGAATCCCTGTCGGCGAAGGAACTCGACGCGCTCATCAACCAGGCCAAGAAGCGCAAGACCACGCTGAGCAAGCGCAAGCCGATCGCGGTGGTTCGCAAGAAGCTCACGCAGCTGGCCAAGGCCGAAGGCTATTCCATCGCCGAGTTGTTCGGTGGCTCGGCACCGGCCGAACGCAAGCCGGCCAAGGCCGCCAAGGCGCCGTCGCGCAAGGCCGGCAAGAGCACCGGCAAGGTCGCGCCGAAGTATCGCAATCCCGCCAATCCGTCCGAAACCTGGGCTGGCCGCGGCAAACCGCCGCGCTGGATGGCGGCGCAGATCAGCGCGGGGAAGAAAATCGAGGATTTCCTGATCCGCTGATCGCAGGATCCGGTTCGAAACCGAAAACCCCGGGCGACCGGGGTTTTTTCATGGTCACGCGAAAGCGGCCAAACCCCTCAGAGGTTCCGCCGCGACGGCAGCAGCAGGTTGCCGAACAGCAGGCCGGCGATGAGCGCCAGCAGGATGTTAAGCACAGCCAGCAATGCCGCCTGGCCGGCGTCGATGTCCTGCTGCTGGATCAGCGTCAGCAAGCCGCGCAGGCTCACGCTGCCGGGCACCAGCATGATGATGCCGGGCACGCGCAGGATCGCGCCGGGCCGGTTCCACCAGCGCGCGTAGGCGTTGCCGGCGGCCGTCAGCACCAGCGCCGCGAGGAAGATGCCCGCCGGATTGCCGAACGCCTGCCCGCCGTAACGCGAGATGAGGTATCCGCTGGCGGCGGCGGCCATCACCTTGGGATAGTCGCGCCGGTGCGCGCGGAACAGCACCGCGAAGGCGAACGCCGCCAGTACCAGCGCGCCCCACTCCACCCATTCCGGCTGCGGGCGCGAAGCGCGCACCTGCGCATGCAGGCCGATCAGGTCCGCCAGATACAGCGCGATCACCGTGCCGATGGCGAGCTTGAGCACCGTCGTCAACGCACCGGCGAATCGCGCCGTGCCCGACACCAGGTGCTGGCTGGTGAGTTCGTTCACCGCATTCGTCAGCGCCATGCCGGGCAGCAGCACGATCAGCGAGGCGATGATCACCGTGTTCTGGTTCAACGGTGCCACGAACGAAGCCACCAGCAAGGTCACGGTCGCGGCGAACATCGCCGTCACCGCTTCCAGCGCTTCCTTGAAGCGCGGATGCGTCTCCGACCATTGCACCAGCACGCCGATCAGCAATCCGTTGACGCCGGCCACGCCGATGTCGAGCCAGGGCAGTCGCAACAGGCCGGCAATGCCGGTCGCCGCCAGCCCGTAGGCCGCCACCTGCATGGCGCGGAAACGTCGCGTCGGCGGTCTGTCGAGCGCGCTCATCTGCGCATGCGCCTCGGCAAGGCCCAGCCGGCCGGCCATCACGTCTTCGGCGATGCGATCGGTTTCGGCCAGCCGGTACAGGTCGTTCTCGCCGGGCGGCAGACGGATCACGCGCGTGGTGTCGCTCTCGCCCGGAGGACGTTGCGGATCGGCGAAGGTGAGGATCAGGCCGGTCGGGTTCGACCAGGGTTCGCACTCCAGCCGCAGGCGCTGCGCGACCGCGCTGATCGCGCCCTCCAGGCGCTGCGCGGTGGTGCCGTAGGCGTGCAGGCGCTCGGCCAGCTCGATCACGAAGTTGATGCGTGCGGCGTAGCTGGCGGCGCTCAGGGGCGGCGGATTCGACATGCGCGAAGCATCGCATGCGGCCGCGCCGCTTGGCAGCGGGCGGCGCCTTCGCGTGGCTTTCGCAGCGGTCGCGATACGGAGGCTGTTATCCTCGCCGCAGCTTCCAGGGCCCGCTGATGACGGAAACGACCGCGCACCCGCCGCAGATCGACGCCGATGGCCGGGCGCCGTCGCGGTTGCGGCTGTCCGGCTCGTGGACGCTGGACTTCGCCGGGGACATCGGTGCCGCGCTGAAGTCGGTTCCTGCCGGGATCGATGCGATCGACGCCACCGGCGTGGAGCGGCTGGACTCGGTCGGCGTGCTGCAGTTGCTGCGCTTCGCCCGGCGCAACGATCTGGACTTCGACGTGCTCACCTTCCACGAGTCCCACCAGGCGCTGGTGTCGGCGATCGAGGACGTGGCCGACGACCGCCCGCGCAAGAAACGCGAATACGGCGTGAGCGCCGCGCTCGCGCGCCTGGGCCGCGCGGTGCACAACAACTGGAAGGAAGCGCTGGCGCTGATCGGGTTCCTCGGCGAGACGCAGGTCAAGCTGCTGCGCATGTTCAAGGAACCCGGTCGCTTCCGCCCCACCGCGACCGTCTTCCACATGGAGCAGGTCGGCCTGGATGCCGTGCCGCTGGTCGCGCTGCTGTGTTTCCTGGTGGGCGCGGTGGTGGCGTTCCTGGGCGCGAACATCCTGCGCGACTTCGGCGCGGAGATCTTCGTCGTCGAGCTGGTGAGCATTTCGTTCCTGCGCGAGTTCGCGGTGCTGCTTACCGCCATCGTGCTGGCCGGCCGCACCGCAAGCGCGTTCACCGCGCAGATCGGTGCGATGGTCAGCCGCGAGGAAGTGGACGCGATCCGCACGCTGGGCATGGACCCGATCGACCTGCTGGTCATTCCGCGCATGCTCGCACTGCTGGTGATGTTGCCGCTGCTGACGTTCATCGCGATGGTGTTCGGACTGCTCGGCGGACTCACCGTTGGTGCGTACAGCCTCGATATCCCGCCGCAGCAGTACCTGGCGCGCATGCACGAGACGATGGAACTTCGGCACTTCCTCGTCGGGCTGGCGAAGGCGCCGGTGTTCGCGCTGCTGATCAGCCTGATCGGTTGCCTGGAAGGTTTGCAGGTGGAAGGCACCGCGCAGTCGGTCGGCGAACGCACGACCTCCAGCGTGGTGCAGTCGATCTCGATGGTGATCATCCTCGACGCCTTCTTCGCGATCTGGTTCATGGAGATGAACGTTTGAACGCGCTGCATCCCCGCTGCCCCAAGCGCGACGAGGAGCAGCCGATCGTGCGCGTGCGCGGCCTGGTGAACCGCTTCGGCGAACAGATCGTGCACGACGGCGTGGACCTGGACGTAAGGCCCGGCGAGATCCTGGGCGTCGTCGGCGGCTCGGGCACGGGCAAGTCGGTGTTGATGCGCGCGATCCTCGGCCTGCGCGAACCGCAGGCGGGCGAGATCGAAGTGCTCGGACTGAACGCACTGAGCGACGATGCCGACCAGCGCCGCGCGATCGAACGCAATACCGGCGTGCTGTTCCAGGACGGCGCGCTGTTCTCCTCGCTCACCGTCGGCGAGAACGTGCAGGTACCGCTGAAGGAATACCACGGCGACCTGCCCGATTCGCTGCGTTACGAACTGGCCCTGCTGAAGGTGAAGCTGGCCGGGTTACCTGCCGATGCGCTGAACAAGCTGCCCTCGCAGCTCTCCGGCGGCATGCGCAAGCGCGCCGGACTGGCGCGTGCGCTGGCGCTGGATCCGCCGCTGCTGTTCCTGGACGAGCCCACCGCCGGCCTGGACCCCATCGGCGCGGCGGCGTTCGACCGCCTGATCCGCACCCTGCAGCAGGCGCTGGGGCTGACGGTGTTCCTGATCACACACGATCTCGACACCCTTTACGCTATCTGTGACCGCGTCGCTGTGCTGGCCGACCGCAAGGTGATCGTCTGCGCGCCCATCGACGAGGTCGAACGTTTCGACCACCCGTGGGTGCAGGAGTATTTCCACGGTCCGCGTGCACGAGCTGCACGCACCACCCGCGAAGCGACGAGCTGAAGTCATGGAAACCCGGGCCAATTACGTCCTCATCGGCGCCTTCACCATCCTGGTCACGCTGCTCCTGCTGCTGTTCGCGCTGTGGGCGGCGAAGTACTCCTCGGAAAAGGAATGGCGCACCTATGCCGTGCTGTTCAACGAACCGGTGACGGGCCTGACCGAAGGCAGCTCGGTTCAATACAACGGCATCTCCGTGGGCACGGTGCAGAAGCTGAGCCTGGCGCCCGACGACCCGCGCCGGGTGATCGCGCTGCTGCGCCTGCAGGCCAATGCGCCGGTCAAGACCGACACGCGCGCCAAGCTGTCGATCCAGGGCATCACCGGCAGCCCCTTCATCCAGCTCACCGGCGGCAGCCCGGGCAATCCGTTGCTGGCCGATTCGGACCGCCGCGAAGTGCCGGTGATCCAGACCGAAGCCTCGGCGCTGCAGAACATCGCCGACACCGCCAACCGCCTGGTCGCCCGACTCGATCAGGTGCTCAGCGACGAGAACGTAAAACGCGTGTCCAACACGCTGGCGAACGTGGAATCGATGACGGCCTCCATCGCCGGCCAGCGCGAGGACCTGCGCGCGCTCATCGTCAACGCGCGCAAGTCCAGCGAGCAGCTGTCGGCCACGCTCGACAACACCAACCGCGCGGTGCAAAGCGTGGATCGCGAACTCGTCGCCAAGCTGCCGGGGCTGATCGCCAAGCTCGACAGCACGCTTACGCGACTGGATTCGGCGGCCGGCAACGCCAACGGCGTGCTCACCGACAACCGCGCCGCCATCAACAGCTTCGCCAACGAAGGCCTGGCGCAGCTCGGCCCGACGCTGGCCGAACTGCGCTCGCTGGTGCGCGACCTGCGCCGGATCAGCGACCGCCTCGACGGCAACCCGACGCGCTACCTGCTCGGTCGCGACGGCCCCAAGGAATTCGAACCCGAATGATTCCGCGCGCCGAAATGACGACGAACGAACGCACGTCCCGACGCCACTCCCGCGTCCTGCTGGCCGCGACCCTGCTGCTGACGCTCGCCGGCTGCTCGATCCTGAGCGACAAGCCCAAGAGCACCAGCACCATCTACGCACCCGAACCCAAGGTGCAGGCCGATCCGGCCTGGCCGAAGGTGGACTGGCAGCTGGTGATCGCCCCGCCCATCGCGGCGCGCATCGTCGACAGCCTGCGCATGGCGGTTCGACCCACGCCGGGCGAGCTGCAGGTCTACCGGGGCGCACAGTGGGCGCGCCCGCCGTCGGACATGCTGGTGGACACGGTGCTGCGCGCGCTGGAGGACTCCGGCCGCATCCAAGGCGTCGCGCGCCAGGGTGCCGGCGTGGCGTCCGACTTCAAGCTGCTGTTCGAAGTACGCCGTTTCGAGTCCGATTACGCGCAGGGCGCGGTGCCGTCGGCGACGATCGAGGTCAGCGCCAAGCTGCTGCACGTGCGCGAACAGAAGGTCGCCGCTTCGAAGGTGTTCGTGCAGGCCACGCCAGCGGCGAGCACGGGCGTGGCCGATGTCGCGCAGGCGTTCGAACAGGCGCTGTCGACCGTCGGCCACGACATCGCCGGCTGGACGCTGGTGAGCGGCGAAGCCTACCGCCGCACGCTGCCACCGCCCGCGAAGGGTTGAGTCACGCGGGAAAGATTCGCCGGAACGTCAGGTTGACGCGCGGCCCGATGGGTCGCGCCGTGCGCGGCAGCGCGTGCCGGTAATGGCGCTGAGTCGTTCCCGACATCACCAGCAGGCTGCCGTGCGGCAGGTCGATCGCCAGTTTGCGCGACGGATCGTCGCGATGCTTCAGCGAGAACCGGCGTGTCGCGCCCAGGCTGACCGAGGCGATCACAGGCGTGGGCCCGAGTTCGGGCTCGCTGTCGCTGTGCCATCCCATGGCGTCGTCGCCGTTGCGGTACAGGTTCGCCAGCACGCTGTTGAAGGGCGTGCCCAGGTCGTGTTGCAGACGCTCGCGCACAGGGCGCAGCGCATCGGGCCACGGGCGTGGCTCGAACAAGGTGCCCGAATAGCGGTAGCGCGCCTGGGGGTCGCCGATCCAGCAGCTCCGCCGCGGCGAATCGACCTCCCGGCCGAACAGGCGGATGCGGTGGACCTCCCACGGCACCTGTCGCATCAGCGCGGCCAGCAGCGCGTCCGCGTCGGCGGGACTCATCCAGTGGGAATCCAGGCGGACCTCCCCATCGGGCAGGGGGAACGCAGACAGGACCATACGGCAAGCTAACACGGCGTATCCCGTCGGCGGCTGATTTGGCGCCGACCCCGCAAACCCGCGACAATCCATGTCGAATTCAGCCAGCCGCTGTACGCCAGCCCGTCCCGGAGTGCCCCCGCATGAGCCAACCTGATCAGTCCGCCGTCGAACGCGACGTGATGGAGTACGACGTCGTCACCGTGGGCGCAGGTCCCGCCGGTCTGTCGTTCGCGATCCGCCTCAAGCAGCTCAATCCCGACATCTCGGTGTGCGTGATCGAGAAGGCCTCGACCATCGGCGCGCAGATCCTCTCCGGCGCCGTCATCGAACCGGCGCCGCTGGACGCCCTGCTCCCCGGCTGGCGCGACAATCCGCCGCCGATCTGCGTTCCCGCCAAGCACGACGAGTTCTGGCTGCTCACGCACAAGGGTCACCACCGCCTGCCGATCCCACCGGGCATGCACAACCACGGCAATTTCATCGTCAGCCTGGGCGCGATGTGCGCCTGGCTGGCGCCGCAGGCCGAAGCGCTGGGCGTGGAGATCTACCCCGGCTTCGCCGCCGCCGAAACGCTGCACGATGACAACGGCGCCGTCGTCGGCGTGCGCATCGGCGACATGGGCGTGGCGAAGGACGGTTCGCACAAGCCGGGCTACACCGCCGGCATCGACATCCGCGCCAAGGTCACCGTGCTGGCCGAAGGCGCACGCGGCCATCTCACCAAGCGCCTGATCAAGCAGTTCAAGCTCGACGAAGGCAAGGAGCCGCAGGGCTACTCCATCGGCATCAAGGAACTGTGGCAGGTGCCGGAAGACCGCGTGACGCCGGGCAAGATCGTGCACAGCTTCGGCTGGCCGGCGGACAACCAGATCTACGGCGGCGGTTTCCTGTACCACCTGGACAAGGGCCGCATCGCGCTGGGTTATGTCAGCGGCCTCGACTACAAGGATCCGGAATACAAGCCGTGGGAAGCCTTCCAGCAATGGAAGAACCACCCGCTGTTCGAGCCGCTGCTGGAAGGCGGCAGCATCCTCTCCGCCGGCGCGCGCGCGATCGTCACCGGCGGCTGGCAGTCGCTGCCCAACTGCGAGATGCCCGGCGCGCTGCTGATCGGCGACACCGCCGGCCTGCTCAACGTGCCCAAGATCAAGGGCACGCACCAGGCGATCCGCTCCGGCATGCTCGCCGCCGAGCACCTGGCCGCTTCGCAGCTGTCGCCGCAGGGCTTCGACGCGAAGCTGCGCGGTTCGGAGGCGATGGCCGAACTGAAGAAGGTGCGCAACATCAAGCCGGGCTTCAAGCGCGGCCTGTGGTTCGGCATCCTCAACTCGGCGTGGGAAACGATGACGATGGGCCTGTCGCCGTGGACGCTGAAGAACAAGGCCGACTGGAACTCGCTCGACAAGATCGGCGACCACGAAACGCCCAGGCGCGACTACATCGACCGCAAGCTCGCCCCGCGCGATCGCCTGCAGGGCGTGTACTACGCCGCCACCGAGCACGACGAGGACCAGCCGGTGCACCTGAAGGTTCGCGACACGTCCATCTGCGTGACGCGCTGCGCCGAGGAGTACGACAACCCCTGCACGCGCTTCTGCCCGGCCGGCGTGTACGAGATCGTGCAGGACGAGGCCGGCAAGCGCCTGCAGATCAACGCGGCCAACTGCGTGCACTGCAAGACGTGCGACATCAAGGATCCCTACGAGATCATCGACTGGGTGACGCCGGAAGGCGGCTCGGGGCCGAACTACCAGAACCTCTGAGTGTTGCGTTTGCGCCGGATGCCGAGGCGTCCGGCGCTTGGTTGCCCCGCCAATCCGGTGCGGTCAGTAACGCGGCTGCCGGTGCCAGCGCCAGGCGGTCTCGACGATCTCCGCCACGTCGGTATAACGCGGCGCCCATCCGAGTTCGCGCTGCGCTTTCGCGCTGCTGGCCACCAGGCGGTCGGGGTCGCCCGCACGACGCGGCGCCAGGTCGTAGGGAATCTCGCTTCCGACCACGTCCGACGCCGCGCGGATCATCTCCAGCACGCTGAACCCGCTGCCGTTGCCGAGGTTGAAGGCATGTGCGCCTTCGTGGGTCGCCATGAACGCCAGCGCTCGCGAATGCGCGTCGGCCAGGTCGTCGACATGCACGTAGTCGCGCACGCACGTTCCGTCGGGCGTCGCATAGTCGTTGCCGAAAACCTTGAGCGACGGCCCCTTCCCTGTTGCGGCACGCAGCATGTTCGGGATCAGGTGCGTTTCGGGCTCATGCGATTCACCGATGTCGCCCTGCGGTGATGCACCGGCGGCATTGAAATAGCGCAGCGCCACCGAACGCAGGCCGTAGGCGCGTCCGGCGTCTTCCAGGATGCGTTCCACCATGAGCTTGCTCGCGCCATACGGATTGATGGGCTGCCGGGGATGCGATTCGTCGATCAGATCGGATTCGGGAACGCCGAACACGGCGGCCGTGGACGAGAACACCAGCTTGCCGACGCCGGCTTCGTGCATCGCCTGCAACAGATTGAGCGTGCCGGCGACGTTGTTCTCGTAGTACGCGTACGGCTGCGTCATGGACTCGCCCACCAGCGAGCGCGCGCAGAAGTGCATGACGGCATCGAAGCGGTACTGCGCGAACAACGCGCGCAGGTCGTCGCGTTCCAGCAGATCGCCCTGGACGAAGGGCGCATCGCCGACGGCCTCACGATGGCCCGTGGAGAGATTGTCGAAGACGACCGGCTCGATACCGTCGCGCGACAGGCGGCGCACCATGTGCGAGCCGATGTAGCCCGCGCCGCCACACACCAGAACCTTCATCGAGGCTTACGCCTTTGCGTTCGAGAAGCTCACGCCGGTCTTCTCGCGAAGTTCGTCCTCGCTCACGCCCGGCGCGAGCTCCACCAGCGTCAGGCCCTGCTCGGTCACGTCCATCACCGCCAGATCGCTGATGATGCGGTTGACCACGCCGACGCCGGTCAGCGGCAGCGTGCATTCGGGCAGGATCTTGTGCTCGCCGCCCTTGGCGGTGTGCTCCATCAGCACCACCACGCGCTTCACGCCGGCGACCAGGTCCATCGCGCCGCCCATGCCCTTGACCATCTTGCCGGGGACCATCCAGTTGGCGAGATCGCCCCGGTCGGTCACCTGCATCGCGCCGAGGATCGCCAGGTCGATGTGGCCGCCGCGGATCATCGCGAAGGAATCGTGGCTGCCGAAGTAGCTTGCGCCGGCACGCGCGGTGACGGTCTGCTTGCCGGCGTTGATGAGGTCGGCGTCCACTTCGGCTTCCGTCGGGAACGGGCCGATGCCGAGCAGGCCGTTCTCGCTCTGCAGCCACACGTCCATTCCGTCGGGAATGAAGTTGGCCACCAGCGTCGGCAGGCCGATGCCGAGGTTGACGTATGCGCCGTCGGTGAGTTCCTGCGCGGCGCGCTGCGCCATCTGGTCGCGGGTCCAAGCCATGTCGTTCTTCCTGTATTCGATGGGGTCAGGCGGCGCGCACGGTGCGCTGTTCGATGCGCTTCTCGGGCGAGGCGTTGACGACGATGCGGTCGACGTAGATGCCCGGCAGGTGGACGTGGTCGGGATCGATGTCGCCGATCTCCACCAGTTCCTCCACCTCGGCCACGCAGATCGCGCCGGCCATCGCACAGGCGGGATTGAAGTTGCGCGCGGTCTTGCGGAACACCAGGTTGCCGGCCTTGTCGGCCTTCCACGCCTTGACCAGCGAGACGTCGGCCTTGAGCGCGGTTTCCATCACGTAATGGTGGCCGTCGAACTCGCGCGTTTCCTTGCCCTCGGCCACCACCGTACCGTAGCCGGTGCGGGTGAAGAAGGCGGGAATCCCCGCGCCGCCTGCGCGCAGGCGTTCGGCCAGTGTGCCTTGCGGATTGAATTCGAGTTCGAGTTCGCCGGAGAGGAACTGGCGCTCGAATTCCTTGTTCTCGCCGACGTAGGACGAAATCATCTTCTTGATCTGCCGGGTCTCCAACAGCAGGCCCAGGCCGAAGCCATCCACGCCGGCGTTGTTGGAGATGGCGGTGAGCCCCTTGGCGCCGCTGTCGCGCAGCGCGGCGATCAACGCCTCGGGAATGCCGCACAGGCCGAAGCCGCCGACCGCGAGGGTCTGGCCGTCGGCGACGATGCCGTCGAGCGCCGCCTTCGCACTGGGGAAAACCTTGTTCTTGCCGTTTTGCGTCGCGGCCATGACGGGCTCCATTCGGGATCTGCGCAATGGGCCGGAGTTTACCGTGGCGACGGCCACCTCCCCCACCGTACGTTCGGGCATGCCAGCCGGCCTGTGCGGCGGGTCGCGACCGCAGGCCGCGGCAGCGTCTAGACTCCATGGCCATGACCCGAATCGCCCTCGTGACCGCCATCGCCGCCGCCGGCCTCGACGACGACCTGGCGCCGCTGCTGGACGCCTGCGCGCGCGCCGGCCTGGCCACGCAGGTACGCGCCTGGGACGACCCTACCGTCGGCTGGGGTCGCTTCGACGCGGCGATCCTGCGTTCGCCCTGGGATTACATGACGCGGCTGGGAGAGTTTCTCGACTGGTGCGAGCACGCCTCCTCGCGCACGCGACTGCTCAATCCGTTGCCGGTGGTGAAGTGGAACACCGACAAGCACTACCTGGCCGAGCTCGCCGCGCGTGGCGTGCCGGTGGTGCCGACCGTGTTCGTCGAACCGGAGACGGAGCCGCTGCCCGCATTGCAGGCGTTCCTCGCAGCGCATTCCGATACGCAGGAATTTGTCGTGAAGCCGAGCGTGGGTGCGGGCTCGAAGGATGCGCAGCGCTATGCGCGCACGCAAGAGTTCGCCGCGGCCAATCACCTCGCGCGGCTGCTCGATGCCGAACGCAGTGCGATGCTGCAGCCCTATCTGGACGCGGTGGACGAACACGGCGAGACCGCGCTGATCTACTTCGCCGGCGAGTTCAGCCACGCCATCCGCAAGGGGCCGTTGCTGCGGGCCGACGAGGGCCCGACGCCGCATCTTTTCGCCGCCGAAGCGATCACGCCACGCACGCCGTCGCAGGAGGAGATGTCACTGGCCGGACACGTGCTCGCCGCCGCCCGCGATGCACTGCAGCTGCACGAGGCACCGCTCTACGCGCGTGTGGACCTAATCGGTGATCGCGACGGCCGGCCGTGCCTGCTCGAACTGGAGCTGTGCGAGCCGTCGCTGTTCTTCGCCCATGCGGCGGGCAGCGCGGATCGGTTCGCGGCGCTGCTGGCGAAGACACTGGAACGCGCGCCGGCCTGAGCACGGCGCGCGCGAAGGACGGTCCGGTCAGGAGCGCCCGTACACGTCTTCCAGGCGGACGATGTCGTCCTCGCCCAGGTAACTGCCCGACTGCACTTCGATGAGTTCCACCGGCTCCGTGCCGCGGTTGCGCAGGCGGTGCACGCTGCCCAGCGGGATGTAGGTGCTCTCGTTTTCGTGCAGGTCGAACACGCGGTCATCGCACGTGACCTCGGCCACGCCGGACACGACGATCCAGTGCTCGGCGCGCTTGTGGTGCTTCTGCAGGCTCAGCGCCGCACCCGGCTTCACGACGATGCGCTTGACCTGGAAGCGCTCGCCCATGTCGATGGAGTCGTAGCTGCCCCACGGGCGGTAGACCTTGCGGTGGAACAGGTGCTCCTGGCGACCGGCCGCCTTCAGGTGATCGACCACCGTCTTGACGTCCTGCACCCGGTCCTTGCGCGCGACGAGCGTCGCGTCGGGCGTGTCGATGATCACCAGGTCTTCCACGCCGATGGTCGCGATCATGCGGCGCTCGGAAGCGCGCACGAGGCTGCCCTTGGTGTCGACGGAGATGACATCGCCTTCATGGCGGTTGTCGTCGTCGTCGCGCTGGGCGACCGCCCACAGCGACGACCACGAACCGATGTCGCTCCAGCCGCAGCTCACCGGCACGACCGCGGCGCGCTCGGTCTTCTCCATCACCGCGTAGTCGATGGAGTCGTTGGGGTTGGACGCGAACGCGTCCTTGCCGACGCGGATGAAATCCAGGTCCTGTGCGGCCGAGGCGTAAGCGGTGCGGGTCGCCTCCAGTACCGCCGGCGCATGGCGCGCCAGTTCGTCCAGGTAGGCGCTGGCCTTGAACAGGAACATGCCGGAGTTCCAGGCATAGGTGCCTTCGGCGACGTAGCGTTCGGCGGTGGCCTGGTCGGGCTTTTCGACGAAGCGCTGCACGCGGTAACCGTCCGCGCTCAGCGAATCGCCGCGCAGGATGTAGCCGTAGCCGGTCTCGGCATAGTCGGGCGTGATGCCGAAGGTCACCAGCCAACCTTCCGAGGCCAGACCGGTCGCCGCCGCGACGGCGGTGCGGAACGCGTTCTCGTCCTCGATCAGGTGATCGGCCGGCATCACCAGCAGCGCGCCGTCCGGATCGGTCGACAGCACGTGCAGCGCGGCCAACGCGATCGCCGGGGCGGTGTTGCGCGCCACGGGCTCGAGCAGGATGCCGCCACTGGGGATCGCCACCTCCTGCAACTGCTCACCGATCATGAAGCGATGGTCTTCGCTGCACACGGTGACCGGCGGCTGCGCGTCCGGCAGCTTGCTGGCACGGATCACGGTCTCCTGGTACAGCGAGTGGTCGCCGATCAACCGGAGGAACTGCTTGGGCTGGTTCTGACGCGAGAGTGGCCAAAGGCGAGAACCGCTTCCGCCACTGAGAACTACGGGGTGAAGCATCCTGGCTCCGGGAACTTCTAGTTAAACGGGACGCCAAGAATACCGGAGCGCATCCATCGCGGCTGAACCGGGAAGCCCCGGCAAGTCCGGGCCGCCCCGGGGTCAGGCCCCACCATCCGCCTGCGTAGGGAACCCTCGCTGGGCTAGAATCGGCGGTTCTCGGCCGCCCATCGGCCGCGCAACCATAGGAACCCCCGCACGATGAAGATTCTCGTCGGCTACAAGCGCGTGGTGGACTTCAATGTCCGCATCCAGGTCAAGCCGGACGGCTCCGGCGTGGTCACCGACGGCGTCAAGCTGTCGGCCAACCCGTTCGATGAAATCGCCCTGGAAGAGGCCCTGCGCCTGCGCGACAAGGGCATCGCGACCGAGGTCGTGGTCGCCACGATCGCTCCCGCCGACGCCCAGGCCCACCTGCGCAACGGCCTGGCCATGGGCGCCAACCGCGCCATCCACGTGGTCGCCGACGGCCCGATCCAGTCGCTGACCGCCGCCCGCGCCCTGCTCAAGCTGATCGAGAAAGAGCAGCCGGACCTGGTGATCCTGGGCAAGCAGGCCATCGACGACGACGCCAACCAGACCGGCCAGATGCTGGCCACGCTGTGGGGCCGACCGCAGGCGACGTTCGCTTCCAAGCTCGAGATCGCCAGCGGCAAGGCCACGGTGACGCGCGAAGTCGACGCCGGCCTGGAAACGCTGGAAGTCGACCTGCCGGCCGTGGTCACCACCGACCTGCGCCTGAACGAGCCGCGCTTCATCAAGCTGCCCGACATCATGAAGGCCAAGAGCAAGCCGCTGGAGAGCATCCCGTTCGCCGACCTCGGCGTGGACACCGGCGACACCCTCAAGACCACCCACTACGCCGCGCCGGCCAAGCGCAGCAAGGGCGTGATGGTGAAGGACGCGGCCGAACTGGTCGCCGCACTCAAGCAGAAGGGGCTCCTGTAATGAGCAAGGTTCTGATCGTCGCCGAACACCTGGACGGCAAGCTCAATGCCTCCACCGCCAAGTGCGTCTCCGCCGCCCAGGCACTGAAGCCCGACTCCATCGACATCCTGGTGCTGGCCGCCGATCCGGCCGCCGTCGCCAGCAATGCCGCGCAGATCGCCGGCGTCGGCAAGGTGCTCACCGTCGCCAACGCCGCCAACGCGAACGCCATCGCGCAGGTGCTGGCGCCGCAGGTGGCGAAGGTCGCCTCCGGCTACAGCCACGTCTTCGGCCCCAGCACCACCTTCGGCAAGGACCTGATGCCGTGCGTCGCCGCCCTGCTGGGCGTGGCGCAGGTGTCGGACGTGATGGCCGTGGAAGGCAGCCACGTCTTCAAGCGCCCGATCTACGCCGGCAACGCGATCATCACCGTCGAGGCACCGTCGGATCACACCGTGGTCGCCACCGTGCGCACGGCCTCCTGGCCGGAAGCGGCCAAGGGCGGCAGCGCCGCCGTCGAAGCCGTCTCCGTCGACGCCACGCTGCCCACGCACACCCGCTACGTCGGCCTGGCCGCCGGCAAGTCCGACCGTCCGGACCTGCAGAGCGCCAAGCGCGTCGTCTCCGGCGGCCGCGGCGTCGGTTCGGCCGACAATTTCAAGGTGATCTACGCGTTGGCCGACAAGCTCGGCGCCGCTGTCGGCGCCTCGCGCGCCGCGGTCGATGCCGGCTACGTGCCCAACGAACTGCAGGTCGGCCAGACCGGCAAGATCATCGCGCCGGAGCTGTACATCGCCGTCGGCATCAGCGGCGCGATCCAGCACCTGACCGGCATCAAGGACGCCGGCACCATCGTCGCGATCAACAAGGACGGCGATGCGCCGATCTTCGAGATCGCCGACATCGGGCTGGTGGGCGATCTGTTCGCCCTTCTGCCGGACTTCGAGAAGGCACTGGGCTGAGCCCGCGCCACCCCTTCAACGTTCGACCATTGCAGGACGCATGCAATCGCCTTCCCTCGCCGGTAACCCAACGCCCACCGTTTCCGTGGTTTCGCCGGTGTACGGCTGCCGCGGGTGCCTGGAAGAGCTGGTCGATTCGGTGGCCGCGCAACTGCGCGGTACCGTCGACGATTTCGAGGTGATCCTCGTCGACGACGCCAGCCCGGACCAGGCATGGTCGCGCATCCAGGAACTCGCGACGACGCGCCCGTGGCTGCGAGGCCTGCGCCTGGCCCGCAATTTCGGTCAGCATTCGGCGATCTCCGCGGGCATCGAGCACGCGACGGGCGAGTGGGTCGTGGTGATGGACTGCGATCTGCAGGATCCACCCGCGGCGATTCCGGACCTGTACCGCAAGGCGACCTCCGAGAATTTCGACGTCGTCTTCGTGCAGCGTCAGAACCGCAAGGACAGCTGGAGCAAGCGCCTGTCGTCGTGGGGCTTCTTCCGGCTGCTGACCTGGCTGACCGGCTCGCAGCAGGACGCAAGCACCGCGAACTTCGGCATCTTCCGCCGCCCGGTGATCGACGCGGTGTGCCGCATGCCGGAACGGGACCGCTCCTTCCCGCTCATGGTGAAGTGGGCCGGCTTCCGCCACGGGCTGCTTCCGGTCGAGCACGCACCGCGTGCCGAAGGACGCAGCACGTACACCCTGCGCAAACTGCTGCGCCTGGCGACCAACATCACCCTGGGCTATTCGGAAAAGCCGCTGAAGCTGGTCGCCTTCGCCGGCATCCTGTGCTCGCTGGTGTCGTTCTTCATGGTGGCACTGGCGGTGGCACGCTGGATCGACGGCGACATGGCCGTGGCCGGCTACACCTCGGTGATCGCATCGATCTGGCTCGTCGGGGGCATGCTGCTCTTCAGCCTGGGCGTGGTGGGCCTGTACGTGGGCCAGGTGTTCCGCAACGTGCAGGGGCGCCCGTACTACATCCTCGCCGAGGACACCCGTCGATGAGCGCCACCGTCATCGAACATGCCGGTGGCCGCGCCGAAGTGCGCCTGACGCCCTGGGACGAACGCGCGCTGGGCATGCGGACCGCCGAGATCGTACGTCTGGAGGTTTCGGACGATCCGGCCGGGCGCCCGCTCATCGAAGAGGTTGAGCGCTGGGGCCGTGAGAACGGTGTCCGTTACCTGTTCGGCCGCGTGGACGCGGCAGCGCCATCGGCGAAGAAGGCCGTGCTCGATGCCGGCTTCGCGATCGTGGAATGTTCGATCGCACTGTCCCGCGCCGGCTTCGCCGGACTGCCGCCGGTGCCCGCGCGCATGCGGCCCGCGTTGCGTCCGGCGGAAGAGGCCGACATCGGCGAACTCGAACGCATCGCGCGCGACGACTTCAATCACGGCCGCTTCCTGGAAGATCCCGCCATCGACCCCGCCCTCGCGGCGGCACGCACCGCGAACTGGATCGGAGACCTCGTCCGCCAGCGCCTCGCCTATGCGGCCACGTCGAACGGCAAGCTCATCGGCTTCCATGCCGAACGCGTCAGCGCCGACGGTCGTCATGCCGACCTGATCCTGACCGGCGCCACCGGACGCTATGCCATCATGGCAATGCCACTGTGGATTACCGCGCTGGAGTCCCTTTCCGCGCGCGGCGTGCAGGACTGCTCGACGCTCATCTCCGCCGCCAACACCGGCATCGTGAACCTGTACGCCAGGCTCGGATTCCGGTTCGACACCACTCTTTTCGGATTCAGGAAGTACCTATGAACGACAACACCGACCGCGTCGTCCAGGCGTTCTCCAGCGTGCTCGGCATTCCCGCCGATCGCATCACCGACGACCTGCGCTACGCCACGATCCCGGAGTGGGATTCGATCGCGCACATGTCCGTCATCGCGGCGCTGGAAGATGCCTTCGGCGTGATGATCGACATGGACGACGTCATCGACATGAGCTCCGTCGGCAAGGCGCGCGAGATCCTCGCCAAGTACGGCGCCGCGGCCTGACATGTCGCTGAAGGACCAGGTCATCGTGGTGACGGGCGCATCGCGCGGCATCGGCCGTGCGATCGCCCTGCATTGCGCTGGTCAAGGCGCGCAGCTGGTCCTCGTCGCGCGCGACGCGGATGCACTGCAAGGCGTGGCGGACGAATGCCTTGCCGCGGGCGGACCGGAACCGCATTGCGCTTCCCTCGACCTGACTCGCGACGACGGCATCCCGGCGCTGTTCCAGGATCTGTTCGCGCGTTACCGCAAGCTCGACGGGCTGGTGAACAACGCCGGCATCCTGCACGAAGGCGTGCTCGGCATGATCCGCCCCGACGACATCGACCGCGTGCTCGCGGTCAACGTCAAGGCGCCGCTGATGCTGATGCAGTACGCCGCGCGCCTGATGACGCGCAACAAGCGCGGGAGCATCGTCAACCTGGTTTCGATCATGGGCGTCCAGGGCGCGGCCGGCCTGACGCTGTACTCGGCGAGCAAGGCCGCGATGATCGGCGCGACGCTCTCCGCCTCGAAAGAACTCGCGCCACGCGGCATCCGCGTCAACGCGGTTTCTCCCGGCTTCATCGACACCGACATGACACGCGAGATGCCCGAGGCCGCGCACGCCGCACGCGTCGCGTCGATCGGCCTGGGCCGCGCAGGAACGCCTCAGGAAGTCGCGCAACTCGTCGCCTTCCTGCTCGACGATGCGTCGGCCTATGTCAGCGGGCAGGTCGTCGGCATCGACGGCCGCATGGTGGTCTGAGCGATGGCCTTCTGGGAACTGGAGCGGCAACGCGCCGACGCGATCGCGCTTGTCGATGCGCAGCGCTCGTGGACGTACGGCGAACTGGCGCGCCTGTCCGACAGTGCCGCGGCCGTGCTGGGACCGGGCCGAACGGTCGGTTTTCTGTGCATGCCCAGCACCGTCGACGCGGTTGCGCTGTACCTGGGCGCGCTGCGTTCGCGGCGGCATGTTCCGCTGCTCGTACAGCCGGATGTCGATGCGACGCTGCTTGCCGCGCTGGTGGCGCATTACCGTCCCGACTGGCTCGCCCTTCCGGACGGCAGCGAAATGGCCGGCTACGCCGTGGCGCATCGCGGCGGTGGCCTGGTCGTCCTCGTCCGCGACGAACCGGTGCACGCGCAGGCACCGCATCCGGACCTTGCCCTGCTGCTGAGCACGTCCGGCAGCACCGGCTCGTCCAAGCTGGTGCGCCTGTCGTACGAAGGCCTCGCCTCCAACGCGCGCGCGATCGCGCAGTACCTCGCCCTGCGCGAGGACGACCGCGCGATCACGACGCTGCCGCTGGCCTACTCGTTCGGCATGTCGATCCTCAACAGCCATCTGGAAGTCGGCGGGTCCATCATCCTCACCGAGGAGAGCCTGGTCGGTCGCGGCTTCTGGGATCTTGCCCGCACTCATGGCGTCACGTCGCTCTCGGGCGTGCCCGCGACCTTCGAAATGCTGCGGCGCGTGGGGCTTGAGCGCTTCCAGCTCGATCGCCTGCGCATGCTCACGCAGGCCGGCGGCCGCCTGCGCGACGCGATGATCGAGACCTTCCTCGATTTGTGCGGGCGCATGGGGCTTGAGTTCTTCGTGATGTACGGGCAGACCGAGGCCGGCCCGCGCATCAGTTACGTGCCTGCCGCGCGGCTTCGCGAGAAGGTCGGCAGCATCGGCATCGCCATTCCCGGCGGCGAATTGCGCATCGACGCGGACACTGGCGAACTGATCTATCGCGGGCCGAACGTGATGCTGGGCTACGCGGAGGCGCGCGGCGATCTGGCGCTGGGCGATCAGGCGAACGGGGAGCTTCGCACCGGTGACCTCGCCCGCCGCGACGAGGACGGGTTCTTCCATCTCACCGGGCGCGCCAAGCGCTTCATCAAGGTGTCGGGCAACCGGGTGAACCTCGATGAAGTGGAATCCATGCTCTCCGCCGAGCTGCAGCGCCTGGTGGCGTGCTCCGGCCGCGACGATGACCTGGTCGTCTTCGTCCCGGGCGAGTCGCCCGTCGAGCCCACGCGCATCAAGCAATTGATCCAGCAGCGTTACAAGCTCTTTCCCGGGCATGTGCGGTCGGTGGCGCTGGACACCCTGCCGCTGTTGCCGACCGGCAAGACCGACTATCAGGCGCTTCGCAGCATGAGCGAAGCCCAGGATGTACGAGCATGAGCGCCACTGAAGCGATCGCACCGCTGGAAGCGGACGTGTACGGCCTCGACCGGGAATCCAAACGGCGCTGGCTGCTGGACGGACTCAACGAACTGACGCGGCACCATCGCGCGAACTGCCCCGAGTACGGCCGCATGGTCGATTCGCTCTGGCCGGCCTCGATCCAGGCGCAGGACCTCGAATCCGTGCCCTGGCTGCCTGTCCGGTTGTTCAAGATGCTGGACCTCAAGAGCGTTGCGCAGGAGGAAGTCTCGCGTACGCTCGTATCCAGCGGCACGACGGGAGCCGCGGTGTCGCGGATCTTCCTCGACGCCGACACCGCCCGCTCGCAAACGCGCGCGCTGACCCGGATCTTCGCCGAGTTCGCCGGCAACAAGCGCATGCCCATGCTCGTCGTGGACGACGACAGCTTCCTGCGCGATCGCACGCGGTTCAACGCGCGCGCCGCCGGCATCCTCGGCTTCGCCAATTTCGGTCGCGACCACAAGTACCTGCTCGACGAACAGCTCCGGCCCGACTGGGACGCACTGCAGGCCTGGCTGGAGCGCCATCCCGACCAGCCGGTGTTCCTGTTCGGCTTCACGTACATCGTGTGGCAATCGCTGGTGATGGCCGCACGACGCGACGGCCGCCGCTTCCGCCTTCCGCATGGCAGCCTGCTGGTGCATGGCGGCGGCTGGAAGAAGATGGAGGAAGCCAAGGTGGACAACGCCGCGTTCAAGGCGGCCCTGCATGACGTCCTGGGCCTGGAGCGCGTGCACAACTACTACGGCATGGTCGAGCAGGTCGGCTCGGTGTTCTTCGAGTGCGAACACGGCCACCTGCACTCACCGGCCTATGCGGACGTGATCGTTCGCAGCACGGACGACCTGACTCCCGTGCCCAATGGAACGTCTGGTGTGATCCAGGTGCTGAGCCTGCTGCCGCGCAGCTACCCCGGGCATAGCCTCCTGACGGAGGACCTGGGCGTCGTGCATGGCGAGGACGATTGCCCTTGCGGACGCAAGGGCAAGCATTTCGGCGTGCTGGGCCGCCTGAAGAACGTGGAAGTACGCGGTTGCAGCGATACCCGGACGGTTCCCACGCCATGACGACGTTCCTGTTCTCCAGTTCGGCCGACCCCGACCTTTCGGCGCAGCTCAAGCGGCTGCGGACGCTGGGCACGCTGCAGCCGTTCTCGCACGCCGCCACGGAGTTCGTCGGCGATTTCTCGCGGCGTGTGCTCAAGCTCCCGCAGCTTCGCGCGCACCCGGAACTGGCGACGCTCGCGCACTGGTTCCGCCCGGCCGGTATCGCTCATCTTGAGCGGCGCGCGTCCGCGGTCGAAGGCAACCGCATCCTCGCGCGCGGCCTCGTGTTCCATCTGGCTCCGGCCAACGTCGACGTGCTGTTCGCCTACGCCTGGCTGATGTCGGTGCTGTCCGGCAACGCCAACGTAGCGCGCCTGTCGCAGAAGCCCAGCGCGCAGCGCGACGCCCTGATCGGCATCCTCGGCGCGATGCGCGAGGAGGGCCTGCACGCGGAGGTCCTCGACCGGACGATCCTGCTCACCTATCCGCACGACGCCGCGATCACCGCGCAGCTTTCCTCGCACTGCCACGCACGCATCGTCTGGGGCGGGGACAGCACGGTTCGCACCATCCGCGCGATATCGCTGCCGCCGCTTGCAGTGGAGCTGGCGTTCCCGGACCGCTTCGGCGTCGCTGCGATTTCCGCGGCCGCGCTGGACGCGGTCGGCGAAGACGATCTGCAACCGCTCGCGCGGCGTTTCGCCAACGACATCCTGTGGTTCGGCCAGCAGGCATGCTCGTCGCCGCGCTGCCTGTACTGGATCGGCGATCACGAGACGATCGCGCGCGCCAAGTCCCGCCTATGGCGCGCGGTGCGTGAGGATTCGGCGCGCTTCGAGGACGAGGCCGCCGCGCTGATGAGTCGCGTGACCGATGCGCACCTGCTGGCCGCGCTGGGGCACGCCGAGACCATCGACGGCGGCTTTGCGTCTTTTCCGATCCGTCTGCAGGCCGCACATTCGGATGGCGATGTTCGCGAGCTCCAGTCCGGCAACGGGCTGGTCGTGGAAGTGGAACTGCCGTCGCTGGCCGACATGGGCGCGCAGCTCGACGATCGCGATCAGACCCTGGTGCAGTTCGGCTTCGACTCCGCCGACATCGACGCCCTGCTCGCGCAACTGCGCGGCCGCGCCATCGACCGCGTCGTGCCCTTCGGCCGCGCGCTCGACTTCCATCATGTCTGGGATGGCACCGACCTGTTCAGCGTCCTGCGCCGACAGGTGACGCTCGCCAGCGTCTGAGCCATCCGCAACCCATACGCGAGACGAACATGACCCTCTCTGCCTTCAAAGCCTATGACATCCGCGGCCGCGTGCCGGATGAACTCAACGAAGACATGGCGACCCGCATCGGCGTGGCGCTCGCGGGAATGCTCGATCCCGGTCGCATCGTGGTGGGCCGCGACGTGCGTCTGAGCAGCGTCCCGATCCAGACCGCGCTCATCGACGGACTTCGCGCCACGGGCCGCGATGTGCTCGACATCGGGGAATGCGGCACGGAAGAGGTGTATTTCCAGACCGATCATCTGGACGCGGCAGGCGGCGTCATGGTGACCGCCAGCCACAACCCGATCGACTACAACGGCATGAAGCTGGTGCGCGAGGAGGCCAAGCCCATCAGCGGCGACTCGGGCCTGTTCGCGATCCGTGACTCGGTGTGGACGCTTACGGTTCCCACCGACCGCGACGCCGGCGCGCGCCTCCCGCATCCGGAGAAGTCGGCGTTCATCTCGCACCTGCTCGGCTATATCGATACCGCCGCGCTGCGTCCGCTGAAGATCGTGACGAATGCGGGCAATGGCGGCGCCGGTGCGATCGTGGACCTGCTTGCGCCGCACCTGCCGTTCGAGTTCGTGCGGGTGTTCCACGAACCGGACGGTCGCTTCCCCAACGGCATCCCGAATCCGCTGCTTCCGCAGAACCGCCAGGCCACCATGGACGCCGTGATCGCAAGTGGCGCGGACCTGGGACTGGCCTGGGACGGCGACTTCGACCGCTGCTTCTTCTTCGATCATCGCGGCCGTTTCATCGAGGGTTACTACCTGGTCGGCCTGCTGGCCCAGACCATCCTGCGCCGCAATCCGGGCGCCAAGGTGATCCACGATCCGCGGCTGACCTGGAACACGATCGAGATGGTCAACCAAGCCGGTGGCATCCCCGTGCTCAGCAAGACCGGCCATGCCTTCATCAAGGAACGCATGCGGACCGAGAACGCCGTGTACGGCGGCGAGATGAGCGCGCACCACTACTTCCGCGACTTCGCCTATGCGGATTCGGGAATGATCCCGTGGCTGCTCATCGCCGAATTGATCTCGACCAGTGGGACCTCGCTCGCCGATCTGGTGGAGGAACGCATGCGCCGTTTCCCGTGCAGCGGCGAAATCAACTTCAGGGTCGCCGATTCGCGCGAGGCCATCGCCCGGGTGATGGACCATTACCTGCCGAGGAACCCCGTGCTGGACTACACCGACGGCACCAGCGCGGACTTCGGCGATTGGCGTTTCAACCTGCGCAGTTCGAACACCGAGCCGCTGCTGCGCCTCAACGTCGAAACGCGTGGCGACGCCGCGCTGCTTGAGCGGCAGACGGCCGAACTGTCGGCACTCATCGGCACGCCGGATGCAGGCCACTAGCGCCGTCCGCACGCCGGTCCCAGAATCGCCCGGGCCGGGCACCGCCCCAGGGGCCGCCCGCCCACAGAACCAGGAAATACCGTGAGCTATGTCTTCATCGCCCTGACGATCCTGCTGACCGTGTACGGTCAGATCGTCCTGAAATGGCAGGTTGGCCTGAATCCGACGGCGACCATCGAGAACCTGACGCTGCGTCCGATCCTGACGCTGTTGTTGAATCCATGGGTCATCAGCGCCTTTGCCGCGGCGTTCGGCGCATCGCTGTGCTGGATGGCCGCCATCAGCCGATTGCCGCTGAGCAAGGCGTATCCTTTCACCGCCCTGAGTTTCCCGCTGGTGGCGCTGCTGGCCGCCTGGCTGTTCCACGAGAATTTCGACATGCACAAGGTCGGCGGCACTGCGCTGGTGATCGCCGGTGTCATCGTTCTTTCACGATCAGGAATCTAGACGTGGCACAGATCACCCATGGCGTTCGTTCGGTACTCTCCTCGGCCGTCGTCTACGATCTGACCCAGCGGATACTGGGTGCCGAACGCAGTCGCCGCATCCTGGTCCGCGATTACATCCGGCCCGAGCAGGGCGACCTCGTGTTCGACATCGGCTGCGGCACGGCCGAAATGCTGCGCCACCTGCCCGAGCACGTTCGCTACATCGGCTTCGACCTGTCGCAGGATTATATCGACGCAGCGCGCCGGCGCTTCGGTGATCGCGGCAGCTTCGAGTGCATCGACGTCGCCGACTACCAGGACACTGCGCACGACGGCGGCGCCGACATTGCCCTGGCCATCGGCCTGCTGCACCACCTCGACGACGATCGTGCGGCCGCCCTGATGCGGACGGCCTGGAACAAGCTGCGCCCGGGCGGCCGACTCATCACCATCGACGGCACCCTCGTCCCGGACCAGTCCGGCATGGCACGCACGATCATCCTCAAGGACCGAGGGCAGAACATCCGCGAACCCGGGCAGTACACGTCCCTTGCGACGCAAGCGTTCGGCTCGGTGAAGACGACCGTGCGGCATGACATGCTCTACGTGCCTTACACCCACTGCATCCTCGAATGCACGCGCTGAACGCAGCGCCCCAGGAAACCCGGAGCTTCCAGTGATTCCGTTCAACAAGCCCTATATGACGGGCCGCGAGCTGTCGAACATCGCCCAGGCGCACACCAATGGCCATCTGTCGGGCGATGGGATCTTCACCAAGCGCTGCAACCAGTGGCTGGAGCAGCACACCGGGGCCCGCCGCGCGCTGCTCACGCACTCGTGCACCGCGGCGCTGGAGATGGCAGCCCTGCTCCTGGACCTGGAGCCCGGCGACGAAGTGATCATGCCGTCCTTCACGTTCGTTTCGACCGCCAACGCCTTCGTGTTGCGGGGCGCCATACCGGTGTTCGTCGACATCCGGCCGGACACGCTCAACCTCGATGAGCGCCTGATCGAAGCCGCGATCACGCCGCGCACGAAAGCCATTTGCGTCGTGCACTACGCCGGTGTCGCGTGCGAGATGGACGCCATCATGGACATCGCCCGTCGTCATGGCCTGCACGTCGTGGAAGACGCCGCACAGGGCATCTACTCCACCTACAAGGGACGACCGCTGGGCGCGATCGGCGAACTTGGCGCGATGAGCTTCCACGAGACGAAGAACATCATCTCGGGCGAAGGCGGCGCGCTGATCGTTCGCGACGAGACGTTCGCCGAGCGTGCCGAGATCATCCGCGAGAAGGGCACCAACCGCAGCAAGTTCTTCCGCGGCCAGGTCGACAAGTACACCTGGGTCGACAAGGGTTCTTCCTACCTGCCGAGCGAACTCATCGCCGCGTTCCTGGCCGCGCAGATGGACGAGGGCGACGAGATCACCCGTCGCCGCATCGCCATCTGGGATCGCTACCACGCCTGGGCCGAACGCCACGAGGCCGATGGCCTGCTGCGCCGCCCGATCGTTCCGGAGCATTGCGGGCACAACGCGCACATGTACTACCTGCTGATGCCGAGCCTGGAGCACCGCACGCGCTTCATGGCGCGGATGAAGGAGTCCGGCGTGGGCACGGTGTTCCACTACATCCCGCTGCACAGCGCACCGACCGGCCTTCAGTGCGGCCGTGCCCATGGCGAGTTGCCGGTGACCGACACGACCAGCGATCGTCTGGTGCGGCTGCCCCTTTGGGTGGGACTGGAACCGCAGCTCGATCGCGTCCTGGAAGCGGCGGACGAAGCGCTGGGCGTCATGCTCGGCGCCTGATCGCCGCAGGCATTCGGGGCAGACGAGAAAAGGCGGCCGGTGACGGCCGCCTTTTCTTTTCTCAAGGCTTGGGCGGCTTGCCCGCGACCGGGCCGCGACGCTGCAACTGGATGCCGTACAGGCGAAGTTCGCTGGAGCCGTCGGTGAGGACGCGGATCTCCAGATCGCTGACATCACGGGGCAGATCGAACGGGAGCGTGACGCGCTGCCGCCCGGCGCGCGTAGGCGCACCGACAGCGCGTACATCGGCGCCCGCATTCGCCACGACGTCCAGATGCGCGACGCCTGGCCGCGGAGTGCCCGTCACTTCAATATCGAACGTGGCACTGTACTGGCCGTCCTCGAGCTTCACGTATGGGCCGAAGTGGAGATAGCCGCTCGTGCCTTTGCTGACCAGCATGGGCGCTCCACCTGCGGGCTGGACCAGTTCGCCCACGTTGTGCATCGACATCGGCGAGGGCGTGAGCCGCAGCGGCCGCCTCAGCTCGTCGTCCCAGCCGGGCAGAATATCTGCCGGGTTGCGCGGAAAGACGAGCACGGTGAACTTGCCCAACTTTTCGCTCTGGACCACGTCGCCAATCAGGGAAGTCAGCAGCGGCATGTCGAGCGCGGCAAGTTCCTCGTCAGTCAGTACGAAGAATGTCTTGCCCTGCCACGCATCAGGGCGATACCAGCGTTCGGAAGACAGATGGAACATGGGCCTTGGCAAGCCGCGCACGATCTGGATCTGCCGAACCTTGAAGCGTGAATCGCCCATCACCGTCAGTGCGCCGGCATTCCAGTACGAGCCGTAGCCATAGCGCAAGCCCTGCTCCTTCAGCCATCCGACTACCGGCGTCTGAAGGTTCTCAGGCCGATGAACCTGCGGGCGCGATATGGGATTGTCGGGGGAAATGCCGCTCCCAAGCAGCACGAGCGAAACGAGCACGCCGGTCACACGGAACAGGGGCCGCGCGTTCGGATCGAACGCATGGGCCACCACGACCAGGAGCGAAAGCACGACCGAAGGCACGAGATACCGGGAGGAGAACGCAGGATTCGACATATCCGGAATCGTGGTCGTCGCCTGCAGAAAGCAGAACAGCACCAGCGACGCTGCCGCAAAAGCCGCCAGGAAGCGACGTCCCGGTTGTGGATTACGGATTTCGGCGATGAGTGCCACGACGATGAGCGGCACGAGTGCCAACCCCGCGATGAAGCGCACAGCCTGGTATGCACCCACCAATCCGACCACATCGGCGCCCGCCGTCGGCATCGCGCCAAAGATCTCCAGCACGCCCTGCAGCGTGAACCCAAGATTGCGCATCATCTCGCCGGGGTTCAGCCAACGGGCCATGCCGGCCCCCTGGATGTTGTCCACTCGCGCGAGCACCGCCGCGTGAAGGACAGCGCCAAGCAATCCTGCGCCAAGGATGATTCCGGCAAGGACAATGGACTTTCGCAGCCGCTGGTCCACGTGAAAGCCCGAACTCCACGCGCGGAAGAGGACGTCGACCGCGATCACCGCCAACAGCGGCAACGCGTACGAGGCCGCTGCGCGCTGCGTATTGCTCCAGAAAGCCAGCGTGACAACGATGGCAAGCAGAGCGCCCCACAGCCAGTTACTGCGCCCGTCGGCCTGCATGAATCGCCATGCCAGGTAGACCTGAAAACAGGCGAGATAGAACACGGCGCCGTAAGACCCCTGGCCGAAAAAATTCTCGGCGACCTGTAGCGACAGACCGCTGGCGACGATCGCCACGCAGAGCAGGCGGATCCAGGCCGACCGTATCGCGATGCCGGCCGCCAGCCAGGTTCCCCAGAGCACCAGCAGCGACGTCACTGCACCCGCGATTGCATGCAGCAAGTAACCATTCTTCGCGAATGGAAGGAACGGCAGGATGAAGAGCTGCCCGAACACGACCATGAGGTCGCCATTCACGTATGTCCAGTCCGGCGGGAAGTACGAACCGGCCTCGTACATTTCCTGCGCCAGAAGATTCTTGGCCGCAGAATCAGAATGGAAGTATCCGAAGTAGCCGAAGAAGACGTAGTCCATCATCAGCGCCAGATTGCACGCCAGCACCACCAGCAGCGCCATCTTCGCAACGCGCGCCGCGGCAACGTGGTGACGTTCCCACTGGCCGCCGGTCAATCCCCAACCGCTCGACATTCCAATCCCCCTTATTGCGCCCTGTGGGCAGGCAGCGGCCCGGCTTTCAGGCTTCGTTTCGATATATCCACTCGAGCGTATCCCGCAACGGAATCTGCGGCAGCGGCCCGATCGCGCGTGCAAGTCGCCCGGCGTCGCCCCGCAAGCGCTTGACCTCGTTCGCGCGGACGAACGCGGGGTTGACCCTCACGTCCATGCGATGACCGCTGATCGACTCCATCAACGCGATGACCTCGCGCAATGAATACTCCTGCCCGGAACAGACGTTGAAGACGTCGTCCGCCGTCGCGCTTTCCGTCAGGCGCGTGTAGATCTCGGCCACGCCTCTCACGTCGTAGAAGTCCCTGGAGACGTCCAGGTTCCCCAGTTCGATGTGATCGGCCTTGCGCTTGAAATGCGAGACGATCTTCGGGATGAGGAACTTGTCCGACTGGCCGACACCGGTGTAGTTGAACGGCCGGGTGATCGTGATCGGCAGTTGCGAACGCCACAAGTTCGCCATGAACTCCATCGCCAGCTTGCTCACCGCATAGTCGTTCTGCGGCGCAGGGGCGACCTGCTCATCGACGCTGCCTTCGGCGTTGCCATAGACGTTCGCGCTGCTGGCGAGCAGCACACGACGCGGCTTGTGCTCGCTGGCGACCAGCCCTTCCAGCAGGTTGCGGGTGCCCACGACGTTGACGCGGTAGATCTCGTCCGCGTCGCCGTGTGCGACGAATGAGATCGCCGCGAGGTGGACCACGACGTCCGGCCGGGCCTGCGCCGCAGCCGAAAGCGTCGCATCCCGATCCAGGAGGTTGACGGCTTCCCCTTCGCCGCCGCCGTGCGACCAGGCCGCGACGCGGTAACCGGCGCGCTCGAGCGAAGCACGGACGTAACGCCCCGTGAAGCCCTCGGCGCCCGTCAGCAGCGCGATGGGAGCCCGATCAGAAGGAGAAGCCACGCTCGTTCCTAGCCAGGTCGGCACGGACCATCATTTCGCACAGTTCCTCAAGCGAGGTGCGCGGCTCCCAACCCAGCTTCTCCTTGGCCTTGGACGGATCGCCGATCAGCAGGTCCACTTCGGCCGGTCGATGGAACTTCGGGTTGATGCGCATGACGACCTTGCCGGTCGCCGTATCGAGCGCCGTTTCATCCTGGTCCCGGCCACGGAACTCGACATCGATTCCCGCTCCCTTGAACGCCATGCGCACGAAGTCGCGGACGGTCTCGGTGCGATTGGTCGCCAGCACGAAGGTGTCCGGCTCGTCCACCTGCAGCATCCGCCACATCCCTTCGACGTACTCCTTCGCGAAGCCCCAGTCGCGCTTGGCGTCGAGGTTCCCCAGCTCAAGGCAGTCGAGCATGCCGAGCTTGATCTTGGCCACCGAGTCGGTGATCTTGCGGGTAACGAACTCGCGACCACGCAGCGGACTCTCGTGATTGAAGAGAATGCCGCTGGTGCCGAAGATGTCGTAGCTCTCGCGGTAGTTCACCGTGATCCAGTGCGCGTAGAGCTTGGCCACGCCGTACGGGCTGCGCGGGTAGAACGGCGTGTCCTCGCGCTGGGGTACGGCCTGCACCTTTCCGAACATTTCGGAAGTCGAGGCCTGATAGAAGCGGATCTTCGGATTGACCAGACGGATCGCCTCAAGCAAATGCAGCGCGCCGACGCCCGTGATCTGCGCGGTCGTACCGGGCTGGTCGAAGCTGACCCCGACGAAGCTCTGCGCGGCGAGGTTGTAGATCTCGTCCGGCTGCACGCGCTGCACCAGCGCGATGCTGGAACCCAGGTCGGTCAGGTCGTACTCGACCAGATGGAGATTGGGATGCCCGCTGACGCCCAACTCGTCGATGCGCCAGAAGTTGACGGAGCTGGTTCGCCGATACGTGCCGTAGACGGTGTACCCCTTCTCCAGCAGCAGTTGTGCGAGATAGGCACCGTCCTGACCGGTGATCCCCGTGATGATTGCCTTCATGGCCATTCCCGTTAGTTAAGTAAATCTTCCAAAAACCAAGCGCGGCATCATACTTCGTTGGCCACGAGGTTCGGGCTACGTAGCGTGGCAACGCCATTGGCCACGTCCAGCTGCGCACCGCGAACTCGCAGGCGGGCAAGCAGATCGCGCTGAACCACGCCGCGTTCAGCTTCGCTCGCCCAGCAGGTGACAACGTCGCCTTGCTGAAGTTCCAGTACGTCGTCATTGAGTACGTCGGCCGGCAGTTCGAGCAGCGACATGGCCAGCTTGCGGGCATAGCGATAGCAATGCTCGTCCTGACGAATGTGAACGAGTTCGGTACGCCACCCCGGACGAGTGGCCGCAAGCGCGTTCCGCACGACCTGTGAGAACTCCGCCCAACCCGACTGCCCCTCAGAGGGAGCACCCGTGACATCAATAAGCCATTGGCGCGCCGGCAGGCGTGCCGGAAACGTGAGGGCAGCCGACTCCGCGATGGCGATAAGGTCGCGCTCGCTTGCTTGCGCGGCGTGGGTGCCGATCTCCCTGACCAGAGCCAGCTCGCCGTCGCGCTGCGCTTCATAGAATGCCTCAATGCGCTGATGGTACTGCTCTGCGCATGCGCGAGGCGCGTGCTTCTCTGCCACGATCCGAGCCGCGTTGCGCCCCAGTTCCTTGCGGAAGGCTTCATCGCGCCAGAGAGATTCCAAAGCCGCGACCAATTCGGCATCGGCGAACTCGTCATCCACGACAAGCACGGCCTCTCGAGGCAGATCGGCCATGGCCCCGTTGGCGTTCACGACGGTGGCAAGGCCGTAATTCATGCAGTCATAGACCGCGCCCGACGTTTCGCCTCTGGAGAGGGTTCGCAACTGGACCGCCACATCCGCCGCAGCCAAGTAGGCTTGGTACGTTTCCGTATCCGCCCATCCCGTGATGTTGACCTGGCCGCCGAGGCGCTTTTCGTCGATTTCGTGCTGCAGGCGTATGCCGTAGTCGCCGGTGTAGTTCTCTCCGACGAACACCAACTGCGACTTTGCCTGGCGCGATAGCTCCGACGCTGACCACGCATCGAGCAGCCGCGCGCTCAGCTTCGTCGGAGCGACATGCCCAAAACTGCATACTACGAAGTCATCGGGGTCGATGCCGAGCTGCCGGCGAGCCTCCTCGCGATCGATCCTCGTCGGCGGAGCGCGCAGATGCGGAATCTCGGCCCACGCATCGCTGGTGCCCGCGCCATACCATGCATTGCCCAGGCGCTGCGCGTAGCGCGAATGGACGATCAGCCCAATGTTCTCACCGAGCACATCGAAGTTGCAGGGATACTTGAAGATCATGCGCGCTATGTCAGTCGACGAAGCGTTATCCAGTAGCGCCGGATACCCATGAGAGCGGAAGAGGTCCTGCATCCATAGCTGTGGCTTGTCGCTGCTCAGCGCCAAATGCGCGCGAATGCCGCTGAGGAAGAAATCGTGCAGTACGACCACACCCGGGTTCGTCCGCATGAGATCGAACATGTGCGCATGGAACTGCGAATTGCCGACCTGATAGACGATCCGTTCGTAGTCCGCGTGGTGTTGCACGAACCATTCCACACTGCGCACCTCGGCGCACGCGCTGACCTGTGGCGCGACGAACTCATCCTGCGCCACGATCACGTCGATCTCGTAGAAGCGCGACAGCTCCGGGATGAGCTCCGTGCTGTAGTTCGCGATCCCGCTCCGCTCTGGCGGCAGCGGGGTAAGCAGTGCCAAGCGAGGACGCCGCGCGGGAACGGCAACGGCGGTCTGATCCGACGCGGTAGCGCGCCGAGCGGATTCTTCGAACGCCCCAAGGGCGCGACGCGCGCTTTCCTGCCAGGAGAATCGCTGCGCCTGTTCGTACCCATGGCCGACGAGATCGGCGCGGAATGCTTCGTTCGTCAGCACCTCGAACATCTTGGCCGTCATCGCCTGGTCGGAGCGCGGATTGAAAAGCGCATCGCGCCGTCCCACTACTTCGGGAAGGCTCGATGCATCCGCCGCGATCACGGGCGTGCCGCAATGCATCGCCTCAAGCACCGGCAGGCCGAATCCCTCATGGATGGAGGGAAACACGAACGCCTTGCTGAGGTTGTAGAGCGCAACGAGTTCGTCGTCGGACACGAAGCCTGTCAGGACGAGTTCGGATTCCTCCAGCCCTGCCGAGCGTGCGATTGCATGCAGCGTCTGCCGGCTGTCGTCCGTCACGGAGCACACGACAGCCAACTGGTGCGCGCGGCGGACATCGGGCGGGAGGGCCGCGAAGGCACGAATGAGCCCCTCGATGTTCTTCCGGTAATCGATCCCGCCGGTGTACATCACGAAGGGACGCACCAAGCCAAGCTTGCTGCGAAGTGCCAGCTCCGCTTCCGCGCTCACCTCGATGCGGCGGAACCGGTCATCGGCGGCAGAGGAAATGTTGACCACCGCGTCGGACGGAAACTCCAGGTACTCCACCGCCTCCTGCCGCGCGGATTCGGAAATCGCCAGCAGCAGGTTGGCACGCTTGAGCTGGTCGATCTTGGACAGGTACCAGGTCGCAGACGCCGGGTCCGACAGGTACTTCTCGCGATGGATGTACGGAATCAGGTCGTACAGCGTGGGGGCCACCGGGGTTCGCCCGGAGAATCGGCCGATGCTGGTGACGGCTGCGTCGCTCATGCCTTCGAAAAGGCTGGTGACATGCACGAAGTCGGGCTTGAGCCCCGTCAGGAAACACTCCCGGAGGATCTCATCGGCCACGCGACGCGCGGGCGAGAGGTGGCCGCCAGAAGGGTGCCACACGCGGATCGCATCCGATGGCAGCAGGCCGCTGAATGCTTCGCGGAGCGGCTCGATGCTGTCGGCCAGCGCGCCGTTGAGAGCGATGAGGATCTCGTGATCGCCTGCCTGCCCGGCCATCGCCTGGGCGAGTGACAGCGAGTAACGTCCGATCCCGCGGAACCGGCTGACACTCTGCGCACCCTGCAAATCGATCACGACCCTCATCACGCCGCTCCCTTTCTCGAAGCCTCACGCAAGGCATGCAAGAACTGCTGACCGCGGACGGAGAGGACTTCATCGGCCTTCACCGGCTCGCTGCTGGCCGCGACGAGCGTCTGCATCCGCGCGGTTTGCTCCCAGGCCCTGAGGCGCGCGTCCGCGCTCGGGACGAGTCCCACGATAAAACCCCTCAGTGCCGGTCGACGGTTGATCGGGCCGGCGACGGCGACGAAGAACGGGCTTGCGCCCCGCTTCACCCCTCTTTTCGCCGCGCCCACGAATTTGGCTGGCGAGCGAAACAGCATGCGCAACACGCGTCCAGTGAAACGGATCGGCCACGTCACTCGCCACGACAAGCTGCTCGCCATCAGGGCCACCTGATGTTGACCCTGCTGCGCTTCCAGTTCCCAACGATGCGCCTGCTCGCGCAGGTTGGCGATGGTTTCGTGTGACTGCTTCCACTCCCGCGCAAGCCACTGTCCCTGGGCAAGCTGTTCCTTGAGCAGTTCATCGAGCCGGTTGCGCGCGCTTTCGACGTTTTCAAGGTCACGCCGAAGACCCGCCACGTTCGACTCGGAAGCGGCCAGCTCGTTGCTCCACTTGCGCTCCTGCTCGGCCCATTGCTCGCGCCACCGCGCGCCAAAGGCGGACGTCGCCGTGCCGCTCAACGACACGCCATCGAACACGTTCGGCGGCACTGCGAATGCCGCGACGAGTTCGGGGTGCTCGGAGGAAACGTAGAAGCGGTTGAGGCCGTCGAAGTAGACGAACTCGTACCCCTTCTCGACAAGGATGGGATCCCACTCGTGGTGGTTTTCCACCTTCGTCATCGGCAGCGTGCTCTCCACGACGACGACCCAGGGCCGCACGGGCGATTCGCGCCAGCTGCGCAGCACCGAGGTCTCGGCGCCCTCGACATCCACCTTCAACCAGTGCACGTCACCGGGGGCACGCGCGAGCACTTCGTCGAGCGTAATGGAGGGCACGACGGTTTCGATGACTTCGAACTTGCTGGAGTGGCGCTCGGCCAGTGTTGGATCCAGCGTGCTCAGACCGGTCTTGGGCATCTCGTAGAACGAGAGCGTGCCCGGCGTGTCGGAGACGGCCGCATGGATGACCACTTCGTCCGGACGTGCAGCGCGCAGCTGCTGCGCGTACGTGGTGGCCGCGTCCACATGGATTCCCCGCCAGCCCTGTTCGTAGAACATGCGGCTGACCGAGTCCTCGTCGGGGCTCTGCGCGCCGATGTCGATGTAGGAGCCGTGCTCGACATGGCCGAGGGCCCGCCAGAGCATGACGTCTTCGAAATTCTGAGCGTAGGAAATCAGTCGGGTCATGGATGAGATGTGGAAGTCGTGGGCGCGGGGGCGGAAAAGTCCGGCCTCATTCGCGCGAGTTCGCGCTCGACCCGGCGCCGCCGATGTCGAAGCGTGCATCTAGCCAGTTGCTGCCGATGAACGTCGGCGACGAAACGTTCATCACGTCGAAAACGAGCAGGTTGTCGACCCACTCGTAGTTGTTCACCAGGTGGGTGTCCGTGCTCACCAGCGCCGGCGAGACGGAGTAGGAGCCCGGACCCAGCGTGCAGGTGAAGTTCATCGCGAACTCCACCGTGTCGCCCGCCTTGAGTCCAGAGCGCACCTGTCCGGTGTGCCAGGTGTTGGTGCCCCACACCACGTGCCCCTGCCGGTCGCGGAGCATGTACCCCAGGACGAGCTGCGGGACATCGCCGTGGATCTCCGCGCGCAGGCGCAAGTTCAGGCGCTGGCCGACCGTCGCCATCGACACCTCGCTGCCGGTGTCCGCATCGAACAGGCGCAGATCGACGATGCGCGCCTCGCCGGTTCCGCTGCGGGTCTGCAGCCAGCCCGCCTCGTGGCGAACCTGTTCGATGGAGCCGGCTTCGTTTTCCTTCTCGGCGATCATCGCGTTGTAGAAATCGACCACCTCGTCGGGCGCACCGTCCTTCACGACCCGTCCCTTGTCGAGCAGGATCACCCGGTCGCACAAGGTGCGCACGTCGCCCATGCTGTGGGTCACCAGCAGGATCGAAACGCCCTGGTCGCGATAGGAACGGATGCGATCGAAGCTCTTGTGCTGGAAGTAGCTGTCGCCGACAGACAAGGCTTCGTCGACGATCAGCAGGTCCGGCTTGAAGGCCGTGGCCACGCTGAATGCCACGCGCATCTGCATGCCGCTGGAATAGGTGCGCACGGGCTCGTCGAAGTACTCGCCGATCTCGGCGAAGGCTTCGATGTCCGGCATGGCTTCGGCGATCTGCGCCCGGCTGTATCCCATCAGGCCGGCCGAATGGAAGGCGTTCTCGCGGCCGGTGAGGTCCGGGTTGAATCCCATGCCAAGTTCGAGGATCGCGGCGATGCGACCGCCGGTGGCAACACTTCCCTCGGTCGGTCGGGTCGTGCCGGTGATGAGCTTGAGCAGCGTGCTCTTCCCCGCTCCGTTCTGGCCGACGATGCCGACCGTCTGTCCGGCTTCCACCGCGAAGTCGATGCCGCGCAGGACCCAATGCTCCTCGGCAGGCCGGACCGGAGCGCCGAACCACGAAGCTGCGCGCAGCCACTCGCTGCGCCAGCGGCGATAGGCCTTGCCCAGGCCCCGGGCTTCAAGCACACCGCTCATAGCGCGTCCACGATTTCAGGGCTGGCGCGACGGAACACGACCAGCGAGACGACAAGCAACGCGATGATCCCCACGCAAAGCCACAGCAGCTCCCTCCACAGCGGAGCGGTGCCGAAAACCAGCACGTTCTGGTAGCTGGCCACCAGCGGATACAGCGGGTTGAGCTTGAACCAGAACTGGAACTTCTGCGGCATGATATTCGTCACGTAGACGATGGGCGTCAGCCAGAACAACGCCTGCAGCACTACAGGCACCACCTGCCCGATGTCGCGCATGAACACGTTCATCACGCCAAGGATCAGTCCGAGCCCCATCGAAAGGGCGAGCGTGATCAGGATCAGCAGGGGCAGCCACACGATGTGGTAGCCCGGGAAGTGGCCGAGCACGGCGAACACCAGCAGGATCGCCGCCAGCAGCAATACATTGGTGACGAGCATGGTGCCCGCCGCGATGAGCGGAAGGCAGATGCGCGGAAACGCCATCTTCTTCATCAGGTTGCCGCTGTCGATGAACAGCGAAAGGCAACGCGTGACCGTCTCCGTGAAGAGCGTCCAGCAAAGCATGCCCGCCATCAGGTACAGCGCGTAGGCGTACTTGTTATCGATGCCGGGAAGCTTGGCGGCGAGCACTTCGGAAAGGATCGTCGCGAAGATCAGCACCTGCGCGAGCGGGTGGATGACCATCCACAGCCCACCCAGCTTGCTGCGGATGAAACGCGAGCGCAGGTCGTTACGGATGGAGGACAGGACAAAGAAGCGATAGCGCCATGCGGCGAGCAGCATGTCCATGTCACTTACCCGCGAATTGCGAAGCAGCAGGCTGGTTCATCGCGCGCTTGTGTCCAGCGCCCGGTCGATGTCGTTACGCAGATCGATCTCATCCTCCACGCCCACACTCAAACGCACCAGATTGTCGGTGATGCCCAGCGCCGCGCGGCGTTCGGCCGGGACGGAGGCGTGCGTCATGATCGCGGGATGGTTGATCAGGCTTTCAACGCCGCCCAGGGATTCGGCCACGGCGAACAGCTCGCAGCGCTCCATCATGCGGCGTGCAGCGGCTTCGCCGCCCTTGACGTAGATGCTCACCATGCCGCCGAAACCGTGCATCTGACGCTTGGCCAGTTCGTGCTGCGGGTGCGCGGCCAGGCCCGGATAGATCACCTTCTCGATCGCCGGATGCGTCTGCAGCCATTCCGCCAGGGCCTGCGCGTTCTCGCAGTGCGCCTTCATGCGCAGGTGCAGCGTCTTCAGGCCGCGCAGGGCGAGGAAGCTGTCGAACGGGCCCTGCACGCCGCCGATGGCGTTCTGCAGGAAGGTCATGCGATCGGCGATCTCGGCGTCGCCGCCCACCACCGCCATGCCGCCGACGATGTCGGAGTGGCCGTTGAGGTACTTGGTCGCCGAGTGCATGACGATGTGCGCGCCCAGTTCCAGCGGGCGCTGCAGGATCGGCGAACAGAAGGTGTTGTCGACCACGACGATCAGGCCGCGCTTGCGGGCGATCGCGGCGATCTGCGCGATGTCCACCAGCTTCAGCAGCGGATTGGTCGGCGTTTCGATCCAGACCATCTTCGTTTCAGGGCGGATCGCCGCTTCGAACGCGGCTGCGTCGCTCAGGTCGACCCAGCTGAAGTCCAGGCCGGCGGAGCGGCGGCGGACGCGCTCGAACAACCGGTAGGTGCCACCATAGACGTCGTCCATCGCGATGACGTGGCTGCCGGAATCCAGCAGTTCCAGGATCGTCGACGTCGCCGCCAGACCGGAGGCGAACGCGAAGCCGCGGGTGCCGCCTTCCAGGCCGGCGACGCAGCGCTCGTACGCGAAACGGGTGGGGTTGTGACTGCGCGAGTACTCGAAACCCTGATGCACGCCCGGGCTGCTCTGGGCATACGTCGAGGTGGCGTAGATCGGGGTCATCACCGCGCCCGTGGTCGGGTCCGGGGACTGTCCAGCGTGAATCGCGAGGGTACCTAGACCGGGCTTCTTCGCCCCGCCTTCGGCATGTCGTTCAGTCATTACGTCCTTCCAATTCCGCTAGCATGGGCGGCCGACGATTCTAGCACCGCACATGAGCCCTCCCAGGCGTTTGCCCCCGGATTTCAGCCGCAGTGCAGCTTATCCGCTGTTCGCGTTCGATCCAGCCGAAAACCGGGCCTGGGTGCTTCATTTCGAAGCAGATGACTACCGCCGGGCGAGCTTCCTCGACCGCCGCTCGCTGGGCCGCAGGGACGTCTCCGGCTGGACCGTCGACCGGGCCGAACTGGAAGCCGCGCTGGCCCGGACCGCGCCCCTGCGCGACGTGCACTGGCTGTTCCACATCGGCCACTGCGGCTCCTCGCTGGTGAGCCGACTGCTGGACCTGGTGCCCGGCGTGCTCGGCTTGCGCGAACCCCTGCCCCTGCTCACCCTCGCCCACGGCCGCGAGGATCCGGTGGTCACCGCCTGGGAAGCGCCTGTGCTGGCGTCGCTGGCGCGCGGCTTCGCCGACAGCACCGCGGTGATCGTCAAACCCACCAGCGTGGTCACGACCCTCGCCGATCGCCTGCTGCCCACCACCGGCCGCGCATGCCTGCTGTGGGTGGACCTGCGGACCTGGCTGGCGACCATGCTCCGCGACGCGCAGTTGATCGAAGGTGTGCTTTCGACCGAGCCCCTGCGCCTGGCCGGACAACCGGATCTGCCGGCGGCGGAGAGCGATGGCGCCCGCCTGGCCCGTGCCTGGCTGGTCGAGCAGCTGCGCTGGCGGCAACTGGCCGCCGAGCCCGAGCTGTCGGGCCGCCTGATCGACCTGGATTTCGCCGACGTGCTGCTCGATCCGGCGCCGACCGTCGCTCGACTGGCGGCCCACTACGGTCTGCAGGTGCCGGCGGACTGGACGCAGCGCATCAAATCGTCGGAGCTGCTCAGCCGGTATTCGAAGGACGGCGGCGCGCATTTCGACGCCAGCGCGCGACGTCGCGAACTCGCCGTTTCCGCACAGAAACATGCCGATGGCATCGGCGATGGCCTGGCGTGGGCGCAGGCCGCGCTCGCCGAAAGCGGACACGCCGACCTCGCCGCACGACTGCAACCGCGCGGCTGATCAGGCCAGGAACGTCGTCATCGCGTAACGCGTGCCGCGCTCGACCGGCCGCACTTCGTGCAGCAAAGAACACGAGAACACCAGCGCCGCGCCGGTGGGTGGGGAAAACAGGTGCGGGCCGAACTCCGGATAGCGGAATTCGCCGCCGACGTACTCGCCCTGGTTGAGGTTCACCGACAGGGCGAAGCGGCGATAGGCCACGTCGGGCGTTTCGTTGTCGCGATGCGCGCGGAAGTAACCCGCGTCTTCCGGATACGCCAGCAGCTTGAACGGATCGCGCCGGCGCACTTCGAAGTTGAACGCGCGCGCGATCTCCGGCAGCGCGCGGCGCAGCAGGCGCTCGTGCATGCGCGCCTCCAGCTGGGGGTCGCGCGGATTCACTTCGCGGCGTTGCTTGATGTCCGGATCGACCTGCAAGCGCTGTTGGCCGTCCTGCAGCACCAGCACCGCCGAAACGTCACCGCCGCCGCAGTCCACTTCCAGGTGGCGGATCAATGCCGCGCACAGCTCCGGTTCGAACACGCCGGGAATCTGCAGGACCGGCGCGATGGCGAGCGTGCGCTCACCCGGCAGCGGCGCGACTTCGCTCGCGATCTGCGGCGGCGCGTGGAGCGGCAACGGATGCGACGCCAGCAGCCGCAGGTTCGCATCGGCCTGCCAGAGCAGGCCCGCGCCGACTCCCGCGCACCAGCGGGCATCGGCGGAAAACGCGTGCCAACCGGCGGGCGCACCCTGCGTCACTTCCGCACCGACACACAGCGCCGTCACGCCCGCGGGAGGCGACGGAAGATGCGCGGCGGCCTGCGCGTCGACGGGCGTCGCCAGCCACAGCGGTGCGCCCGCGAACTCGGCATGCAGCGTTCGACCGGAGCCGTCGGCGGCGCGCAGGCGCACGTCGGGCAGGCGATCGCCCGGCAGCCAGTGCGCGGACGCCGCGGCGTTCATTACTGCACGCGCCTGCGCAGGTAGTTGAGCAGGTCGATGCGCGTGATCAGGCCGATGAACTTCTCGCCATCCACCACGATCGCCACGTGCCCGCGATCGAACACCGGCAGCAGCGACTCGATCGGCGAACGCACATCGATCTTGTCGAGCTTGCTCACCATCGCGGTCGACACCGGATCACGGAAGCGCGCTTCGTCGCCGTACACGTGCAGGAGCACGTCGCTTTCATCGACGATGCCGACGATGACGTCGCCGTCCATCACCGGGAGCTGCGAGACGTCGTAGAGCTTCATGCGCTGGTAGGCGGTGACCAGAAGATCGTTCGGACCGACCACCACCGTGTCGCGCTGCGAGAACGGGCGCAGGATCAGGTCGCGCAGGTCGCCGGTGGGCTGGCGCGCGAGGAAGCCGTTGTCGAGCATCCAGAAGTCGTTGTACATCTTCGACAGGTACTTGTTGCCCGTGTCGCAGACGAAGACGAGCACCTTCTTCGGCGTCGTCTGCTCACGGCAGTACTTCAGCGCCGCGGCGAGCAGCGTGCCGGTGGACGAACCGCCGAGGATGCCTTCCTTCTCCAGCAGCTCACGCGCGGTGAGGAAGCTTTCCTTGTCGCTGATCGCATAGGCCTTCTTCACGCGGGTGAAGTCGGAGATCGGCGGCAGGAAGTCCTCGCCGATGCCCTCGACCATCCAGCTGGCCGACTTGTCCGACAGCGTGCCGCGGTTGATGTACTCCTCCAGGATCGAACCGACCGGATCGGCGAGGATCAACTCGGTGTGCGGCGACTTCTCGGCGAAGCAGCGCGACAGGCCGGTCATGGTGCCCGAGCTGCCGCAACCGAACACGATCGCGTCGACGCCGCCGGCGTCGGCCATCTGCGCGAGGATTTCCGGGCCGGTGCCGAATTCGTGTGCGGCCGGATTGTCCGGGTTGCCGAACTGGTTGATGAAGTACGCACCGGGCGTTTCGCGCGCCAGTCGCTCGGCGAGGTCCTGGTAGTAGTCCGGATGGCCCTTGGCCACGTCCGAGCGCGTGAGCACGACCTGCGCACCCATCGCCTTGAGGTTGAAGATCTTCTCGCGGCTCATCTTGTCGGGCACGACCAGGATCAGCTTGTAGCCTTTCTGCTGCGCGACCAGCGCCAGGCCGATGCCGGTGTTGCCTGCCGTGCCTTCCACGAGCGTGTCGCCGGGGCGGATCTTTCCGGCCTTTTCCGCGGCTTCGATCATCGACAGGCCGATGCGGTCCTTGATGGAGCCGCCGGGGTTCTGCGATTCGAGCTTGAGGTAAAGCTCGCACACGCCGGTGTCCAGGCGCTGCGCCTTGATGACCGGCGTGTCGCCGATCAGTTCGAGTACGGATTGATGGATGCTCATCGGGGCAGTTTAAGAGCCCCGGGCGAATGGCGGGAATAGGCCGCAGGCATCAGCCCATGACGCGGTCGTGCTTGCGCGGCGCCGGCAGACGTGCGGGGGCAGGCGCCCATGGGCGGGCGCCGTGCGGAGTCAGGCGGGATCCTTCGCACCGGGGCGGCTGCTGGAGGCAGCCGCCCCGGTTCCGGGAGACGCGGGCGGAGAGACCGACGAGGAAGTCGCCGCCCGCGGCGAGGAAGTGGGTGGGCGTCAGTGGTGTTGCAGATCGTACATGCGGACCAGGCGGTCCTTCGCAGCCAGCTTTTCGCGCTTCATCTGCGCCAGCGTGATGTCGTCGATGGGGAGCACGCCCAGTTCGGCGTCCATCACCTTCTTGTCGAGATCCTTGTGGCGCTGGTAGAGCTGCTTGAACTCCGGGTTGGACTTCATCAGCGCGTCGATCTCTGGCTGCGGTCGTTCTTCGAACATGTAATGCCTCCTTCAGCGGGTAGGGAAGCCCGGACGCAGGGTCCGAGCCCGTGCAGAAGGCCCCGCAGACAAAAACGCCCCGGTCGTCAGACCAGGGCGTTGCGCGGGGTCATGGAGGAGCAGGTCACCGGCGCCGGCTTCACAAGGACCGGCCCCGGTCTGGCGTGGGGCGGCGGGGTCCTGCGAGAGGGGCGTTGACGTCATCGACCGTGCTCATCGCCGAGCGGAAAACAGGCCGCTCGGGTATTTGACCCTACTCCTCCCTCCCCCGGTCGGCAAGGGAGAAGAAGGCGGGATGTGAGCACGGTCCCGAAGGTCGCGACGAGCGGGAGGCGGCCGTGGCCGCGCCCCCGCGGACTCAGCGTAACTACTTGTTTTACTTGGACTGAACGAGGACTTCGGTGCGATCAGTCTTGCCACTCTTGCCGCTGACCTGGACCTTGCCCTGGGGCCAGCCACCGGCCACCAGCGCGTCGCGGACGGCCTCGGCACGACGCTGGGCGAGCTTGGCGTCGACCGCCGTCACGTCGACCCGCACGCCCGGCGACGAGGACGCGTCGGCATAGGCCGCCAACGTCTTCACGGTCGTCTGCGCGCCGTCGCTGAGGCTGGCCTTGCCGGCACCGAAGCTGCCCTTGGCCAGGGCGAAAACCTCGCCCCGGTTGTCCCGCTTTGCGGCGGGCAGCTTGCCGCCGGTGACCAGTTCGGCCTCCTCGCGGGCAAGCTTGGCTTCGCGCTCGCGCGCGGCATTCAGGCGGGCGGTCTGCGCGCCGGCAACGCCCTTCAGCGCGGTCTCGACATCCTGCAGCGATGCCGCGTCGGCCTCGCTCTGCACGCGCAGGCGCTCGGCTTCCTCGGCCTGCATCTGCGCCTGTAGGCGCAGGCGTTCGCTCTCGGCCCGGGCGCGGGCGGCGTCCTGCTGGCTGGCTTCGACCAGCAGTTCGCTGCGCTCGCGATCCAGGCGATCGAGTTCGCGCTGCATCGACTGGCTGCGCGCGGCGGCTTCGGCGATCTGCACGCGCCGCTCGGCGACGTAGAGCGCGCCGGGGCGGTCGCGCTTGGCGGCCTGGTCCAGCGTCGTCACGGCCTGTCGTGCCTGCAGGCGCTCGTAGGCGGCGAAGGTGTTCATGGACGGGTCGGCGTCCAGCACGGTCAGCCGCTGCGACAGGCGCGTGGCATCGGGATTGTCGGCGGCGAAGGCCGGCGCGGCGGCGACGAGCGCGGCCAGCGCGGCCGGAAGGATGAGGCGGTGAAGGTTCACGGCTGGCCCTCCGTCTGCAGGCGGCGGCGCAACTCGGCGACTTCCGCGCGACGCTGGTTGAGTTCGGCGGTGGCCAGCGCTTCGCGGCTCCTGGCGTAGGCCAGGTCCGCGTCGGCCGCCGCCGCCAGGGCGAGGCGGCGGGCGTCGTCCTCGTCGCCGGAGCTCATCGCGGCCTGGGCCTGGGACAGGCCATTGCGGGCCACGCCCAGCTCCTGTGGCGCGTACTGGTCCGCGTCGGCACCCTCGGCGCGGGTCACGGCCTGGCGGGCCGCCGACAGCTCGCCGGTCGGCGGGGGCACGGAGGCGCAGGAGGAGAGTACGGAAGCGAGAACTGCAGCCAGCAGAGGTATTCGAATTTGTGCGAAGCTTGGGCGCATTGGGGAGGCCGTGCCTGTGGTAGACGCCCGGCCATTGTCGTAAAGCCGCCGCCGAGCTTGCAACGGGCACGACGGTGTAAGAAAAGGGGTTGCTTGCATGGACATCGGCTATTTCCTGAAGCTGATGACGGAAAAGAACGCGTCGGACATGTTTTTGACCACCGGCGCGCCGGTTTACATCAAGGTCGAAGGCAAGCTCTATCCCCTGGGCAATACCGGCCTGCCGCCGGGCATGGTCAAGAAGATCGCATACTCGTTGATGGACGAGGGGCAAGTTCCGCTGTTCGAGCGTGACCTCGAACTGAACATGGCGCTCGCCCTGCCCGAAGCCGGCCGCTTCCGCATCAACGTGTTCAAGCAGCGCGGCGAGGTCGGCATGGTGATCCGCGCCATCCGCAGCGTGATCCCGTCGATCGAGGAACTGCAACTGCCGCAGGTGCTGAAGGACATCATCATGGCCCCGCGCGGCCTGGTGCTGATCGTCGGCTCTACCGGTTCGGGCAAGTCGACCACGCTCGCGTCGATGATCGACTACCGCAACAGCAACATCTCGGGCCACATCCTCACCATCGAGGACCCGATCGAATACCTGCACAAGCACAAGAAGTCGATCGTGAACCAGCGCGAAGTCGGCCTGGACACGCACGCCTTCCACAACGCGCTGAAGAATGCGATGCGCGAGGCGCCGGACGTCATCCTGATCGGCGAAATCCTCGACGCCACTACGATGGAAGCGGCGATCGCGTTTGCCGAAACCGGCCACTTGTGCCTGGCGACGCTGCACTCCAACAACGCCGACCAGACGCTGGAGCGCATCCTCAACTTCTTCCCGGAAGCGGCGCACAAGAACGTGCTGATGAACCTGGCGCTGAACCTGCGCGCGGTGGTCAGTCAGCGACTGGTGATCGGCACCGACGGGCGCCGCCTGCCGGCCGCGGAAGTGCTGATCAACACGCCGCACATCCGCGACCTCATGCGCCGCGGCCAGGTGCACGAGATCAAGCAGGCGATGGAGGAAACGCTGGAGGAAGGCATGGAATCCTTCGACCAGTGCCTGTTCCGCCTGCACAAGGAAGGCAAGATCGACATGGAAGAGGCCCTGAAGGCCGCCGACTCGCGCGAAGGCCTGGCGCTCAAGTTCCGCCTCTCCGAAGGCTCCAGCGGCGAGCACGACCCGTACGCGGACATCTACGACGCCGCGACGCAGTGATGGCTCTGGGCTCCTCTCCCTGCGGGAGAGGGGCCGGCAAACGAAGACGCGCCCTCAACCCACCGCGGGCGCGTCGGGCTGCTTCTCCGGCCGTGCCGCGTCGAACGCCGGCAATGCGAGGCAGGCCTTCTCGATGCGCATGATCGTTGGATACAGCGACAGATCGACTGCGAAACGGCGCGCGTTGTACACCTGCGGCACCAGACAGCAATCGGCCAGCGTGGGCGAATTGCCCTCGCAGAACGCCCCGGTCGAAGGGTGATCCGCCAGCATCGCCTCCAGTGCGGCGAACCCCTCCTTGATCCAATGCTGCACCCAGGCGTCGCGTTCGGGCTGCGGCACGTGCCAGCCGCGATCGAAGTGCTGCAGGACGCGCAGGTTGTTGAGCGGATGAATGTCGCAGGCCACCACCTGTGCGAGCGCACGCACGCGCTGGCGATCGCGCGCCGCGGCCGGCAACAACGGCGGTTCCGGCCAGGTCTCGTCCAGGTATTCCAGGATCGCGACCGACTGCCGCATGATCCGATCGCCATGTTGCAGCACCGGCACCAGCTCCTGCGGATTCACCTGGTGGAACGCGGGCGAATGCTGCTCGCCGCCGTCGCGGACCAGATGCACGGGCACGGTCTCGTACGGCAGCGATTTCAGGTTCAACCCGATGCGCACGCGGTACGCCGCGCTGGAGCGCCAGTACGAATACAGCCGCAGATGCTCAGCCGCCATGCCCATCCCCCACAGACGCCGCGCGTCCGTCTGTGCGCGGCGGGATCGCCGCGCACGTTGCCTGATTCAGGCGTTGCCGCCCTTCTCGATTCGCTGCTCGATCGCCCCGAACACGCTCTGGCCATCGCGAGACAGCATCTCGATGCGCACCGTGTCGCCGAAGCTCATGAACGGCGTGATCGGCTTGCCGGTCTCCAGCGTCTCCACCGTGCGCTTCTCGGCGAAGCACGACGCGCCCAGCGAGGTGTCTTCGTTGGCGACGGTGCCGGAGCCGACGATGGTGCCGGCCGACAGCGGGCGCGTCTTCGCCGCGTGCGCGACGAGCTGGGCGAAGTCGAACTGCATGTCCACGCCCGCTTCCGGCGCGCCGAACCATTCACCGTTGATGTGCGTGGTCAGCGCCAGGTGCACCTTGCTGCCCTTCCACGCGTCACCGAGCTCATCCGGCGTGACGAACACCGGGCTCAGCGCCGAACGCGGCTTGGACTGCAGGAAGCCGAACCCCTTCGCCAGTTCGTTCGGAATCAGATTGCGCAGCGAGACGTCGTTGACCAGCCCGACCAGTTGGATGTGCGAGGCGGCCTGCTCGGGCGTCGCGGCCATCGGCACGTCGTCGGTGACGATGACGACTTCGGCCTCCAGGTCGATGCCGTACTCCTCGCTCGGCACGCGCACCGGGTCGCGCGGACCGTAGAAGCCGGCGCTCACGGCCTGGTACATGAGCGGGTCGGTGTAGAAGCTCTCCGGCACTTCGGCACCGCGTGCGCGGCGCACGCGCTCCACATGCGGAAGGTAAGCCGAGCCGTCGACGAACTCGTAGGCGCGCGGAAGCGGTGCAGCCAATGCGCTCATGTCGAGATCGAACGCACCCTCGACGTTGCCGTCGTTGAGCGCCTCGTACAGCGCGTTGAGGCGCGGCGCGGTGTTCGACCAGTCTTCCAGCGCGCGCTGCAGCGTGTCGGCAATGCCGGCGGCGCGCACGCCGCGCGCGAGATCGCGCGAGACCACGATCAGCGTGCCGTCGCGGCCGCCTTCCTTCAGTGAACCAAGCTTCATCGAAACTCCCGGATTCCAGCGCTGCCGCGCAATGGTTTCAATTGTAACGACTGCGCGCGACGTGGCGAGACATCAACCAGAACGCAAAGCGAGGGCGCATTCTGACAGCGCCTCTGGAACGCCGCAGCCCCACGGCGCGCGGCCGATTCCGGTGCGCGCAGGATCGCACACGAACTCACAGGCAACAAAAAACCCGCCTTGCGGCGGGTTTCTTGTTTTGTCTGGCAGCCCCGGAAGGATTCGAACCTCCGAATGTCTGAGTCAGAGTCAGATGCCTTACCGCTTGGCGACGGGGCTATGGGACAGATTGTAACCCAAAAACGATTAGCGCTTGGAGAACTGCGTAGCGCGGCGGGCCTTGTGCAGACCGACCTTCTTACGCTCGACTTCACGCGCGTCGCGGGTCATGAAGCCGGCCTTGCGCAGCTCGGACTTCAGGGTTTCGTCGTACTCGACCAGCGCGCGGGCGATGCCCAGGCGGATCGCACCGGCCTGGCCGGTGATGCCGCCGCCGGCGACGGTGACGACGACGTCGAACTTGTCGGTCGACTGGGTGAGTTCGAGCGGCTGGCGCACGATCATGCGCGCGGTTTCGCGACCGAAGAACTCATCCAGCGGACGCTGGTTGACGGTGATGTTGCCAGCGCCCTTGCGCAGGAAAACGCGGGCGGTGGAGGACTTGCGGCGGCCGGTGCCGTAGTTCTGCTGGAGTGCCATGGGATGTCTCTAAGAAGGGGTCCGAATCAGAAGTCCAGCGGCTGCGGCTGCTGGGCGGCGTGCGGGTGCTCGGAGCCCTTGTAGACCTTGAGCTTGCGGTACATGGCGCGGCCGAGCGGATTCTTCGGCAGCATGCCCTTCACGGCGATCTCGATGACGCGCTCGGGATGGCGCTCAAGCGCCTGGGCGAGGGTCTCGGTCTTGAGGTTGCCGATATAGCCGGTGAAGCGGTGGTATTCCTTGTCCTGCAGCTTCTTGCCGGTAACGACGATCTTCTCGGCGTTGATGACGACCAGGTAGTCGCCCGTGTCGACGTGCGGGGTGAACACCGGCTTGTGCTTGCCGCGCAGACGGCGGGCGAGCTCGGAAGCGAGGCGGCCGAGGGTCTTGCCTTCGGCGTCTACGACGTACCAGTCACGCTGGACGGTCTCGTTCTTGGCGGTAAAAGTCTTCATGACTGGTCTTTTATGGTGTTCCGGTCGGGCTGATTCCGTGAGGGTTTCCGGCAAGGCCGGACCGGCGGAATTTCGCCACGCGTTGTCGAGGGGGTAAAACGAAGAGGCGGAATGATAGCCGGCCGGGCCGGCCGCCGCAAGTCGACCGCCCCGGGCCGCTAGAATCGCCGGATGCCGCCCGCCACCCCGTCGCCCCGTCCCGCCGTGCCTGATCCGCTGGTGGCCCTGGCCGACCGTTGCGTGCAGTGCGGCCTGTGCCTGCCGGCCTGCCCCACGTATGGCGAGGCCCGGATCGAAGCCGAATCACCGCGCGGCCGCATCGCCCTGGCGCGTGCGTGGGCGTTGGAGGCGGTGGAAGAGACCCCGGCCGGCGAGGCGCACCTGGACCACTGCCTGGGCTGCCGCAGCTGCGAGGCGGTTTGCCCGGCCGGCGTCCGCTACGGTGCCCTGCTCGTCGAAGCCCGTACCCGCCAGCGCAAGCGCCGCCCCGCGGGCCTGCGCCAGCACGCGATCGAGGCCCTGGCGGCCCGCCCGACCCTGCTGACCTTGATATTGCGCGTTTACGGCCTGCTGCACCCGCTCCTGCCCGCGGCCTGGCGCCCGCTTCCGGCGCCGCCACCTCGCCCGTCCCGACAAGCCGCACCTGCCCCGTTCCCCGGCGACACCGCTCTCTTTGTCGGTTGCGCCGCCGACGCCTATGAATCCGAGGTGCGCGCGGCGGTGTCCCGCTGCCTTGCCCAGCTGGGGATACAGGTGAGCACGCCGCCCGGCCAGGGTTGCTGCGGCAGCCTGCACGCGCATGCCGGCAACGCGACCGGGGCCGCGGCGCTCCGCCAGCAGAACCTGCGCGCCTTCGCATCCGCCCGGACCGTCCTCACTTTCGCCAGCGGCTGCCATGAAGCCGTGGCCGAAGCGATGCCCGCTTCGACGCGCACCGTCGATGCGGTGGCGTTCCTCGCCGAGCAGCTCGCCGCACGCGCCGGCACCTGGCAATGGCGCACCGGCCGGGAGCGCATCGCCCTGCACCTGCCGTGCACCCAGCGCAACGTCGTGCGTTCGGCGCCTTCGTTGCGCGCGCTGCTGTCCGCGGTGCCGGAGCTGGAGGTGGTCGAACTCGACGCCAACCTCGGCTGCTGCGGCGCATCGGGCACGCAGATGCTCGAAGACCCCGAGCGTGCCGCGTCCTTCCGCGCACCCCTGCTGCGTCAACTCGCCGAGAGCGGCGCGACGCGGCTGCTCAGCGCGAACCTGGGCTGCCGGCTCCATCTCGCCAACGGCACGCGGATCCCGGTGCAGCATCCGCTGGTGTTCCTGGCCGAACGACTGGAGACCGTCCCTTCACCGCGTCCGCCTTCCGGCGACGCGTAAACTTCCGCCATGGACACGTCTCGCCAGCTCACCCCGCTCGACCGATTCCTTTCCGACACCCAGCGCGCGCTGGACACCGTGTTCGGCGCGCCCGGCGCGGAGCGCCCGAACCCCGCCCGCGACGTCGCCCAGATCGAACTCGACGAGCACGAGCGCCGCCACGCCAGCGGCCTGATGCGCATCAACCACGTCGGCGAGGTCTGCGCGCAGGCGCTGTATTGCGGCCAGGCCGCAGTGGCGCGAGACGAGACGACGCGCGCGCACCTGCTCGCCGCGGCGCAGGAGGAAACCGACCACCTGGCCTGGTGCGCCGACCGCCTGCGCGAACTCGACAGCCGCCCCAGCCTCCTCAATCCGCTCTGGTACACCGGCAGCTTCGCCATCGGCGCGCTCGCCGGCCTGCGCGGCGACGGCTGGAACCTGGGCTTCGTGGTGGAAACAGAGCGCCAGGTCGAGGCGCACATCGACGAGCACCTGGATTCGCTGCCCGCCGCCGACGCACGCAGCCGCGCGATCCTGGAAGTGATGAAGGCCGACGAGGCCCGCCACGCCGATCACGCCGAAGCCGCCGGCGCGCGCATCCTGCCGCCGCCGGTGCCGTCGCTGATGGCGGCGGCGTCGAAGGTGATGAAGGCGGTGGCGTACAGGTTGTAGTTCGGGGTTCGGGTCCGGGAATGGAGCAACAAAAAGGCCCGCAGTGCGGGCCTTTTTGCTTTCGTTCCTGGCTCTTCGCTCGTGCGAATCCCCAATCCCAAATCACGAATCCCGGCTTCAGTCAGCCAGATTGCGCCCGTGATAGAGCTCCTCGATCTCCCGCCGCAGGCGCGCTTCGATCTTCATGCGCTCCTTGAACGACAGGTTCTTGGCCTTCTCCTCGAACAGGTACGTGTCGAGGTCGAACTCCTTCAGGTGCATCTTCGTGTGGAAGATGTTTTCCTGGTAGACGTTCACGTCGAGCATCTCGTAGCGCGACTTGATGTTCTTGGCCAGGTAGTCCTGGATCGAGTTGATCTTGTGGTCGATGTAGTGCTTCTTGCCCTTGATGTCGCGGGTGAAGCCGCGCACCCGGTAATCCATGATGACGATGTCGGATTCCAGGCTTTCGATCAGGTAATTCAGGGCCTTCAGCGGCGAAATCACGCCGCAGGTCGCCACGTCGATGTCGGCGCGGAAGGTCGCGATGCCGTTGTCCGGATGCGTCTCCGGATACGTGTGCACCGTGATGTGCGACTTGTCCATGTGTGCGACGACCGCGTCGGAGATGATCTCCTTGCCGGCGTCCTTCTTGTCGATCACCGGCTCCTCGGAAATGAGGATCGTCACCGACGCGCCCTGCGGGTCGTAGTCCTGGCGGGCGATATTGAGGATGTTCGCGCCGATGATCTCGGCGACATCCGTCAGGATCTGGGTCAGGCGGTCGGCGTTGTACGCCTCGTCGATGTATTCGATGTAGCGACGACGCTCGTCCTCCGACGCCGCGAAGCAGACGTCGTAAATATTGAACGAGAGGGCCTTGGTGAGGTTGTTGAAACCTTGCAACCTCAGGCGAGGCAACGGCTTGACCACGGCAGTGAGATCCCGGTAGGGCGGCGGAGGGCCGCGATTATGAGGCACAAAGCCCCCCGGGGGAACGCGCCCGACCCGCGAGGCCATGCACGACGGCTCCCGGAGAAAGGGGCTGAATCGGATTGCCGTCACAGGTTAGAGTTCAGGGAGGGTGACGCGGTAGGGCGGATATTTGCCCAACGCGTTACTTCAGCCTAAGCTCGACCGATCACATAACCTTCACGCCCATGTCCGCAAACCCGGCTGCAACCTCATCTGTCATGCGTCGCACCAACAGCCCGCTGCTGCCGGACGGTGCAACCATTGAACGCTTCCTGGCCCACTGCCACCGCCGCCGCTACCCCTCGCGGACCGACGTGTTCCGCCCGGGCGACCCGGCGAGCACGCTGTACTACATCGTGTCCGGCTCGGTTTCGATAATCACCGAGGAGGAAGACGGCCGTGAGCTGGTGCTGGGCTACTTCGGCCCGGGCGAGTTCGTCGGCGAGCTGGGCCTGTTCATCGCCAGCGACCAGCGCGAAGTCATCCTGCGCACCCGCAGCACCTGCGAGCTGGCCGAGATCGGCCACGAGCGCCTCTACGACCTGCTGCTGACCCGCCTGTCGCTGGACGCGCCCAAGCTGCTGTACGCCATCGGCGCGCAGATTTCCCGGCGTTTGCTCGATACCAGTAGGAAAGCCGGCCGCCTAGCATTCCTCGACGTCACCGACCGCATCGTCCGCGCCCTGCACGACCTGGCCAAAGAGCCCGAGGCCATGAGCCATCCGCAGGGCACCCAGATCCGCGTCTCGCGCCAGGAGCTCTCGCGCCTGGTGGGCTGCTCGCGCGAAATGGCCGGCCGCGTCCTCAAGAAGCTGCAGGCCGACGGCAAGCTGCACGCGCGCGGCAAAACGGTCGTCCTCTACGGCACCCGCTGACGCGCGTGGGCCGTGCCACCGCACCCGACGAGGCCGCGACGCCAAGGGTGCGGTCGGCCGAACTGGGCGACGCCAGTGACGTCGCCCGGCTGCTCGGGGTGCTGGGTTACCCCTGCACCCGCGACGAGGCCGCCGAACGCATCGCCGTGGTCCGCCACGACCCGCGCCAGCATCTGCTGATCGCCGAAATCGACGGCGACGCCTGCGGCCTGATCTCGCTCTACACGCTCTACTCGGTCGTCCACGGCTGCGAACTGGCCCGCATCACGGGCCTGGTGGTGTTGCCCGAACGCCAGGGCGCCGGCGTGGGCCGCCGGCTGCTGAAGGAGGTCGAGGCGATCTCGCGCCGCTGCGGCGTGCGCCGCATCGAAGTGACCAGCAACGCCAGCCGCACCGACGCGCATGCGTTCTACCGCCAGTGCGGCTATCTCGACGGCTCGATGCGCTTCGTCAAGGCGCTCGGCGACTGACTCACCATTCCAGGGGGGAATGACCATGCAATGCCCGAAGTGCGACTCGACGATGCAGCCACTCGACATTCCGTCCTCGCGTTCGCTGCGCTGCACGCAATGCCAGGGGCTGTGGGTGTCGGTGGGCGAGGAACGCGAACTGCACGCGCACGCCGACGGCGTGGACACCGGCGACATCGTCGTCGGCCAGCGCTACAACCAGATCGACCGCATCACCTGCCCCAGCTGCCCGGACTGCCAGCTCATCCGCATGGTCGACGCCGCGCAGTCGCACATCTGGTTCGAGAGCTGCGGCGTCTGCTTCGGCCGCTTCTACGATGCCGGCGAACTGCGCGACAGCGCCGAGCACACTGTGATGGAGTTCATCCGCAACCTCGACGCGCCCGAGCGCGTCTGAGTCGCGCGGCGGTCAGCCCTTCACGGGCTCGCCGCCGCGATCCTTGCAACCCCAGTTGAGGATCGGCGTGCCCGGCGGCAGCACGCGCCGGAACATCGCCACGCGCCGACGCTTGGGATTGACCACCACGGGCTTGCGCGCGGCCTTGAGCAGCGGCAGGTCGGCGCTGCTGTCGGAGTAGGCGGCCGCGATCTGGTCGTAGCCGGCATCCCAGATCATGCGCATCTTGTTCTGGTGATGGCAGTGCTCGACGGTGACCATGCCGCCCAGGAACGGCCCGCTGATGCTGCCGATCACCGGCAGATCCTCGTGCGCGACGAAGTCCAGGATCGCCCGCGCCAGTTCCGGCGACGCGCCGGTGGCGATGATCACGCGATCGCCGGCATCGCGGTGCTTCTGCAGCACCTTCAGCGCGATCGGCAGCAGGCGCGCGCGGATGTCCTTCGCGTGCGTGCGCACGTAGTGGTCGATCAGCCGGTCCATGTCGTGACGGCGGTGCGTGCCGATGGTCGCGATCCACAGGTACACGGAGATCGCGCTGCGGCGCGTGGGGAGCCAGGCGATCATCGGCAGCAGCAGCGGCGACAACGCAATCGACGCGGCCACGCGCGCCCAGTGGCGCTTGATCAGCCACAGCACCAGGTGGCTGCCCGAATCGCCGTCGTAGAGCGTGTGATCGAAGTCGAACACGACCAGCGGCGCGTACGGCCGCTCGCCGCCCCTCCCCTCGCCCGCCGGCGCGACGGCCGCCGCGCCCGGCAGGTGCTCGACCCGCGCGCCCTCGACCCCCATGTTTCCGGCCGGCGCGTTCATGCGGCGAACAGGCGTTGCAGCGCGGCGCCGGGCTCGGCTTCGCGCATGAAGGATTCGCCGACCAGGAACGTCTGCACGCCGGCCTCACGCATCTTCGCCACGTCCGCCTGCGTGGCGATGCCGCTCTCCGTCACCAACGTGCGATCGCGCGGCACGGCGTCGCGCAGCGCGAGCGTGGTGTCCAGCGAAACCTCGAACGTGCGCAGGTTGCGGTTGTTCACGCCGATCAGTTCGCAGTCGGTCTGCAGCGCGCGCTCGAGTTCGTCGATGTCGTGCACTTCCACCAGCACGTCCATGCCCAGTTCCATCGCCAGATTCGCCATCTCCACCATCGGGCCGTCTTCCAGCGCGGCGACGATCAGCAGGATGGCGTCGGCGCCGATCACCCGCGCCTCGTACACCTGGTACGGATCGATGGTGAAGTCCTTGCGCAGCACCGGCAGCGAGCACGCACCGCGCGCCTCGCCCAGGTAGAGGTTGCTGCCCTGGAAGAAGTCCACGTCGGTCAGCACCGACAGGCACGCCGCGCCGCCTTCTTCGTAGCTGCGCGCGATCTGCGCCGGGTTGAAGTCCTTGCGGATCAGGCCCTTCGACGGGCTGGCCTTCTTCACCTCGGCGATCACCGCCGCTTCGTTCGCGGCGTGCTTGCGGCGGATCGCCTCGACGAAGCCGCGCGTGGGCGGTTGCTGCAGCGCGCGCACGCGCATGTCGTCCAGCGGCCGCACGCGGCTGCGCTGCTGGATCTCCTCGGCCTTGCGGGCCAGGATGGTGTTGAGGATGTCGCTCATTCGTCGTGCTTGGGTGTCGTGTTCGGCTTGCCGTAGGCGCGTTCGACCTTGGCCACGCGCAGTTCGTAATGTTCGTACCAGTGCACGCGGCCATGGGCACGCGTGGCGGCGTGTTCGGCGTGCTGGCGCCACGCCGCGATGGAGGCTTCGCTGTCCCAGTACGAGACGGTGATACCGAAGCCGTCCGCGCCGCGCGTGGATTCCACGCCCAGATACCCGGGTTGCGATGCGGCCAGTTCGACCATGCGCTGCGCCGCCTCGCCGTAAGCGGCGTCGTCTTCGCCATTGCGGCGCGACGAGAAGATCACCGCGTAGTACGGCGGCGACGGCAGGCGAGCGAACGCATCGTTCGTCATGCGCCCACCGCTTCGCCGGCCAGTTCGCGCGTGGTGGCGACGAACTCCTCCAGCTTGTGTTTCGCCGCGCCGGAGGCCAGCGCCGCACGTGCGCGCTCGATGCCTTCGGCGATGCTGTCGGCCACGCCGGCGGCGTAGATCGCCGCGCCGGCGTTGAGCGCAACGATCTCGCGCGGCAAACCGGCTTCATTGTTCAGCGCCTGCATCAGCAGGACCTTGGATTCGGCCGCGTCGTTGACGCGCAAGTTGCGGCTGGCGGCCATGGCGATGCCGAAGTCTTCCGGGTGCACTTCGTACTCGCGCACCACGCCGTCGCGCAGTTCACCCACCAGGCTGCCGGCGCCGAGCGAAAGCTCGTCCATGCCGTCGCGGCCCCACACCACCAGCGCACGTTCCGCACCCAGCTCCTGCAGCACGCGCACCTGGATGCCGACCAGGTCCGGATGGAACACGCCCATCAGGATGCTCGGCGCGCCGGCCGGATTGGTGAGCGGGCCGAGGATGTTGAAGATCGTGCGCACGCTCATCTCGCGGCGCACCGGCGCGACCACCTTCATCGCCGGATGATGCACCGGCGCGAACATGAAGCCGATGCCGCAGCGCTCGATGCAGCGCGCCACCTGCTCCGGCTGGAGCTCGATCGCCGCGCCCAGCGCTTCCAGCGCATCGGCGCTGCCGGACTTGGACGAGACGCTGCGATTGCCATGCTTGGCGACCTTCGCGCCCGCGGCGGCCACCACGAACATGCTCGCCGTGGAAATATTGAACGTGTGCGCGCCGTCGCCGCCGGTGCCGACGATGTCGACCAAGTTCGCCCGATCGGCCACGTCGACCGGACGCGCGAACTCGCGCAGCACGGTCGCCGCGCCGGCGATCTCGCCGACGGTTTCCTTCTTCACGCGCAGGCCCGTGAGGATCGCCGCGGTCATCGTCGGCGACACCTCGCCGCGCATGATCATGCGCATCAGCTCGACCATCTCGTCGTGGAAGATCTCACGGTGCTCGATGGTGCGCTGGAGGGCTTCTTGCGGAGTGATGGGCATGGGGGCGGAGGATTCGGGCGTCGGGGCGGGCGCGGATGCCGGGGAAACCGAAACGATATCAGCTGCGGACGTGGCTTCGTTCTTTCGTGCGGCTCCGGGCCGCAGCAGGTCACCGTTCCAGGAAATTCTTCAGCAGCGCGTGGCCGTGTTCGGTGAGGATGGATTCGGGGTGGAACTGCACGCCTTCCACCGGGTGCTCGCGGTGGCGCAGGCCCATGATCTCGTCGAATTCCACCCGGCCGTCGGCGCCGTCGACCTCGGTCCAGGCGGTGATCTCCAGGCAGTCGGGCAAGGTTTCCCGCGACACGACCAGCGAGTGGTAGCGCGTGGCCTCATAGCCGTCGGGCAGGCCGGTGAACACGCCCCGGCCCTCGTGGCGGATGCGCGAGGTCTTGCCGTGCATGATCCGCTTGGCGCGCACGACGTCGCCGCCGTAGGCCTGGCCCAGGCTCTGGTGGCCCAGGCACACGCCGAACACGGGAATGCGCGGGCCGAGCTCGCGGATCACGTCCACCGACACGCCCGCCTCGTTGGGCGTGCACGGGCCGGGCGAGACGACGATCCGCTCGGGGGCGAGCGCCTCGATCTGGGCGACGCTCAGCTCGTCGTTGCGGACCACCTTCACCTCTGCCCCGAGCGCCTGCAGGTACTGCACGAGGTTGTAGGTGAAGCTGTCGTAGTTATCGATCATCAACAGCATCGGTGCGGGCTCGGGATTCGTCGGGGCACGGTGGCGAAGACGCGATTATCCCGCGCGGCGGCGGGCCGGCGGGAGCGTCGGGAAGGAGATGCGGCGGGGTGGAGCGCGGCGGCGTGGGCCGGCGGTGGATCAGTGCGTGGGGCGGGAAACACTCGGCAGTTCCTCGGACGACGGGGACGGGCGGACGGTAGCCAACGGCCACCATCGCCAACCCTGGTCGGCTTTGCGGAACTGCGGGAAGGAACGCACGGACATGGCCCTACTGTAGCGGCTCCACGCGCCCGACGCGACCGCCGTACCTCAGGCGGCGGGCCACCAGACCTGCACCCGCAGCCCGGGCGCACGGTCGAGCAGTTCGATCCGTCCGCCGTGCCGGTGCACGATCGCCCGCACGAGGCTCAAGCCCAGGCCGCTGCCCGGCGTGCCGCGATGCGATTCCAGGCGCTGGAAGCGGTCGAACACCCGTTCGCGGTCGGCTTCGGGAATGCCCGGCCCTTCGTCGTCGATGCACAACACCACGCCGCCGGGCCCCGCCTGCAACGACAGTGCGACTTCGCTGCCGGCCGGTGCGTACTTCAGCGCGTTGTCGAGCAGGTTCACCAGCATCTGGAAGAGCTGGTCGCGGTCGCCATGCACGCTTGCCGGTTCCAGCGAGGTGCGCAGGCGCACGCTGCGTTCGGCGCCGATGGGCGTGTACAGCTCGGCCGCATCGGCGGCCAGTGCGGACAGGTCCAGCACGGGACCGCTGCCCGCCGGCGGCTGGGCTTCGATGCGTGCAAGCCTCAGCAGCGCGCCGAAGGTGGTGAGCAGCTGGTCGGTCTCCTGCACGGCGCCGTCGAGTGCGGCGCGCTCCGGCGGCGTTGCGCCGGGCCGGTGGCGCAGATCCTCCAGGCGATTGCGCAATCGCGTGAGCGGCGTGCGCAGGTCGTGTGCGATGTGGTCGGTGGCGTGGCGCACACCGCCGAGCAGGTCCTCGATCCGGTCGAGCATCGCGTTGAAGCGGCGACCGAGGCGATCGAACGCATCGCCGCTGCCGTCCAGCGGCACGCGCAGCCCGAGCTCGCCGCCGCCCACGCGCGCGGCGGTGAGGTCCAGGCTGCTCAGGCGTCGCGATACCCAGCGCGAAGTGAACCAACCCACGAGCACGCCCAGCGACGCGGCCACCGCCAGCGCCACCAGCGCCGTGCGCAGCATCAGATGCAGGAAACGGTCCTGCGATTGCAGGCGCAGCCCCGTGAGCAGCGTCTCGCCTCCCGGCAGCGGTTGCAGTTGCGCCAGCACGCGCATCGAATGCGCGCCATCGCCCGGTGCGTCCGGATCCGCATGTTCGAATGTCGTCCAGCGTGCGCCTTTCGTGGCGCTCATCGCGGACACGTCGCCGATCTCGGCCTTGCCGTTGGCCGCGATCAACGCGTACACCGCATCCGGATCGTCCGGCGCATCGAGCCGGTCGCGCAGTTCCTGCGTCAGCGCCGCGCGTCCGCCATCGCGATACAGCTGCATCAACCCGGCGGCGTCGGTACGCACCAGCTCGCGCGCGTCCTGCAGCAGCAGCGTCGATACCGCCACATACACGCCTGCGCCCAGCAGCACGAACGCCAGCAGGAACGAACCCGCCACCGCCAGGGCGAGCCGCGTGCTGGTGGAACGCAGCGGGCGGCTCATTCGCCCAGCCGGTAGCCGGCGCCGCGCACCGTGTGCAGCAGCGGGCGTTCGAATCCGTGGTCGATCTTCTGCCGCAGCCGGCTGATGTGCACGTCGATGACGTTGGTCTGCGGATCGAAATGGTAGTCCCACACCGCTTCCAGCAGCATCGTGCGCGTGACCACGCGGCCGGCCTGGCGCATCAGGTATTCGAGCAGGCGAAACTCGCGGGGCTGCAATTCGATGCGCTTGCCGTTGCGGCGCGCATCGCGGGCGAGCAGGTCCAGCTCCAGATCGTTCACCTGCAACCGCGTCGGCTCGCGCTGCGCATCGTCGCGATGACGACGCACGATGCTGTCCACGCGCGCGCTCAGTTCGGAATACGCGAACGGTTTGACGAGGTAATCGTCGGCGCCGGCACGCAATCCCTCGACGCGGTGATCGACTTCACCCAGCGCGGTGAGCAGCAGCAGCGGCGTGCGATTGCCTGCGCCGCGCAGCGTCTGCAGCAGGACCAGGCCGTCCAGTCCCGGCAGCATGCGGTCCAGGACGATCGCGTCGAAGGTCTCGGTGGTCGCCAGGAACAGGCCCTGCTTGCCGTCGCCGGCATGGTCGACGGTGTGCCCGTCCTCGCGCAGGCCCTTGCCGATGAAGGCGGCGGTGTGGGGATCGTCTTCGATCAGCAGGACGCGCATGGCAACTCCGGACGGCTGAAAAAGGATACCCCGCCGGTGCGCACCGACGGGGTATCCGCCCGCGTTGCGCGGGCTCCGGGGATCGTCAGCGCTCAGCTCTTCTTGGCGTCGCTCTTGGTGGAAGCCGGGGCAGCCTCGGCCTTCTTGGCATGCTTGTGCTTGGAGACCGTGGTCTTGGCCGGCGCGGCCGGCGCAGTGGCCGGCGAAGCGGCCAGCGCGGAACCGGCCAGCGCGGTCAGGGCAACGGCGAACAGGGACTTGCGCAGGTTCATGGGTGACTCCTTGGATAAGACGGGGATGACTTGGACGAGGATTTCAACTCGGGCGGGGACTCGCTTCCCGACCGCAGGAACAGATTGCGCGCGCAGGGTTCTCCGCAGGATTTCCGGCGGATTAACTATCGGTAATGTTCGGGAGCGGTTTTGGAGGGCGGCGTTGGCGTGCTTCGCACACGCAGGCGCCCTTCGAACACGCAGGCGTCATTCCCGCGAAGGCGGGAATCCAACCGTCAGTGCACCACGCCTTCCGGAGAGCGAAGAAGGTCGGGGCGTTGGATCCCCGCCTTCGCGGGGATGACGGCTTCAAACGCGGAGTCTGGCGACACTCTCACGCTGCCCCGCTGCCCCGACGCAACGGCACCGGCGCCGTGGCGATGCGCGCCTTCAGATCGCTCATCGTGCCGGGCAGCACCACCAGGTAGGTGATCAACTGCTCGGCCAGTTCCAGCAGCAGTTCCGCGGTGGCCTTGTCGATCGTCGCCTCGTCCTCGAACTGTCGCCCGAACGTCCCGCCCGGCGCGAGCAGTTGCGCGACGTCCTGCAGCGGACGCGACAGGTCCACGTCCTGCTGCAGCGCTTCGAGCTTGCGCGAGAGCGACAGGTCGCCCTTGTCTTCGGCGAGCATGCGCGCGGCCAGTCCGCCCAGCAGGTGGCGCACGACCAGCGAACTGGCGCCCCACTCGGCGCGGTTGTAGAGCTTCAGCGCCGACTCGTAACTGCGCGCCAGCGGCGCCGCCAGCGACTGCAGATGATCCACCCCCGCCATCGCCTCCCGCCCGCCCGGGCCGGGATGGCAGAACAGGCCGGCGTCCTTGCGGGTGCCGTCGCTCTCCAGCAGCTGGATGAAGAGCACCTCGCGTTCGCAACGCGCACATTCCAGCTCGCTCGCCGCCACTTGCCGGCCGTGTTCCTGCCAGGTGCTCGCCTCGAACACCGCCTCTTTGAGGCAATGGGGGCAGAGCATCTCGACCGTGCGAGGGAAGGTGTTCGAGAAACGGGACTGGACGAGAGCATCGTGGACCAGTTGCATGGCCGCCTCCTCTTCCCGCGGCGCTGCATCGCCGCCGTAGTCCGCAGTGAATACCGCCGTTTGTGAATAAAACGTTGTGGCGGCGCGCATGCGGTCACGCGCGTGCGAGATGAAGGCGGCGTGGAGGCGGCTTTACGCGATCCTCGTCACAGTCCGCGTGCGGCCTGCGCCACCGCGCGAAACAGGGCCCGGCCCTTGTTCATCGTTTCTTCCCACTCCATCGCCGGATCGGAGTCGTAGACGATGCCCGCGCCGGCCTGCACGTACAGGCGCCCGTCCTGGATGACGGCGGTGCGGATCGCGATGGCGGTGTCGGCATCGCCGCTGCGGCCGGGCTCGCCCCAGCCGAGGTAACCGATGGAACCGGCGTAGACGTTGCGCTTGATGGGCTCCAGTTCGCGGATCACTTCCAGCGCGCGGATCTTCGGCGCACCGCTGACGGTGCCGGCCGGGAACGTCGCGCGCAGCACGTCGGCGTAACTCAGGCCCGGCTTCAACGTGCCGGTGACCTCGCTGACGATGTGCATGACGTGGCTGTAGCGTTCGATCACGAACTGCTCGCCCACTTCCACCGTGCCGGCCTCGGACACACGACCGACGTCGTTGCGGCCCAGGTCGATCAGCATCAGGTGCTCGGCGCGTTCCTTCGGATCGGCCAGCAGCTCGGCTTCCAGCGCGGCGTCCTGCTCGGGCGTTTCGCCGCGCGGGCGGGTGCCGGCGATGGGGCGCACGGTGACATGGCCGTCCTGCAGGCGTACCAGGATCTCCGGCGAAGAGCCCACCACCTGCGTGCCGCCGACATCGAGGTAGTACATGTACGGCGACGGATTCAGCGCACGCAGCGCGCGGTAGACATCCACCGGACGCGCCTTGAAAGGCACCGACAGGCGCTGGCTCAACACGACCTGGAAGATGTCGCCGGCGCGGATGTATTCCTTCGATTTCTCCACCGCGTCGATGAAGCCCTCGCGGGTGAAGCCGGACACGAAATCGCCCTCGTCCAGCAGGCGGCCTTCCAGCGTTTCCGGATAGCCCGGCCCGCCCTGGCGCAGTCGGTGCACGAGTTCGTCCAGGCGGCGGTTCGCGCGCGCCATCGACCGCGGCTCCGACGGGTCGGCGTGGACGATCAGGTACAGCCGGCCCTTGAGGTTGTCGAACACCGCCAGCTCATCGCTCTGCATCAGCAGGATGTCGGGCGTGCCGAGTTCGTCGGGCTTGTCGCTGCCGGCAAGCCGGGGCTCGATGTACTGGATGCACTCGAAGCCGAACCAGCCCACCAGCCCGCCGGTGAAGCCCGGCAGCCCCGGGATGTTGGGCACGCTGTGCATGGCGCGCAGGCGTTCGACTTCGGCGAAGGGATCGTCGACGAGGCGGCTTTCGATCAGCTCGCCGTCCTCGGTCACGAACAGCGTGTGCCCGGCGAACGCGTACACGCGCCGCGCCGGCAGGCCGATGATCGAATAGCGGCCGAAGCGCTCGCCGCCTTCGACCGACTCGAACAGATAGGTGTGCGGGCCGTCGGCAAGCTTGAGGTAGACCGACAGCGGCGTGTCGAGGTCGCTCAGGACCTCGCGCACGACGGGAACGAGGGTGTGGCCGTCAGCGGTCTGCGGCTGGAAGGGATCGTTGGACACGCAGCATTTCCTTGGAAGTCGACGAGAGGTGGGCAATGGCGGGCAGTCGCCATCGCCAACCCGCGCCGGCGCGGAAATGCGGGATCGTCCTGGAGGGTGCGGGCTCGCGGCTCATCACCCGTACTGTACCGGCTCAGCGCAGCGGCAGGCGAGCCGTCGCCAGCAGCGGACAGTGTTCGGGCAGATGCATGCGCAGCCGCGCCGGCACGCAGGCGATCTCGAAACGCCGTGCCTGCACGGGCTCGCCGTCGAGGTTGAGGGCCATCGGCGTTTCGGCTTCGATGACGAGCGCGCGCATGCGGGCGCGCTCGCCCACGCGCTCCAGTGCCGCGCCGCGCCCTTCGCGCACGAGCGTGCCGACGGTGGTGGCCAGCTCGCCGGAGAGTTCGGGAATCACCGTCAGGTCGAGCAGGCCGTCGTCGATGCGCGCGTCCGGGCACAGGACCTGCCCGCCGCCGGCCTGGCGTCCGTTGCCCACGCCCAGTGCGATCAGTGCGCCGCGCCAGTCGAAGCCGTCCGCGTGCAGGTGCGCCACGATCGGTTCGATGCGGCCCACGCGCGCGATGCCCGTGACCAGATAGGCCAGGCCGCCGAGCAGCTTCTTCAGGCCGTCGTCGGTCTCCACGGTGACTTCGGTGCCGAAGCCGCCGCTGGCGAGGTTGGCGCACCAGTGGCGTTCGCCGTCGGCCGCCACACGCAACAGGTCGATCGCGTGGGGCGTGGTGCCGCGTATCAGTCGCAGGGCGTCGAGCGGTTCCTGCGGGATCGTCGCGGCAGTGGCGAAATCGTTCGCCGTGCCCAACGGCACGAGGCCGAGGGCGGGCAAGGCGTCGGCGTCTTCATCGCGATCGGCGAGCGCCGCGGCCACTTCGCCCAGCGTGCCGTCGCCGCCTGCGGCGATGACGCACGATGCGCCGTCGGCCAGGGCTTCATCGACGTAGCGCTTCGCATCGCCCCGCTCCCAGCTCACGCGCACGTCGAGCGCGACGCCTGCTTCGCGCATCGAGGCGACCGCCTCGCGCAACGCGTCGTCGGCCGCGGATTTTCCGTTGAGGAGCAAGCGCCAGTGATCGGCCATCGCGTCTGTGTTCGGGGACCAGCGCGCAGGCTACGCAATGCGGGCGCGAGCGGTCGTGAACATGCGATCTGCGTGCACGCGTGCGAAATCCCGGGACGCGTCACATCTCCGTCATCGAAGATCGGGAGAATCAGAGTCCATCTTCAAGGACGACGGGCGGAGGCGGGATTGCCTCCAAGTATTCCGCGGCAGGCCAGCGATGGCCTGCCGTTTTGCTTTGCGAAGATCAGCGCAAATCGGTATCGGCCACGACCACGCCGTCTTCGTCCGCGCACAGCCAGTCGCCCGCGCGGATGCGTACGCCGCCGAATTCCACGTCCACGTCGCGCTCGCCCGCGCCGAGCTTGTCGGTCTTGCGCGGGCAGGTGCCCAGCGCCTTCACGCCCAGGTCGATCACGCCAATGGCGTCGCTGTCGCGGATCACGCCGAACACCACCACGCCGGCCCAGTTGTTCTCCGCGGCCTTGGCGGCGAGCAGGTCGCCGAGCATCGCGCGGCGCGTGGAGCCGCCGCCGTCGATCACCAGCACGCGGCCCTGCCCCGGTTCCTCGACGGCTTCGCGAACACGCGAGTTGTCCTCGAATGCCTTGACCGTGCTGACCACGCCGTTGAACGCGATCCGACCGCCGAAATCCATCAGCGGCAAATCGACGACGCGCACCTGAGCGTCGTGCAGGTCGCACAGGTCGCAGGTCTTCATCCGCGCACCTTCGTCACGGCGTCCTTCATTCGCTTGATGACGTCGGCATAGTCGGAGGCATTGAAGATCGCCGAGCCGGCGACGAAGGTGTCAGCGCCCGCCGCGGCGATTTCGGCGATGTTGTCGGCCTTCACGCCGCCGTCGATCTCCAGGCGGATCGGCTTGCCGGTGGCGTCGATCTTCTCGCGCACGCGGCGCAGCTTCTCCAGCGCGGAGGGAATGAAGCTCTGGCCGCCGAAGCCGGGGTTGACCGACATCAGCAGCACCATGTCCAGCTCCTCCAGCACCCAGTCCAGCACGTCGATCGGCGTGGCGGGATTGAGCACGAGCCCGGCCTGGCAGCCGTGCGACTTGATGAGCTGGATCGTGCGGTGCACGTGCGCGCTGGCTTCGGGGTGGAAGCTGATCAGCGTGGCGCCGGCCTTGGCGAAGTCGGGCACGATGCGGTCCACCGGTTCGACCATCAGGTGCACGTCGATCGGCGCGGTGACGCCGTGCTTGCGCAGCGCCTCGCACACCATCGGGCCGATGGTCAGGTTGGGGACGTAGTGGTTGTCCATCACGTCGAAGTGCACCCAGTCGGCACCGGCCTTGAGGACGTTGTCGACCTCCTCGCCGAGCTTGGCGAAGTTGGCCGAGAGGATGGACGGGGCGATGACCGTGGATTGCATGAGGGAAGTCTCGGGAGCGGGGAGAACGGTGGAGCGGACGCTATCGACCACGACGCATCGTCTTGATGCGGTCGTAGGCCTGGTTGATCTCGCGCGCCTTGAGCTCGGCGTGCTCGCGCAGTTCGGCCGCGGCGCCGGCCATGCGGTCGGGGTGGTACTGGGCGATCAGGCGCCGGTAGGCCTGGTCGACCTCGGCATCGGTCGCATCCGACGTCAGGCCCAGCGCGGCATACGGGTTGTCCCGGCGCAGCTTGAACCAGTCGGTGTCGAAGGCATGGCCGATCAGCAGCCCGACCAGGGCCCCGAACAGCGGGTTGGTGCGGAACAGGGCGGCGCCCGCGAAGAAGCCGAGCAGCTTGCCGTACCAGCGTTTCATCGTCCTCCCGCGGGGTCGCGGCCGCCTGTTTAGGTCCATCGACAGTGTACCTGCACGCCGCCGCCGGCCGGCGTACACTGGCCGGCCCTGTCGCGCACGCGCGCGAGGCAAGGCGAGCGTCAGGCGGGGACTCCATGCACCCATCGGGGATTCCTGCGTTGTCCACGACCCTGCTCCAGTCCGACCTTCCCGGCCTCCACCTGCGCCATCGCGGCAAGGTCCGCGACGTATTCGACCTGCCCGCCGACCGACTGCCCGCCGGCGCCGGCGAATGCCTGTTGATGGTCGCCACCGACCGGCTCTCGGCCTTCGACGTGGTGCTGCCCGACCCGATCCCCGGCAAGGGCGAGATGCTCTGTCAGATCAGCAACTTCTGGTTCGGCAAGACCGAGCACATCATCCGCAACCACCTCACCGGCATCGACGTCGCTTCGGTCCTGCCGCAGGGCGTGGACGCCGCGCTGTACGGCAAGCGCGCGGTGGTGACCAAGCGCCTGAAGCCCGTGCCGGTGGAATGCATCGCGCGCGGCTACCTCATCGGCAGCGGCTGGAAGGACTACCAGCGCACCGGTCGCGTCAGCGGCATCGCCCTGCCCGACGGCCTGCGCCAGGCCGAGCAACTCGCCGAGCCGATCTTCACCCCGTCGACCAAGGCCGCCGTCGGCGACCATGACGAGAACATCGACTTCGACACCGCCGTGCGCACGGTCGGCGCAGACCTGGCCGAACAGGTGCGCGACGCGACGTTGCGCCTGTACAAGTTCGCCCGCGATTTCGCGGCCGAGCGCGGGATCATCCTGGCCGACACCAAGTTCGAGTTCGGCCTGGATGCCGACGGTCGCCTGTACGTGATGGACGAGATGCTCACGCCGGACTCCTCGCGCTACTGGCCGGCCGATCAGTACGAAGTCGGCACCAGCCCGCCGAGCTACGACAAGCAGTTCGTGCGCGACTACCTGGAAACGCTGGAGTGGAACAAGACGCCGCCGGGCCCGAACCTGCCGGCCGAGGTCATCGATCGCACGCGCGCGAAGTACGCCGAAGCGTTGATGAAGCTGGCGGGGATTTCGGTCGATTGATGGCGGACCCTGACAGGTCTACGCCGAGCGATTCACGGATGCACGCCTCGCATCCCTTTGCCGGCAAGCACGTCGTGATCGTTCACGGCTACACCGCATCGCCTGCAGCCAACTGGTTCCCCTGGCTCGCCGATACCTTGGTCGCCGCGGGCGCGCGGGTCGATGTACCGGCGATGCCGGCCCCGCTGGCGCCCGAGCCCACCGCGTGGACGGCGGCACTGCGCGCGGTGGCGCCCATCGTGGACAACGACACCTTCCTGGTGGGCCACAGCCTCGGGTGCATCGCGGTGCTGCGGCATCTGCTGGCGCTGCCCGAGCGCACGCAGGCGGGCGGCATCGTGCTGGTGTCGGGCTTCGAGCGCACGCTGGACACGCTGCCGGAACTCTCGGCTTTCACCGACAGCCCGCTGGATCATCTCCAAGTCCGGCGCCGTGCCGGGCATCGGGCGTCGATCTTCTCGGACAACGACACCATCGTGGCGCCGGCAGCGTCGCGCGACCTGGCCGTCGCGCTGGATACAACGGTCGCGATGGTGGCCGGCGGCGGCCACTTCCTCGACCGGGACGGCTTCACCCAGCTCCCCCAGGTCCTGGAAACGCTGGAACGCTTCGCGACCTCTCCGGACTGACCGCCGATCCCCTCGATGGCGGGAGCGGCCGGAATCCCGTTATTCTCAAAGTCCTCCGCGCACTGAGCGCGGACGTCCATGGGCCTTGGGAGGGGTCGCCATGAACACCGCCACCGAATCGCACTCGTCCGTCGAACGCCCCATCGACCGCTGGTTCGCCCACTACTCGGCCGACCATCGCAATGCCACCAACCAGATGATCCATGTGATCTGCGTGCCCGCGATCCTGTGGAGCGTGATCGCGCTGCTGTGGTGCATCCCCGCACCGGGCACGTGGTTCAGCGCCGGCTTCTGGGCCGGCGCGGCGATGCTGGCCACCGTACTGTTCTACTACCGCGCCTCGCGCATGCTCGGCCTGGCCATGCTGGTGATGTACGTGCTGATGGGCCTGCTCACCAAGTGGATCCACGACAGCTTCGGCACCGCGACGCTGCTGTGGTTGGCCGTCGGCGTGTTCGTGGTGGCGTGGATCGGACAGTTCATCGGCCACAGCAAGCGCTTCGAGAACAAGCGCCCCAGCTTCCTCACCGACCTGACCTATCTGCTCATCGGTCCGGCGTGGGTGCTGTCCAAGCTGCTGCGCAAGGCCGGCATCCGCTACTGAGGCCAGGTCAGAGCCGGTAGTCCGCCGGCCCGACGAGGTCCACGCCGCACTCCAGGCCTTCGAGCCAGTCGAGGAAGCTCGCCATTTCCTCGCCGCGCATCGGCAGCCCGTGCTGCGGCACGATCATCGCAGGCGCAAGTTCGCGCACCATCCGCGCCCACAGGCGCGTGACGCGATTGGACGCCATGTAGCGCCGATGGAAGCCTTCCATGCGCGGCACGTGCGCGTGGAAGTCGGTGACGAACGCATACGGCGTGCGGCTGGGCACCATCGAGGCGCCGACGTCGCCTGAAAACAGGATCCGGCTGATCGGATCGAAGAAGCTGAAATTCCCCACCGAATGCATGAAGTGCGCCGGCAACGCGCGCACGAAGCTGTCGCCCATCGGGATGCGACCGCCTTCGTCGGGCAGCAGCAGGTAGCGGTCGCTTCCGGTATTGCGAAGGTAGCCCGGCACCACGTGCGGCACGAAACGGCCCCACAGCTTCGAGCACACCACGGTGGTGTTGGTGTAGAGCAGCCACTTGTCGACCGAACCGATGATGTCCGGGTCCTGATGGGAACACAGCAACCAGGTCACATCGGTCGGCGCGACGAACTCGCCCATCGCCAGGATCAGGGGGTTGTAGAGCAGCGCACCGCCGGGATCCAGAAGCGCGTTGTGGGCGCCGTGCTGGATCAGGAACTGGTTGGCCTGTACGCCGTCGTCGCCGCGCACCAGATCGCTGAAGGCGATGCAACGGTGGCCGGGCTGGTCGAAAAGAATGGTCGCCATCGCGCCCCCCAAAAACAACGGGACTCTAATGACGGCCGGAACCGAAGGTTTGAGGTGGATCAATTCTCGCCAAACGCGTGCGATGCCGGAGCAGCAGGCGCCGCTCCGGCATGCCCGTCAGCGGGTCACTCGCACTTGAGCATCGCGGCGGTTTGCGCGAACTGGTCGTTCGCGGCCTTGCACGACGGGACCAGGCTGGCCTTGTCGGGCGTGGCTTCCCACTGCGCCTTCGACTGGTCCAGCATCTGCTGGAACTGGGCCGCCGCCGCCTCGCCACCCGACTTGGCCACGCAGGCCTTCACGCGGTTGATGTAGTCCTCGCACTCGGCGGGCAGGCCGGTGTTGGCGGGTGCAGCGGCTGCGGGGGCAGGCGTGGCGGTGGGGTTGGCGGCGTTGGTGTCTTCCTTCTTCGCGCAGGCGGTCAGCGCGAGGCCGCACATCAAGGTGATCAGCAGGTGCTTCATGCATTCTCCCGGGAGTGATGGAAATGCAGGACCGCCTGCGTGGCGTCGAACGACGGCGCAGACGACCCGCTTCACAGGCTGTGCGTGCCCGCCCCGCCCCTCCATCAGAGTCGTCTGGAAATTCCGCATGCGAAGCTGAAATACTCGCAGCGCGAAAGCGCTCTCCCCCGCCGCACGAACCTCCGTCGGCGCACCTCCCCAGCCCCCCATGCCCGCCCGCGATCTCATCCTGGTCCTCATCGTCGTCCTGTCCTGGGCGGTGAACTTCCTCACCTCCGCGCTGGCGATGCGCGAGATCCCGCCGTTCCTGTTCACCGCGCTGCGTTTCGCGCTGCTCGCGCTGCCGCTCATGTGGCTGGTCAAGCGACCGGCGCCGGGGCAGTGGCCGCGCCTGCTGGCGGTGTGCCTGTGCATCGGCGTGCTGCATTTCGGGTTGAGCTTCACCGCGCTGAAGCTGGCCGGCGACCTCTCCTCGCCCGCGATCGTCATGCAGAGCTACGTGCCGATGACCACGCTGCTGGCGTGGTGGTGGCTGGGCGAGCGCTTCGCATGGCGCACGGGATTGGCGATCGCGATCAGCTTCGCCGGCGTGCTGGTGCTGGGGTTCGATCCGATGGTGCTCGACCATCCGATGTCGCTGCTGCTGATGCTGGTGTCGGCGGCGTTCCTGGCCATCGGCACGGTGCTGATGAAGGGCCTGCGCGACATGGACGTCTACAGCCAGCAGGGCTGGACGGCGGTGTTCAGCGTGCTGCCGTTGCTGGCGATCAGTGCCTGGCTGGAGCCGGGCGCGCTGGCGCGATTGCCGGAGGTGAGCTGGGTCGCGTGGACGGGCGCGGCTTACGCCGCGTTCGTGTCCTCGCTGCTCGGGCACGGTCTGTACTACGTGCTGGTGCAGCGTTACCCGGTCGCACAGGTCACGCCGTGGCTGCTGCTGGTGCCGGTACTGGCGATCGGGCTCGGCATCGCGTTCTGGGGCGACCGGCCCGGCCCGCGGCTGTTGCTGGGCGGCGTGATGGTGCTGGGCGGCGTGCTGCTGATCGCACTGCGCGCACTGCGCCGCCAGCGGCCCGCGCCGGCGGCGGAAGAGATCTAACGCGCTTGCGGGAGCGGCGATGCGCCGAGCGCGCATCCGCACCGACGGCACGTAGAATCCGCTTCAAGGACGGAACCGATATCGCACGCCAATGACTGGACCCGCTCGACACCGCAAAGGCCCGCTTCTTGCGGCCACGCTGTGCACCCTCGCCTTCGCACTCGCGTTGCCGACGTCGGCAATCGCGGCCACCACCTGCCCGCTGGCGGCCGCGCAGGCACCTGCATCGCCATCGCAGGCACCGCTGGCGCCCGAGGACCGAACCTGCCTGATCGATGCGCGCGCGCTTGGCGCGAAGCCGGTGCTTTATGACCTGCGCAGCCGGAGCGACTACGCGTCCTTCCACATCCCCGACGCGCAACACGCCAGCGTGGCCGAAGTGTCCCGCCTGCTTCGCGACCGTCCCGGCGCGGTCGTGCTTTACGACGGCGGCAAGTTCCGCTCCGACGCCTTCCTGCTGTGCAAGCGCCTGCGCGATGAAGGCCTGAAGAATTTCAGGATCATCGACGGCGGCATCGCCGCGTGGGCGCAGGTGCAGCGTCGTGCGGAACGACTGGAAGTGAGCCGCCTGTCCGATGCGGAAGTATCGGCCGCGCTGTCGGACCGCAACGTTTCCGCGGTCGCGCTGAGCGACGGCTATGCCCCGGTGCTGTCCGAACACCGGATCCGGCAGGCCACCAAAGGCTCGACCGGAAGGAAGGTCCTGATCGCGGACACCTTCATCCCGAGCGCACGGCTGGAAGCGTCACTGGATGGCAAAGGCGGGCCGGTGCTGTACTGGACCGGCGACCGCGATCGACTCGTCGCCCTGATCCATACGCACCTGCGCCAGGACCAGAAGCGGACCGCCGGTCCCGCGCAGTCAACCGCCTGCAGCGCGCTGTGATGACGGCGGCCGGCCCGGCAGGCGCATTTCGGCCGGGACGGGACTCGCCCTGAACACCCAGTCGGCGTAACGCAGCGCGTTCTCGAAGTCCGCGTCATCCGGATCGAAGCCGGAGACCTTCAGCGGGACGCGTTCGGACAACGAGTGGACGCCCACGATGGCCCCCTGCTCCAGCACCAGGCCCCACTCCGCCTTGCCGGTCAGGGGGTCGGCGTAGATCTTGCGCAGGTGGCGCTGGTTGCGGCCCATGCGACGGTCGAGCAACAACTCTTCGAGCGTGCGCGGATAAGCACGCGGCATCCCGGCATCGCGATAGCGGATGATCGCGCGCCTGAACTCGTCGCCGATGCGCAGCAGCTCGGCCTCGTTGGAACGGACCCGGTCGATGTGCTGGATGCTTGCCAGCGCCAGCGCCGAGACCGCCATCAACGCCAGCAGGAACAGCAGGAACAGGTAGGCGAATCCCGACTGCCGTCGCACGGTCACAGTTCCGCGTAAGCCACGCCATCGGGCGTTGCGCCCTGCGCACCGCTGCGGACGTCGACGATGCCATCGACCTCGCCTTCGGGATCGTCCACCAGCACCCAGCTCTGCGCGCTTTCGCTGACCGGATCCATCGGCACGCCCTTGAGGTAATTGGCTTCCACCAACGCCTGCAGCGATTCGGGATAGACGCCCTTGTCCTCGTAATACCGGTCCAGGCTCGCGCGCAGGATGCGCAGGTTTTCCTTGAGCGCGGTCAGGCGGGCCGTCTGCACCGACGCCTGGTAGCGCGGCATGGCAATCGTCACCAGCGCGGCGATGATCGCCATCACCACCAGCAGTTCGATCAGGCTGAATCCACGTCGACGCGAAGCATCCATCGCTCACCAGTCCTTGTAGGCAACACCGTTGAGACCGACGCCGTCGGAAAGACTGTGCACGTCGAACACGTCATCGCCGGGAGCCGGATCGTCGGGAGGACTGTCGTAACTGCGCAGGCCCCAGGTGTCCTCCGGCGATGCTTCGCTTCCCGCGTAGAACGGGTCGCGCGGCAAACGCCGCAGGAAGTACAGCTGTTTGCGCTCCGGCGTGCTCACGTCCTCCACGCCTTCCACCAGCACCGTGAGGTCCGGCGGATAGCCGCTGGCGCCGCTTTCGACCTCGACCCTGCCCTGCTCGGCCGCGCGCTTGTAGCGATCGATCGCACCGCGGATCTGCGCCAGCGCGGTGCGCAGCTCGGCCTCGCGGTAGCGCTGCGTCGCCATGCGCGCCGCCGGCACCGCGATGAGCAGCAGCACCGCCATGATGGCGAGCGACGCCATCAGTTCGATGAAGCTGAAACCCGCGGTGCGGCGCCGGCTCATCGGACCTTGATCGCGACGCTGGCGGTGCGCGCGGGCCCCACCTGCTCCGGCGCGGGCGTGGCCGACAGCACGCGCACGTCGGTGCGGTCGGCCGCGGCCAACGCGCGGAAGTTGATCTGCAGCAGCGTGCCCTGGCCCGACACCGCCGTGCCCTGGCGCGTCGCGGTGGCGACGATCTTTCCGTCCGACAGGTTCACCTGCTGCGTCAGCGTGCTCTGGCCGCCGCCCTGCGACATGAACATGCCTTCCTCGATGCCGACCACCTGCAGCACCTTGGGATCGAAACCGATCAGCACGGGGAGCTGCTCGATCGCCTTCAACGCGCTGATGTTGAGCACCGCCGTGAACTGTTCGCCGGCGCGCACCTCGCCGGGCACGGCCCAGTCCAGCAGGACGTTGGACGAAGGCGGCAAGGGCTGCGCCTGCGCAGGCGCATCGGACGGCAGCGCCGACGGAACGGCGGCGCCCGGTGACGCCGCGCCCGCGCCGGTCGGCGCCGTCGCGGCAGGCGCCTGGACTTCCGGCTCGGCCGGCGGCGCGCCATTGCGGCCACGCAGGTACGAAGCCGTGCCGCTCTCGAACTCCATCTCGTCCAGCCCGGCATGACGCACGCCACGGACCAGGCGCGGCCGGATCGACAGCACGATCTCCGTGTTCTGGACGTCGTCCTTCTGCGTGCCGAAGATGCGGTTAAGGATCGGGAAGCGCGAGATGAACGGCCAGCCGTTGGCGACCTGTCGATCCTCCTTGTTGATCAGGCCGGCGAGGATCTGCATCTCGCCGTCCTTCAGGCGCAGCACGGTCTGCGCGTTGCGCGTACCGATCTGATAGGACAGCGTGCCCGACTTGGTCACGATCTCGCGCACCAGGTTGCTGACCTCCAGGCTCACCTTGATCGAAACCTCGTCGCCTGCGTAGACGGCGGGCTCCACTTCGAGCTTCAGGCCCACGTCCACGTAGTTGACCGTTTCCGACACGAAGCCCGTCGAAGTGGACGTGGAGGTGATCACCGGCACCTTGTCGCCGATGAGGATGCTCGCCTTCTCCTTGCTCTTCACGCGGATCTTCGGATTGGCGAGGATCTTCGCGTCCGAGCGCTCGTCGTGCAGCTTCACCGTGGCATTGGGCACGGTGGCGAAGATCGAATCGGAGTTGAGGTTGCGCAGCTGGCTGATCGGCAATGCGGTGCTGGTCTGCCCCGGCCCGACCACGGAGAAGGCGATCTCGTCCGGCAGGCTGATGCCCATGTCGAGCAGCGAGGAGCGCTTGACCTCCAGCACTTCCACATCGAGCACCACCTCCGGTTCGCCGATGTCCTGCAGTGCGACCAGGCGTTCGGCCAGGCGGATGGCGTCCGGGCTGTCGCGCATCACCAGCATGTTGAGCTTCTCGTCGACGACGAGGTTCTCGCTCTTGAGGATGGTCTTGAGCGTTTCCGCCACGGTCTTGGCCTGCGCGTTGGCCAGGTAGAACGTGCGGATGTTGAGCTGGCGGTAATCGCTGATCTTCTGCGGCGTGCGCGGAAAGACCATCACCGAGTTGTTGTTGAGCGGCCGCGTTTCCAGGTTCGTCGACAGGCCGATCATGCGGATGGCCTCGTCCAGCGGCGTCTTGCGCAGGAACACGGTGACTTTCAGGTCCGGGCGGATGTCCTGGTCGTAGACGAAGTTGATGCCCGACGCGTTGGACAGCACTTCGAACGCGGTCTTCACCGGCACATCGCGGAACTCGAGCGTGACGGGCTTGCGGAACTGCTCGCCGAGGGTGTCCTCCCGGGCCTTCTTGCTCGCCACCGCGGTGCGGATGCGGTCCAGGCTGTTCTGCGCGCGCAGGTTGTCCGGCGCTTCGGCCAGCACGTCGCGCACGCGCTCCTCGGCCTGGTCCGGCTCACCGGCGGCAATCAGCTCGTCGATCTTCATCAACTCTTCGTTGTGCCGACGCATCGCCGCCAGGCGACGCAGCCATTCCTGCGCCGCGCTGTTGCCGGGCTCGATCTGCAGGATGGTCTGATACGCGCCCTCGGCCTGCGCGAAATTGCCCTGCTGGCGCGCGCGCTCGCCGTCGCGGAACAGGGTCTCCAGGGCAAGGCGCTTCTTGAACAGATACTGCTGGCGGTAGCGCACATCGTGGGGACTGGCCGCGGAGACGGCCTCGTACTGGGCGACCGCCTGCACGTAGTCGCCGTCCTCGAACAAGCGGTCGGCCTTGCGGAACTGTCCCGCCGCGCCACAGCCGGCCAGCAGCACGGCGGCCGCCAGCACCAGCATTCCCCGCGCGCGACGCGCATAACGTGTGTGCATCCTTACCTCGATCATTCCAGCAGCGCGGGGTCGCTCACGGCATAGCGCCGCGATTCCCCCGTGGGCATATAGGTGAAGTTGGCGAAGCCGCCGCCGATCTCGTCGAAGCGGTACAGGTCTTCGACCATCTCGGTGCGCTTGAGCGTGTAGCTGGTGTCGTTCCATTCCACGAACACGTGGGGCACCGACCCGGACTGCATCCAGCCCAGCACTTTCAGGTCGGCCGGCGCGGCGGCAACGGGGGCCGCAGGCGCAGCTGGCGCGGGAACGGGTGTCGGCGGCGCGGCGTCATCCGCGAACAACGCAGCGGGGAACGCATCGCTCTCGCGCTCCTGCACCGTGGGCAGTTCGGACTTGCGTTGCGCGCGCGCGATCGGGGCCGTCGTCGTGCGCACCGGCGCCGCTTCCACCGTCGTGGTGTCGGCCGGCGACTCGCCGCCGAACAGCGCCAGCGCCGCCAGGACGACGATCGACGAATACGCCATTGGCCGGAAGTAGCGCTTCACGGCGCCTGATCTCCCTCGCTTGCCGGCGTGGTCAGCGCGACGGCGACCTGCAGCTCCGCGGTGACCAGCGGATCGCCGGGCTGCTCGCGTTCCAGGCGCAGTCGGGCGATGTAGAGCGAGCGGTCCGAGGCCTGCAATGCCGCCAGCGCCTTGGCGATCTCGCTCCACGGCGCCTTGAGCGTGAACACCGCCGTCTGCCGCACGAAGCCCGCGTCGTCGACGTTCTCGAACTTGAAGCGGATCTGCTCCGGCGCCACTGCCGCCGAGCTGAGGGCATCGAGGATGCGGCGGTTGATGTGGAAACGCTGCGAGAGCTCCGGCAACGGCAGGGCATCGTCGGGAGCCTGCTGGGCGATCGCTTGCGGTGCGGCGCGAAGCGCTTCCAGGCGTGCGCTCAGGGCCTGCTCGGTACGGTGCAAACGCAGGGCGTCCAGCGCGAGCGAGAGCATCAGGCCCAGCGCGACGACGGCTCCGGCCACCGCCAACACGAACACCGCACCCTGGCGAAGGTAGCCACGGTTGAGCGCCCACACCAGTTTCCGCGGGTCTACTGCGCCCATCGCGCGCTCACTTCGAAATGGATGCCGCCGTTCTTGCGCTCCAGCAACAGCAGCCGCACGTCGTGCAGCCCGTGCCCGCGCGCCTGCAATGCCTCCGCGTAGGCGTTCGCTTCGGCCGAATCGCCGGCATGTCCGGTGATGCGGATCGCGGCGGTGGTTGCGTTGACGTCCACGCCCAGCAGGCGCACCGCGCCCTTGGCGGGAACGATCTCCTGCAGCAGCTTCACCCAGTCGCGATTGAGCAGCGCGATCTGCGACTGGAGCTGACGCACCTGTGTCGCACTGCGCTGTTCGCTCGGCGGAGCGCGACGCGGAGTCGCCGCCGGGCGGCGCTGCATCGCTTTGTCCAGTTGCCGTTCGCGATGCTGCAATCGTGCGTCCACGCCGGAGCGCGCATAAGCGAGCACGCCGATTGTCAGCACGACGCATGCGAGCAGAGCGCACGCCAGGGCACCCGGCCGCTGCGCCCCCAGGCGCCATTCGATCCGCGGCAGAAGACTCATGCGCATGCGGCCACCAGTGCATGACCGGCCGATGCCGGCGCATCGCCTTGAACGGGCAACAGCGTGCCGGCGAACGCGTCCGGCGGCGCGGCCGAACCCAGCCAATGCAACGCGTTGTCGTCGGCAAACGCGAAACGCTTGCGCGACAGCCACAGCGTCGCATCAGCCAGCCCGTGCCCCTGCGCGGACAGGGTTTCCACCTGCACCAGCCGGCCCCGCTCCAGGGTGATGCCGGTGATGCCGTCGTCCTCGGCATATGCGAGCAGCGCGCTCGCCGTCGATGCGAGCGTGCCACCGTAGCGCCGCAGCACCGGCACCACGCTGGCGACCGTGGACTGCACGCGGCCGCCGCCGGTCTGCAGCGCGTTGCGCACGGTTTCGACCAGCGCGCGCGGATAGGCGACCGCGGGCACCGGCTGCCCGTAAGCGGGCCAGTCGATCTCGACGTGGTGCGAGGTGTCGCTTACTTCGTGTCCGGCGAACATCGCCATCACCGATGCGCGGATCGACGCGCCGGTGAAACAGTCCGACACCCACGGCGCGACGAGGAAGCGGCACAGCCGCGCCGACAGCACCAGGCGCACCGTGCCGATCGCCTTGAAGTGCGTTGACAGCGTCTGCACGATGCGCGCCCACTCCGCCGCATCGGGTTCGCCACCGCCGTGCTCGCCGGCGATCGCGCCGCCCGCGTCGCCGGGTCGCAGGGCGACCCACGTGGTGCTGGCGACGTAGAGGTGGATGGGAGGGCTTGGCACGACGATTACTCCGCGAAGGTGACGCGGTTGACTTCGGCCAGGGTGGTGTCGCCCCGGAAGAACAGATCCAGCGCGACCGCACGCAGACTTCCGCCGCCTTGTCGCGCTGCGGCCGCGCGCAATGCGGTCACGGGCGCCTTGGTGGCCACCAGCTCGCGCAGCGTGTCGTTCATCACCAGGTACTCGGCGACCACGCGGCGGCCCTTGTAACCGGTGCCACGGCAATGGCCGCAGCCGCGCCCGCAGCGCAACGGCTTGCCGACCAGTTCGCCGGCGTCCAGCCCGGACATCGCCAGCGTTTCCGCATCGGGCTGATAGGCGTGCGCGCACTCGGTGCAGTTCACGCGCAGCAGGCGCTGCGCCCACACGCCCACCAGCGCGGACGCCATGCTGTACGGGTCCACGCCCATGTGCAGCAGTCGCCCGACCACGTCGAACACGTTGTTCGCATGCACGGTGGTGAGCACCAGGTGGCCGGTCAGCGCCGCCTGCACGGCGATCTGCGCCGTGTCCTCGTCGCGGATCTCGCCCACCATGATTTTGTCCGGGTCGTGACGCAGGATCGAACGCAGACCGCGCGCGAACGTCAGTCCCTTCTTCTCGTTGACCGGAATCTGCAGCACGCCCGGCAGCTGGTACTCCACCGGGTCTTCGATGGTGATGATGTTCTCGTGGCCGCTGTTGATCTCGTCGATGGCGGCGTACAGCGTGGTGGTCTTGCCCGAGCCGGTCGGGCCGGTCACCAGCACCATGCCGTAGGGCTGGGCGACCAGCCTGCGCAGCGTCGAAAGCGCATCGGGCGCCAGGTCCAGGTCGGCCAGCTGCAGCATCTGGTCGCGACTGCCCGTCAGCGTGCTGCGGTCGAGCAGACGCAGCACGGCGTCCTCGCCGTGGATGCTGGGCATGATCGACACACGGAAGTCCACCTGCCCGTCGCGCACCTTGACGCGGAAGCGGCCGTCCTGCGGCACGCGCCGCTCGGCGATGTCGAGCTCGGACATCACCTTGATGCGCGAAATGATCCGCTGCGCGGTGTCCGCGCCGCTGACGTCCGACACCGGCACCAGCACGCCGTCGATGCGGAACTTCACGCTCATGCCCACGGGCGTGGACTTGAGGTGGATGTCCGAAGCTTCCTGTTTGAGCGCGTCGTACAGGATGGAGCTGACCACGCGCACGACCGGGCTGGCGTCGGCCTCGATCTTCTCCAGCGACAGCAGCTCGTCTTCGCCGACGGCATCGACGGTGCCCAGGCCGCCGACGCTGCCTTCGGTCGCACGCACCGTCTGCTCGGCCTGGGCCAAGTACGCGCGCAGTTCGTCCAGATGCGCCAGCCGCAGGGCGCAAGGCTCGCGGATCGCGGACTGCGCCCATTGCACGGTGTCTTCCGCGAACGGATCGGCCAGCACCAGGCTCAGCCCGCGCTGCGGATCGCGCAGCACCACGCAATCGCGACGCGCGCATTCCACGTAGGCGGCGACGTCGAAGTCCGGCGTGGCCGCGTACAACTCCACGGACGGCATCGGCTCGACGCCGGACAACTCGCCCAGCAGCACGGTGAACATCGCAGCGTCCAGCGCGAGTTCGTCCTGCAGCATCGGCAGCCACGACTGCCCGGCCGTCAGCGCGCGCGTGCGCACGTCGCGCACCTGGTCGACGCGCAGTTCCGGCCGCGGCGGAGTGACGTCCACGTTCACCGGCCCACGCTCCCCACCAGATCGAAGATCGGCGAATACATCATCAGCACGATCGCGCCGATCACCAGGCCGATGACCGACATCAGCAACGGTTCGAACAGACGCGAGAAGGTATCGACCTTGCGGTCCAGCGCGATGTCCAGGAAGTTGGCGAGCTTGCCGCTCATCTCCGCCAGCGCGCCGCCGCGCTCGCCCACGCGCAGCAGGCTTTCGGCGATCGGCGGTATCAGGCTGGTGCCGGCCAGGGATTCGGTGAACATCTGGCCCGCGCGCAGTCGCGTGATGGCCAGCGCGAGTTCGTCCGACTGCGCAGGCGTAACGATGCCGCGCGCCATGTCCATCGCCTGCACGAGCGGGATGCCGCTGTCGAGCAGCAGCGCCAGCGTGCGGTACAGGCGCGACAGGCCCATGGTGACGAAGATGTCGGACAGGACCGGAACGCGCGTCGCCTGCGCCAGCGCCGCGCGACGTCCGCGCTCGGTCGCCACCAGCCACGCGCAGCCCGCGGCGGCGGCGGCCAGCAATGCACCCGACAGCACCGGGTGTTGCTGGATGAACTCGCCCACCCGCAGCAGCACGGCCGTCGCGCCGCCGGCCGGACGCCCGCTGCCCTCCAGGATCACGCTGAACTTGGGCAGCACGTAGGCGACCAGGAACAGGACCACCGCGCCGCCGACGCCCATCAGCAGCAGCGGATAGATGGCGCTGGCCGCGACCTTGCGCTTGATCTGGTTGATCTTGGCGTCGTAGGCGAGATAGCGGTCCAGCGTGTCCGCCAGACCGCCGCTGGTTTCGCTGGCCGCGACGCCGGCGATCAGCACCGGCGGGAACAACAGGCCTTCGCGCGCCATCGCCTGCGACAGCGGGACGCCTTCGCGCAGGCCGCCGAGCAGACGGCCCAGCACCTGCCGGAAGCCGGCGTTGGCTTCCTTGCGTTCCAGTGCCTCCATGGCCTCGACCACGTTGAGGCCCGCGCGCAACAGCGTCAGCAGTTCCTGCAGGAAGACCGTGGGGGAATACGACACCCGCGCCGGTGCACGCCGTTCCATCACCGGCTCGATGCGCAACACGCGCCCGCCCATGCGCAGCGCCTTGGCGGTGGCGGCGCCGATCGAATCCGCCTCCACGTCCAGCCACTGCGACTGCCCAGCGATGGAAACCAACACCCGATGCTTCACGAACCGACCTTCATTGGCGCGTCCTTCGGACGCCTATGCCCCTGCCTGGCGACCACCGCCGCGCGTGCCATGGCACGCATCACGGCGGGCCCGCCGGATGCCGTGCCTGTACCCGCGCAACGATGGTTCCCCCCGTTCCGTCATTCCCGTGATCCGCGTCCGGCATCCCCATCGCCGTTGTCGCGACCCACGTTTCCCCTTGCTCTTGTTGTGGTTGGCCTTCCCTTAGCCTTCGCTATCGACACCGATGTCGGCGTCATCGCCTTCGCCGCCCGGTCGTCCGTCCTTGCCGTACGAAAACAGGTCGTAGTCCCCCGACGTGCCCGGCACGCGGTACACGTACGCATTCCCCCACGGATCGGGCGGCACGCGGCCTTGCAGGTAAGGACCGTTCCACTTCTTCTCGCCTTCCGGACGCGTCGTCAGCGACGACAGGCCCAGCTCCGATGATGGGAAGTGGCCCGTATCGAGCCAGTAGGCGTCGATCGCCTTGCGCAGCGCATCGATCTGCCCGAGCGCAGCGGTGCGCTCGGACTTGCCGATCTGCTGGAAGTAGCGCGGCGCGACATAGGCCACCAGCACGCCGATGATCACCACCACTACCAGCAGTTCCAGCAGCGTGAAGCCCGCCGCTGCACGGCGCATTCCCTTGCCCATCACCATCCCCTCAAGATCCACGACAACGGCGGCTGCTGGCTGCCCAGATCGGTCTGGCCGACCAGGATGATGTCCTGGCTGCTGACCACCGATTCGTTCTGGTCGACCGCGCCGTAGGTCAGTGCCCCCCAGAGCACTGTGAAGCCAGGTGCCTTGTCCACGATCGCGAACACACCCCCCACGCGTGGGCCGATGTTAGTCAACACGGGGCGGTAGCGGTAGGTCCACAAACCGGTCAACCAGTCACGCTTCTTGCTCACCAGCTGGTAGCTGGTGATCGCCAGGCCCATGTTGATGTCGAAGTCCTGGTTGACCACGGTGCCGTTCACGGGCGCGGCCGAGACGCCGATGTAGTCCGGATCGACGCTCACCGCCTTGCCGACGGTCACCGTGATGGGCTGGTCGCCGTCGCGCACCTTGTCGTGCACGGCCACCACCGTCACCGACTGCGACGTGGACCAGTTGGCCGGCGTGAACACCAGCTCGCGCGGCATGACGTAGGCCTCGCTGGCGTCGTTGACGCTCACCGGCACGGTGACTTCCGCCGTCGGCGCACGCCCCAGGCTCACCGCGATGCTGCCGGTGTCCTTGCCTTCGCGCAGGTTCATGCTCGTTCGCGGCGTGGCGACGATCGTGCCCTGCTGCGCCGGCGACGGCACCACCACCTTGCCCGGCGCATAGGCGCGGCCCATGCCCTTGTCGTCGTAGATCACGCCGTAGATCGAGTACACGCCCGGCGGCACGCCCGCGGTGTTCCAGGCGTAGGTGCCCGAATGCGTACCTGCGTCCTGGCGCAGGCCGTCGACGATCCGCGTGCCGGCGTAACCCGAGCCGGCGGCGTCGTAATACAACGCCACGGTCGGTTCGATCGCCGGACCGCTGCCTTCCCAGGCGATCACCGGGCTGCCGTCGCGTGCATCGACCAGCGTCGCCGGCTTGGACAGCGCGATGGTCGGCGCGACGTAGGTGCCGGTGCTGACGAACAACGTCATCGTCGGCGACCACGCACTCGCGGCACCGGATGCGTCTTCCGCGCGCACACGCCAGTAATGCGTGGCCTTGTCCGCCAGCGCGCCGCTGGACTGCCAGCTCAGGCCGGTGACCAGACCGCTCGATACCAGCGCCTGCAACGCGCTGTCGCGATAGACCTCGAAGCGGTAGCGCAGCAGGTCGCCGTCCGGATCGGTCGCGGGATGCGACTCGAAGGTCGGATGCAGGGTCGAGACCCATGCACCGGCACCCGGGTTGGCCGGCACCGGCGTGCCCGGCGCTTCGTTGACCGCGTTCATGCGGAACTCGCCGCCGGCCCATGCGCTTTCCGTGCGACCGTCGCTGGCCTTCACGCGCCAGAAGTAGCGCGTGTTCTCGACCAGTTCCGACGCCGTCCAGCGCGTCGTGCCGTCGCTGCCGGCGGCGATCGCATCGGACGCGCGGCGGTTGGAGGAATCGAACGTGCTGACCGTGTCGATCTCGAAGCGGTAGGTCAGCGCATCACCGTCGACGTCGTTCGCATTGGCGGCCACCAGCATCGCGTTGCCCGCGGTGGTGACGTCCACGCCGTTGACCGGGCTGACCGGCGACGGCTCGGACGGCGCCGCATTGCCGGTGTGCACGGTGAACGGACGCAGCGGCGTCATCGTCTGCGCGCCGTGCTCGTCGGTGGCGATCGCACGCCAGTAGTACGTCGCGTGGTTGGCCAACGGCACCTGCACGGTCCAGGACGTCGTGCCGCTCGCATCCGGCGCCAGGCCGGCCACGGCGTCGTGGCGCTGCGCCAGCGTGGCGTCGGTGAACACTTCGAACGCATACGTGATGGCATCACCATCGCGGTCCTGCGCATTGGTCAACGACAGGATCGGCGTCAGCGCATCGACTTCCGTACCGGCCGCCGGCGCGGTCAGGTTGAAGCTGTCCGGCGCATCGTTGAACAGATTGACGAAGAACGAGCCTTCCACCCAGGCGCTGTTGATGTCGCCCTCGGCGAGCGCCCGCGCGCGCCAGTAGTAGTGGCGGTTGTCGTCCAGGTCATCGGACGGCTGCCAGCCGGTCGGCTGACCGGAGACCGGGTTCTCGACCACGGTGCCTTCGCCGAGCTTCTCGGTCATCGCCGCGTCGGCGTACAGCTCGAAGTGCACGTTGCGCGTGGGATCGTTGCTCGCCTCGCCCGTCACCACCTGCAACTGCGGACGCAGCGCCGGCACTTCGGCACCGGCCAGCGGCGCGAACAGCACCGGAATCGCCGGGCCCGGCGGCGGTTCTTTCGATTCCACGCGGATCTTCGCCGAACGCGTGCCCGACAGACTGCCGTCGCTGGCGAGGTAGTTGATGAGGTAATCGCCCGCCTGCCCCACGGCCGGAACCCAGTCGAAAATGCCGAGGCCACCGCCCTGGTCGACGAAGGTCGCGCCCGTCGGCAACGGTTCGGCCGCCAACGTTACCGAGCGGCCCATCGGGCTGGAGGCTTCCACCAGGAAGCCGATCTGATCGCCTTCCTTCACCACGCGATCCGGGATGAACTGCAGCACCGGCGGCTTGGGATCGCTCGACAGCTCGTTGAACGCGACTTCATAGGTGCCCGGCGAGTTCACGTCGAACACGTTGAACCAGTACTCCCACTGCTTCGTATCGGCGTTCTTGGTCTTCGACAGCCACACGTTCTCGACCGCCATCGCCTTGGCGTCGGCGCGCATCACCGGGCCCAGCGCCTTCTGCCCGCGGTACGGGTCCGGCTTGCGCACGTAGAAGAAGCCCTGCGTCGGCGGCAGCGTCAGTCGATAACCGCCACCGGCCGCGACCAGGCCGGCCTCGTTGGAACGGTCGGTGACTTCGCTATCCGGACCGGCCGACTCGTAGACCTTGAGCGCGGTGCCGTCGAGCGCCAGGAAGTCGCGCACGAAGTCGCGCCCCGGCAGGTCCACGCGCACGTCGCGCAGCAGCAGGTGCGCATTGGTCGCCTGCAACAGCGAGGTCAGCGCGCCGCCCAGTTCGTCGGAATGCGTGAAAGTCGCCGTGAAGTCGACGAACTTGCCGGCGATGTTGCTCTCCATCTGCCAGCGGCCCATCTTGCTGCTGCTGGACGCAATGTCGCCGAAGTTGATCAGCAGCGAATTGCTTGCCGGCAGGTCCTGCACGTAGCTGCCGATGATGACGAAGCTGATCGGCAGGCCCTGCGCGTTCTCGATGATGCGCGGCTGCGCCGAGTTGATCTTCAGTTCCTTCGCCGCGGCCATGCCCGAGTTCTTCACGCGCACGCCCAGCGTGTACGGTTCCGGCGCCTCGATCTCGGCGGTCATCGGATCGTCCGCGATCACGTCGCGGGTCAGGAAGTAGTCCAGCGTCAGCGACGGCAGCGGCTTGACCGTGATCGCGTCCGGGTTCAACTCCAGCACGTGCGTCTCGGTGCCGAAGCGGTAGCGCAACGTCGCGCCCACCAGGTAGCGCTTGCCGAACGGCGTCGTCCCGGCCGCACCGGGCGCCGGGATCAGCATCCAGTTCACCGACGCCGTGGTGCCGCCCGCGACCTGTCCGCTGCCGGTGGTGTTGTCGATGTTCTGCTTCTGCGTCTGGCGCAGGAAGAACTTCGCACTGAGGTCGTTGGGGTCCTGCGTGATCGGCACGGGAAGCCCGGTCTCTTCGGTGACCTTCACCTCCACCAGCACTTCCGTCAGCGGCGTGACCGGCAGCGAGTTGGTGATCCGAAGCTCGGCGTCGAACGCCTGCCGCTCCAGCGTCAGCTCCTGCTTGATCTCGATCTTGACGCGCGCGCATACGGTCTCCTGTGCGTGCGCGGGTGCGCATGCAAGCAGGCCAAGCCACAACGCCAACGCGCCCCAGGCGCCCATCCGTGTTGTCTGCACGTGTTCCTTCCCCTGAACAGCTACTTCCGTGATTGCATAGGGCAGCCTTGCCAAGACCACCTTCCCCCTGCTCGGCTTCCATCCCGCCGAGTTGCCTCTGACACCGTCTTCACCGGCGACACACCTCATCCCCGCCGAGTCCCTGTGCCTGTCAGCGTCTTGGTGAAGTCGCCCCAAAAAGCCGGCTATCCCCCTGAACGTCCGGATCTCATTGACTCTTCCAATGTGGCTAACGTGGACTCGAGCGGAGACCCCGCCGCAAGCGCAACGGCCGACTCCAATGCCGACCCAGCCTTGGAGTCGCCGACCATTCTGAAAATGATCGCTGCGTAAGCGAGTCGCTGAGCCTCATGCATGGGAAACACCTGGCGGTATTCGCGAGGAACGTCCGAGAGGAACTCCGCGACCGCCAACTGCGAGGGAAACAGGCGAAGGAACGGAAGAGCCAGGCCCTCGATAGCAGCGCGCAGGTCCTCGCTCAAGCGGTCATCGGGCGCATGGCCCGAATCCTCGGCGGTCACGCTCCACCACTTGTCCTTGTGGTCCGGGCTCAACATGCCCAGACGGCTTCCTACGCAGCAGTCAACGATCTTCGGATTCTTTGGGTCTGGGCGGTTGGCGAACAAGGAGATCACACCCGGGATATGGACTCCACAGTTCATCGTGAAATCCAGGGCGGACGCATTGCTCCATTGACTGCGCTGTAAGTCGACTATGTACGAAATGCAGCCTTCCTTCCGCTCATACACATAGCGCCGCTTCTTGAAACCATGCACAGCCAGGGCCGGAGTGATTCCGGCCTTAATAATTTGATCAAACCTGGTATCGAGATTCATATCAGTAGTAAACAACTCGTCCACGCTTGCCGGTCGCACGTTCGTATGCGTCAAGTTGCTGCCGTCCAGCTCGACGGCCACTAGGCGTGTTCGGCTTGAGTTCGATAGGCCGACCGGACCTGTCCAGTGCATCGGGAACAACCTTCTTTCCGGTCTTCGGATCGACCAAATGCTGCGGCTCAGACTGCCATCCTTCCTTGGCTTTAACCTTGTCGGCGAACTCGCGGTGCTTCTGCCGACCGTTTGCCGCGGCATCCCGAACCTTCGGATTCCGCGAGCCCTTGCCCTTGCACATTACGTTATGTGCAAGGACTCCATCTTCGCCAACGTAGAACGTGTGGGAATCGGCTACTTCCAGGTTGTAGACCGCAACCGTCTCTTTCCGCTGCTCTACGCGCAGTATCCCGACAGTGGCCAGCTTGCCGTCTGGCCCCTTCACATCAAGCTGCCCTCCCGCCAGCAGCAGCTGAGCTGCGCGCCAGCCGTCGGGAGTATGCAACGGGTGACCGCCCGTCACTTCAAGTTGCTTACCCGAGCTCAACCACAGCGTCACGATCGTCTGCTCGTGATGCGACAGGATCAGGTTGGTGACTTCCTCAACCTGTGTCTCTTCCGCCCATTCCGAGTAGGCCAGGACTTTGTCCCCTGGCCGCAGGTCCTCGATCCGCCTCAGCCCTCCGGGCGTCGCGACTTCGGTGGCGCCGGGGAAACTGTTGAACAGACTGTTCCATAGACCCTGCACACCACCCCAAAGCGCAGCGAGCTTCTTGCACGGAATCGGAACCAGGCTCCAGAGGCAATCCTTGAGGCAGTCCGTTACATCGATGTCGCAGGGGTTGTTGATCAGGTCCGAAACGCCATCCACGACGGCACATTCGACCAGGCAGGTAGCGTACCGCCCGGCCGCGGCCCTTGCCGCGTTCCAGCCAATCGGCACCAGCATGAACGCCTCGCCCGTCGGGTCGATCCGATTGGTTGGCGAGTGCCCTGTGTATGCATAGAAGTTCGGACCGCCATCGAACCCGATGGGATCCTCAGTGATGTAACGACCAACCTCAGCCTCGTAATAGCGTCGCTGGTTGTAATGCAGCGAAGTCTCGGCATCGAAGTATTGCCCCGGAAAACGCCACGGCTGCGTGATCTGGGCTCCTGCCGCGATCTTCGCCGTACCGAATGCGGTGTAGTCGTTGGCGGACCATACGATTCCGCCTTCACGGTTGGTGACGCGCCAGGGCGTGCCAAGGTGGTCGTTATGGTAGTAGTAGTAGTTGCCGTCGGCCCGCTGAAACAGCGGATAGGTCGAATAAGTGCCACTCGGATCCCATCCGTAGCCGCGAATGACGCTGCCATCTGCAGCCACTTCGGCAAGCAGGCCTTCCTCTGCCTGAAGGAAAAGCGTCTTACCCGGGATCGAGCCGGCTCGATCGACAAACACCTCCTTTGCCAGGCGATTGTCGAAGGGGTCGTACGCGTAAGTGGCGACCAGTGCATTGGCGCCGTCGCGAACTTCGACCAGGCGGTTGAAGCCATCGTAGACATAGCGGGTTGTCCGGAATGGCTCACTCAGCCGCGCCTCGACCTTCCGGATGAGATTGCCGGCGCTGTCGTAGTCATAGCTGACATCACCGCGGCGCTGGAGACGATTGGCGTCGTCGTACTCCCAAGTGCCCGATATCGTGCTTTGTTGCTCACGATTACCGGCCTTGTCTATGACATACGTCTCGCTGCCCCCCCCGATGAACTGCGCATCAGTCTTGACCAGGCGAACGGCCTCGTCGTACTCGAACTGCGTGATCTTGCCGTCTGTCTCTCGACTGCCCAGCTCACGCAGCTTTCCGAATCGATTTTCCAGCTCGAACAAAGTGGCCTGACTCGGACTCTTCACGCGCAGCCGCGTGAGACCGAGAAGCCCATCCCGCTCCATCTCTTGAACCGTGCCACCGGGCAGCACTACTTTCTTCGGCGCGAGCCAGCTCCACTCGGTGACACTGATCGACCCCTCGCCCGGAATCTCGACCCGGCTCAGCTGGTCGTTCTTGTCGTACGAGTACGTCAGCGTGATCCCGTCCGGGCCTGTGTAGGTCTTTACCTGGTCGTTCGCGTAGTAGGTGTAACGACGGCTAAGGCTTACCCCATCGACCTGAACTGTCTCGCCGAGCAGGCGGTCCGCGTCGTCATATTCCAGAACGCTGCTGGCACGGCCCGTCGTCCAGCCGCTCAGGTTTCCGGCTGCATCCCATTGATAGGAGTGCGCCCCTTGCAATGAACCGTCAGTGCCAAACGCTTGGCTTTGCTCAAGACGTTGTGCTGCATCATGCTGATACTTGACCGTGACACCGTTGGGGCGATGCATCTCGACCAGGTTTCCGGCATCGTCGTAGACGTAGCGAGTCGTCTGGTCGAGCGCGTTGGTTTCGCTAACCAGAAGGCCACGGCCGTCGTAGGCCATCCGTGTGACCTTCTGCCTCGGGTTAGTGAAGCTCACCAAGTTGTTGCGATGGTCATACCCGAACTTAACCGTCGCGCCGATTTCACTGATCGCCGACACCATTCGACCGAGCCCGTCATACTCGAACGACCGGGTGTGCCCATTGGGGTCGGTTTGCGTCCGGACGCGACCAACAGCGTCATAGGTCCAACCGATGGTCAGAGAGTCGTCTGGAAGCACCTCGGTCTGCAGCGAGGGTCGCTTCCGGTCGTCGTATCGAAACAGCCGCTGAAAGGTGGGATACGTGATCTTTCCCGGTTGCCGTCCACCCCGATCGGCGCCATCGCCCTCGACATAATCGAGCAGCGTCTCGTAGTTCTCGCCATCTTTGAGCTTTGTCAGCCGCCCGAACGCGTCATATGAGAACCCCGCGGTCTGCCCGATCGGGTCGCTCGATGCGGAGAGGCGACCCGCAACATCGAAGCGATCGCTGTATGTCTCGCCATAGTGGTTGGCGATGCTGGATTCGCGCCCGGCGGCGTCATAACCGATTCGCGTGATCTTTCCCCGCGCGTCGGTGATGGTCAGCGGAAGGTCCGTTCGGTCATATGTGTAGGTGACCGTGTGTTGGTTCGGGTCCGTCTCCGTCAACAGGTTGCCGTGGACGTCGTAGGTATACGCCCACTGATGATTAAGCGGATTCGTCGCCTTGGTCAGGTTGCCTTGGCTGTCGTACTCATACGTCCACCGCTTTCCCTCACCATCGAGCACTTCGCTGACATTGCCGTTATCGTCGCGCGTCATGCGCACTTCGGTGTCGACGTCGGTAGACCCGTCAGGATTCGATCCGCCCTTGCGCCGGATCAGCTCGGCTTCGCCTCGCGCGTTGTAGACGTACTCTGTGACCTGCTCTTCCGGTCGACCTGCGGCTGCCTTGACGTCGAGCAGATTGCCGCGGCCGTCCCAGCGGTTGCGCCAGATCGTGCCGGCTTCGTCGGTGAATTCACGGACGTCGGTGGAGCCCGCCTCATAGGCGTAGCTCTTCGAAGTCCCGTCGGCGTACGCGATCCGGGTAACTTCGTCGAAGTTGTCCCGCTGGATCTGCGTACTGCCGTTGCGCTCATCGATGTAGGTTATCGAGCGGCCGCTTCCCGTCGAGGTCATCAGCGCTTTGCCATTGGCCTCGCGAGTGACAGGGCGACCTTCCTGGTCGAAACGGAAGGTCTCGATCTTGCGGCCGCCCTCAGTCTGGGGGTACCTGACCGTGATGCTGAACTCTTTCTTCAGCTTGTCGTAGCCGTAGTCGAACTCCGTGAGGCCTCCGTCGGGCGCCTTGACTCGGCCCACGCGCGCGGTGACCCCATATCCGATCTCGGTGACGCGACCTTCTGCGTCGGTCACCTTGGTGACCTTGCGGCGCGTGTCGACGAGCAGCATCGCCGCGCTTGAGGCGCGTGCACCGATGGGCGCGCCGGACCCGCCGCTATCTGGCGCACCGAACGATCCGTTGTAGTCGTAGGCCGGCGAATCGAGCGAGCCGTAGTCGAACGACGTCGTGTTGCCGCGCGCGTCGACGACATTACGAAGGCGGCCGTCGCCGTCGTACTGGTACTTCACGCGACGGATGCTGCCGTCCAGCGGCGTGTGGTCGCGCACTTCGGTAATGAAGTCCGCGCTGCCGTTGGAGTACAGCAACGTGAAGACGGTACGACCGTTGTCGTCCAGGATCCGTTCGACCTGTCCGTGGCTGCCGTACTGGAACCACACCCTGACGTTGTTTCGATCGCCGTAGCTGGTGATGCGGCCGATGTTGTCGTATTCGATCCAGGATCCGCTGCGGTCGATCCACCGGAAACCGTTGACCAGGGTGGTGGGCGTACCGCCGGCCCCGGGCTTTCCGGGCGCAGGATGCGCGTCGGCACCATTGCTCGCCGGCAACACCGGCACCGACTGCGGACGCACGACGAAGCGCGGATGCTTGCTGCTCACCCACGAAGTGCCGTCGGTACTGCGGCTGAAACCCACACCATTGCGTGCAACGAACTCGGCGGCGTGGGGGTCGGGCACCGGCCGTCCCTCCAGATCGCGCCCGAAGAACGGATCGTTCGGAATGCGCGTCTGCTGGACTTCGTTCTCCGGATTGCCGATGGCGATGGCACTGCCTGAACTGGCGGTGTTATCGCAACTGCTGACGCCGTCGACCACCGTGCAACTGAAGAAGGCGCCCATCGAGGGGTACATCGCCTTGTTGTACGAAGGACGCCCCAGGCCCGACCATTGGCGATTGAACACCCACTGCTTGCCGTCGTAGTCGCGGTTGATGCGCACGTAGCCGCCGGGCACCTTCACGCTCAGGTCGTCCTGCTCAATGAAGAAATCGCCGTTGCGATTGCCAAGCCCCATCCAGCCATTGCTGCCAAGCGGGAACTGCGTCTGCGCATGAGCGCTGAACGTCGCGACAAACAACACCAGCGTCGCCAGCAACTTGCGGCCCAGATTCGTGAGCATCCCTTCTTTCCCTTCCATCGTTCGTTCGCGCCCACGCGCGGGCGTCTGCATCCAGCGGGGCGGCATCATTCGCCGCCCTCCTTGTCGTCGTTGCCACCGGGGTTGTCGCAATCGCCGGAGCCCTTGGCGCACAGCGGTACGCCCGGCATGCCGCCGTAACCCGGGCCACCGGAGCCACCCCAACCACCGCCGCCCACACCGCCGCCGCCCGGGCTTGGCGCAGGCGTTCCCACCGGGCATGCGCTGCGGTCGACGTAGAACCAGTTGGCGGCGGAACCGCAGTTCTCACTCATCACGCCGTTGGCGCAGACGTAGCGACAGCTCACCGGATAGCGGACTGTGTAGGTGTAGCAACCCGGTGTGCCGCTGACGCTGCCGCCCGGGGCGGTGCTCGAGCCGTTGCCGCCGGTGCCGGTTCCAGCATCGATGCCGCCGGGGCCGTCGCCACCACCAGAGCCGCCATCGTCGCCGCCGTCGTCTCCACCACCGCCGTCGCCACCACCGCCGGCACCGCCACCGTAGTAGCCATACGGACGCAGCGCGATCACGCGATACGGCAGACGCACGCGCTGCTTGGCTTCCAGGCTCGTCGGCGGCTGCACCAGGAACTCGAAGCGGTAGTACTGATCGGCGCCCGGCGGGCGAGCCACCACGTTGTCGGCGCGAATCAGGCCATAGTTGGTCAGCACCAGCTCGCCCTGGAACACTTCGCCCGGCGCCATCTTCGGCAGGTTGATGCTGGTGGGCTGCATGACCACCACCGGCGCGGGAACGTCGGTTTCAAACGTCGCGTTGAGCGTGATCTCGTAACGGTCCTCGATGGTGATTTCGCGCACCGACCATTCGACCTGGATCAGGCTGTATTCCAGGAACACCGACTGGTTCACCGTCAGGCCCGGCTTGACCGAGACGCGGCCGCCGGCTTCCTGGTGGTTCTGCGCGCTGGCCTTGAAGCGGTAGCTGCCGGCCGGCAGGTTCTGGAAATAGGCCTCGCCGTAGGCGTCCGTCCGCAGTTCGAAGCTCTGGCTGACCACCGCCTCGTTCTGCAGGAAGATGCGCGCGCCCGCCAGGCCCGGGATCAGGTTGCCGTTCTTGTCGCGCGTGGCGGTGTAGATGTCGGACGCCTTGAACAGCAGGCTGCCGATGCCCGACTGCGTGACCGAGACGAACACGTTGACGGTCTCGGCCGGCAGGTTGGCGCCGGAGACTCGCAGCACGAACTCGTGGATGCCTTCGGCGACGTTGGCGTCCGGTGCGACGTTGACGTCGACCGTGCGCTTCTCGCCGACGCCGATACTGCCCAGCGCGCGGCCCGAGGCCAGCGTGATCCAGGCCGGCGCCGCGTTGCCGCTCTTGTCGAGCAGGTCCACGACCACCTCACTCATCGCAACGAAGCCCTTGTTCTCGAACACGACCTGCTCGAGCGCCGTCTGTCCGCGCGCAAGGCCCGCTTCGACGTAGTTCGGCGTGGCGTACAGCGCCGGCTTGGCCTCGGTCAGCGTGTAGTCGACGTTGAGCAGCGCCAGCGGCGTCGCGCCGGAGCCATCGCTCACCACCGCCAGCACCACGCGCCCGCTCGGCGCGGCCGTGTTGTCGCCCGACACGCTCACCGGCAGGGAAAGGTCCTGCTTGGGCGCGATGCTGATCGGATCCGGCAGCAGCACCTTGATGCCCGCCGCCAGCGTGCCACTGGGCTGGTATTCCGGCGCGTAGATCACGCGCAGGTTGCTGGCCTGCGAACCGGTGCCCGAACGCGCGCGGAAGTCGATGCGATAGGCGTAGTTGCGCGGCACCGTCAGCTTGAACGGCGTCGGCGTGATCTGGATGCGGTTGATCGTGAAGCTGGCGTGCTCCGGACGGTCGGTCATGTCCGGATGGATCGCGCCCACGCGGTAGCGACCGGCGTCGGTCAGCGTCGGCTTGAAGACGTAGCGGAAGCCGCCTTCCGCGTCGGTCATCACGTCGGTCAGGCGCTCGAAGCCTTCCTGGTTCAACGCGATCTTCAACGGTGCGTTGGGCACCGGCGCCTGCGAGGCGCGATCGACGGCGCGGCCGCGGATCGTGATATCGCCGGTGCCGAAGGAGACCACCGGATCGACGGAGGTGATCTCGCCGGAGTACGGCGTTTCCACCAGATCCACCGCGCGTTCGCTGCCCATGCCCGGGATCGCCACTTCTTCGGCCTGGCCGGTGCTGTAACGCAGCTTGTCGACCTCCAGCTTCAGGCGCACGCGATCGGGCGCGCTTGCGGGCACGGGCATCTGGAACACGTCGGACACGTAGCGCTGGCCCGGTGCGATGCGCGCCACCGTCTGACCCTGCGCCAGCGTGATCACGCCCGCGCCGGTGGCCTGGCGGTACGGCACTGTGCTGAGCAGGTTGCCGTCGTTGTCCATCAGCTTCAGGCGAAGCTCGTTGGAGGCGTCGCGACCGGAGTTGCGCGCGGTGAGCAGTTCGACTTCGACGTCGGAGGTGTTCTCCACCGTCAGGCGCACCTTGCCGGTGGCGCCGCGCGTGAAGCCTTCCGCATCCAGTCCGACGACGAGCGCGCTGTCGACCACCGACGCCTGCTGATCGCGGCCGATGCGCATGCGCTCGCCTTCGCTGGCTTCGTTCTCCAGCAGCAGCGTCAGTGCGGCCGGATTCGGCAGGTCCGGATAACCGCCCACCACCAGCGGCACCACCTTGGTGGCGTTGCCGCCCAGGGCGAAGGCTTCCGAGCGGAACTCGCGCGCACCGACCTTCGCCACGACCTTGGCCACGTTGAGCGCCGCCGACGACAGGTTGGTCACCTGCACGTTGAGGCGGTTCATCACGTTGCGCTTGAGCGGCAGGCCACCGACCACCTGCAGCGAGGCGTTCGGCAGGAGGATCTCGCGCGCCATGCGCACGCCGTTGGCGTCGACGGCTTCCACCGTGTAGCGGCGCTCGCCGCCGGTGTAGCCGGTGTCGGTGAGCGTGGTCGCGGTGATCGGCTGCGTCGTGAGCTTGAAGCGCGCTTCGCCTTCACCGACGTAGACGTCGTAGCCCGTCGCGCCGCTGCCGTTCGGCGTCCAGGCCAGCACCGGCAATGCGGTGCCGAGCTGATCGACGTGCAGCGTCTTGACCGGCAGCAGGCTGAAGTTGAGGTAGACCGAGTTGGAGATCGCCGATTCGTTGCCGGCCGCGTCGAGCGCGGTCACGACGTAGGCGTGTTCGTCCTGCGACGGCACCGCATCCACCACCTGCGTGGTCTTGATGTTCTGCTTGAGCGGCGTCAGGCCGGCGACCGAGGTGATCGTCGCCGTCGCCGCGCGGTACAGGCGATAGCTTGCCGGCGCGGTGCCGACCGGCGGCTGCCACGTCGCCAGCACGCCCTGCGGAATCAGGCTCAGCGCGAGGTTCTGCGGTGCGCCCGGTGCGGTGCGGCTGGTGGTGACCTGCGCGACGGACGACTGGCCGCTCAGCGTTTCCTGGCCGTTGGAGGTGCGCACCGATGCGACGGTGTAGCGATACAGGCCATCGACCGCCGTGCTGTCGGTCGTCTGCGCCTGCGTGGCGCGGACGCGCTCGACCAGCGCCGGTTCGCCCGGTGCCTGGCGGTAGATCTGGTAAGCCGTCGCGCCTTCGACCGCCTGCCACTGCAGGCGCACCTGGCCCGCCGGCAGCGCCGATGCGGTGACACCGAGCGGCACGTTCAGCGCCGGCAACTCGCCCTGATAGACCTGGGCTTCGTTGGCGGCGGTGACGCGGCTGGACGTATTGCCCAGTGCGTCCTCGGACTGTTGGCTCAGGCTCAGCAGTTCCGGCGAAGCCTGACCGGCGTCGGCCGGCAGCTCGAAGCGCACGCGCCAGGTCTGTGCATCGATGCGCTCCGGCGCACCGGTCGCGACCGGCGTGCGGCCATTGCCGGAAAGCTGGTAGCGCACCACCGGTGTCTTGCCGGCAGGCAGCGCCTCGCTGAAGTTCAGCGTCGCGGTGATCTCGCGATCGGCATCGGCCTTGATCGGCGCCTGCGGATCCAGCGCGATCTGCACCAGCTCCGGCCCGACGGTGTCGATGCGCAGCGAACCGCCCTCGCGCACGTCCACGCCACGGTTGCCGACCAGGTCGCGCGCCGAGAACAGCACGTTGGCCACGCCGCTGCCCGCACCGGAGGCCAGCGTCAGCGTGCCTTCGTAATGCGTGTCGTCGCGCTTGATCAGGTCCACCGGAACCGGCAGGCCGCCTTCGGGCACGATGCTGAAGTACGGCGTGCCGACGAGCGGCTCGCTCACGGTGACGCGCAAGTCCACGCGGCCCTGGCCGTAGGTCTGGGTGTTGGCGTCGTAGGCACCTTGCGGCGTGTATTCCACGCGCTCGGCGGCCGGCGGCGTGCGGTCGATGGTGGCGTTGGCGATGTTGGTCGGCGCGCTCGGCGTGCCGGCCGCATTCACCGCGACCACGCGGTAGAAGTACTGGCCGTCCGCCGCCGGTGCGTCCTCGTAGGCGATGGCCGAGGCGGTGAGTCGAACCAGCTTCTGCGCTTCGCCGATGGCGGCGAACTCGTTGCCTGCGCGGTAGATCTCGTGCGCGACGACGTTGGTGTCGCTGGCCGCGGCCCAGGTCAGGCGGATCTTTCCGCCCGTCATCGGCGCGGCCGCAAGGCCCGATGGCGCCGACGGGACGGTCACGTCCAGCGTCACCCTCACCACTGCGGACAGCGCGCTGGTGCCGTGCTGGTCAGTCGCGGTGGCGCGCAGCTGGTTCTCGCCCGGGACCAGGGTCACCGGCGCGGCGAAGCGGCCATCGCTGCCGGCGGTCACGGCGTCGCCCGCGGCGACGTCGTTGATCAGCACCTGCACGCTGCTGCCCGCCTTCGCATTGCCGGACACGGTCAGGGCCGCGTTGCGCGTGACCAGGCCGTTGGCGGGCTGCGTCAGCGTCGGCGCCGCAGGCGGCGCATGCGCGACGGTGATCGAATACGTCACCGTGTTCTGGTTGGCCAGCGAGTCGAACGCGCGCAGCGCCAGCGCATGCACGCCGTTGGCGACATTGGCAAGGTCGAGCAGCGCGGTGTACTGGCTGGTGCCCGTCGCGGTGGCGACGACCACGCCGTCGAGCAGCAACTCGATGCGCGAAATCGCGCTGCGGTCGCTCGCGGTGAAGGCGAGCGTGCTGTTGCCAGTGAAGGTCATGCCATCGGCCAGTGCGATGCCGTTGGCCTTGATGTTGCCCAGCTGCGGGCCTTCGACGTCCGGCACCGGCGCGCCGTGCGAGACGGTCACGGTGATGCTGTGTTCGGCCACGCGGCCGGCTTCGTCGGTGGCGATCGCCTTGAGCACGTAGTTGCCGTCGGACACGCTGTCGGTGTTCCAGGCGTACGCATACGGCGCGGTGGTGTCGGTGGCGAGCACCGTCGTGTCGCGCAGGATCTGCACCTGGCGAACGCCGGAGACGTCGCTTGCGTTGACTTCGATGTCGACCGATTCGCGGATCAGGCTGCCCGCGGCGGGATTGGCGATGGCCACCTGCGGCGGCTGCGTGTCGATGAGCACGCCGCCGGCGAGCGTCGCCGTGACGACGGCGCCGGTAGGATCGCGGAACTGCGCGTGCAGCGTCTTGCGACCGTCGCCGGCGGAAACGTCGAACTCCACGTTCGCGCGGCCGTCGGTGAGCGGCTGGAAGGCCACGCCGGTGAACGCGTTGTTCTCGGCGAGGCGGAACTCGGTGGCATTCACGCACGACAGTTCCAGCGCGATGCGGCGCTGTTCGAAGTACGTCGCCGGCGCGGCAAGCCGCACGGTCGGATTGATGAGCGGCACGGCCGTGAGGAAGCTGGCGTAGTTCACGCCGGCCGAAACGGCGTCGCCCTGTCCGGCGGGATTGCCGGCGGCGTCGCGCGGCCCGGTCGAATGTCCCCACCAGTTGCCGGTTGCCTGGACCGGCGTCGTCGGCCAGCGATTGACGACGGCCTGTTCGCGATTGCCGGCGAACTGCGTGGACCCGATCGTGGGCGCGCTGTTGCGTTCCACATCCAGGCCAACGCCGTTACGCAAGAAGCTGGAGCCGGTGATCGCGGGCGACGCACCTTCGAGCAGGCGCAGGCCGTTCGTGTTGTCCGTCACCTGCAGGTATTTCAGCGTCGGACTCACACCGCGCAGCGTGAACGCGGCGCGGCCCTCGTCGCCACCGGCGTAGCGGATGCGCAGGTCCTCGAACGTGAGCGCGCCAAAGGCCTGCGCCGATTTCTCGATGCGCACGCCCTGCCAGTCGCCCGCGGCCGGAACGCCCTGGCCGGTGCCGGCCTGTCCGCCGACGCTGTCGTCCTTGTCGCTGGTCAGCGCCACGCCCTTGCCGGCCGCAAGCTTGTCGCGCACGACCAGTTGCGCGTCGTCACCGAACTTCACCACCACGCCGTCGCCCAGCGTGAGGTCCGCGGCGCCGGTCGTCCACGGCATGCAGGCCAACAAGGCCATGCACACGGTGCCGATGGCGCGCCGCGAACCACGACGCAACTTCCTGCTGGTGTGTTCGGATTGACTCATGGTGACCGCACGTCCCTGCCTGCGTTGTTTCCAGCTGCCGATGCCGGTTGCTTCAACCCTTGAAGCCGATCTCGCTCAATGCCTCGTAAGGCAGGTCGAACGATTTGCCGCTGTCGGTGATGAGCCTCGCGCGCGCGCCGCCGTGCAGCGCCACGGTCACCTCCACCTTTTCCACGCGCTCGTTCTGCGCAAGTCGCGAGAGCTTCTCGCGCAGCGCTTCGTCTTCCAGCGCGGCGATGACGACGGTGTAGGTGGTGGTGGCCTGCAACGTGCTCGATCCACGTGGCAGCGTCACGGAGACCTGCGCGGTTCCCGCTGCCGTGGTTCCGGTGATGGCGGGGCTGATCGCCTCGCTGGGCGTTCCGGACGCCGGCACGATGCGCAACTGCACCGTGTTGCCGACGGGCACGTTGGTGGTCTCGAATCCGACCACCACCGGACCGGTCGTGGTGTCCGGCAGGTTCACGTCGTTGGTGCCCGTGGGAACCGCCGCGACGGCCTGGCCGGCGACGGAGGAAATACGCAACGCCGGCGCATTGGCGATGAACACCGGGCCGATGTCGCCGCGCACGTAGGTGGGCTGCGACGTGCCGTTGTAGGTGACCGATTCGCCTTCGATGCGGATGCGACCTTCGGAGCCGCCGTAGACGCTCCTGCCGTCGTAGCCGCAGTACTGGCGCCGGTTGCCGTTGTAGTTGATGCAGCCGCCGGACGCATAGACCGTGCCGTTGCCTGCGACGGTGGTTGCGACCAGTCGGATCGCGCCGCCGGAACCGCCCGCGCCCTGACCGCCGGCACCGGTGCCTCCATGTCCTGCACCATCGCCGCCCGTCGCGTCGACGCTGCCGGTAATCCTCAGCGTGCCCGACGACGCGATCAGGATCGCGCCACCGCCGCCGCCGCCGCCGGAACCGGGATAGTTGGTGCCGCCCCGGCCACCACCGCCGCCGGAACCGCCCACCAGCGGCTGCAGCAGCGTCGAGCCGTATGAGAGGCCCGCGGGACCGTAGTTCGCGGCGCACTGGTGCGTGGTGTAGTACTTGTAGGCGTTGTTGGCGTAGCCGCCGCCCGTGCCGACGTACTTGTAGTAGCCACCCGCGGGCGTGCAGCCGTCGCCGCCTTCGATACCGCCCGGACCACCGCCCGGCCCGAGTCCGGCACCACCGCGGATGATCTCCACGCGTTGCTGCGCATCGCCGCCGCCGCCGCGACCGCCGCGGAAGCCGCCCGGGCCACCCTCGCCCGGCAAGGCGTCATCGGCCTGGGCGCCATTGCCGTAAGTGCCGGTCGGCTTTCCATCCTCGCCACGCACGTCGATCGTGCCGGCGATGGTCACGTCGCCACTGGCCAGGATGTACACCGGCGTGTTGGCGGCATTGCGCTTGAACTTGACGCTGACGCCGACGGGAATGTTGATGGTGGTGTAGTTGAGGATGCCCGACGGCGGCAGCTGGATCTCGGTGCTGGCCGTCGGATTGAGCACGCCGTCGGCACCGGTGCTGCCGCTGTCGAACGCGGCCCATGCCGTCGGCGCGAAGAGCGCCGCGACGAGCGCCATCGCCAACGACGCCTGCGTCGGCGCGCGGAACTGCTGATTCATGGGGTAGCTCCTGTTACGCGCATGCGATGCGGCGGCTTGCGGGTGTCGGGTGGTGATCTCGGCCATGGTCTGCTCAGCCCTTGAACCCGATCGCGCTCAGCGCGGCGTACGGCATCTCGAACGTCTGTCCGCTGCCGGTGATCAACTTCGCGCGCGCGCCGCCTTCCAGCGCGACGGTCACTTCGACCTTCTCGACGCGTTCGTTCTGCGCCAGGCGCGACAACCGTTCGCTGAGCGCTTCGTCCTGCAGCGAGGCGACGGTGACTGTGTAGGTCGTCGTGGCCTGCAATGCGCTGGGCCCCTGCGGCAGCGTCACCGACGCATCGGCCGTGGCCGCCGCGGTGCTTCCGACAAGCGCGCCACTGACCGCCGCGCTGGGCGTGCCGTAAGCGGGCACGACGCGCAACTGGATCGTGTTGCCCAGCGGCACGTTGGTGGTTTCGAACGCCACCACCACCGGGCCTGTCGTGGACGCCGGCAGCGTCACGTCGTTGGTGCCGGTCGGCACCGCAGGCACGGCCTGGCCGGCCACCGACGAGATGCGCAACGACGGCGAGTTGGTGAGGAACACCGAGCCGATCTCGCCGCGAACATAGGCGGGCGAGGACGAACCGGTGTACGTGATGGCCTCGCCTTCGATGCGGATGCGGCCTTCGGAGCCGCCGTAATGGCTTGAGCCACCGGTCGACCCACAGCGCTGACGACGCGCGTTGTCGTAGTTGATGCAACCCCCCGGCGCGAGTAGCGAACCGGTTCCGGTGACGGTCGTAGCGATGAGTCGGATGCCACCGCCCGAACCGCCCACGCCCTGACCACCGGCGCCGGTACCTGAAATGCCGCCACCGTCGCCGCCGGTCGCATCGACGCTGCCGTTGACTCGCAGCGTTCCCGAAGCGGCGATCAGAACCGCGCCACCGCCGCCGCCACCACCGGAGCCCGGATAGTTGGTGCCACCGCGCCCGCCACCGCCGCCCGAGCCGCCCACGAGCGGCTGCAGGAGGGCCGAGCCATATGGCTCGGTCGCGGGCGTGGTCATCGAACAGTTGGCGACGTAGACCTTCACCGCCTTGCTTGCGTAGGCACCGCCCATACCGGCGTGCTTGTAGTAGCCCGTCGTGGCATTGCAGCCGTCGCTGCCTTCGACACCACCCGCACCACCACCCGGCCCCAGGCCACCACCGCCGCGGATGATCGCCGCACGCTGCTGCGTGTCGTCGCGTCCACCGCGTCCGCCTTCGAAGCCGCCGGGACCGCCTTCGCCGGGAATGCCGTCGTCGCCCTGCGCGCCGTCGCCGTAGGTGCCCGCGTGCTTCGCATCCGCGCCGCGGACGTCGATCGTGCCGGCGATGGTCACGTCACCCGACGCCAGGATGTACACCGGCGTGTTCGCGGCATTGCGCTTGAACTTGACGGTGACACCGGTCGGGATGTTGACCGTCGTGTAGTTGAGGATGCCCGACGGCGGCAACTCGATCTCGGTGTTGACCGTCGGATTCAGGACTCCGTCGGCGCCGGTGCTGCCGCTGTTGAAGGCGGCCCAGGACGTCGGCGCGAAGAGCGCCACGACGAGCGCAGTCGCCAACGATGCGCGCGTCGGCAGTCGGAGAGGCTGATTCATGGTGTAGCTCCTTGAACGGGTATGCGTTGCGTCGTGCTGGGAGGAGATGTCGCCCGCGGCATGCGGCGCGGACCGGGCATCGCGGCCATGCGCGTCGCGCATGCCGCATGGGCCGCCGGATTCGTGGGCGCTTGAACGGTGCAGGGTCATGGGCCGGCCACCACGGTGAGGGTGTTGGCCACGCTCGGTGTCGCGGACGTCGCGCCACCGGGCACCTTCAGCTGCAGCACGCGCTGCCCCGTCGTCGCGCCCGCGGCGATGTGCACGGTGACCTTCAACTGTTCGCCCGTTGCGTCCTGCGACCACACCGGCGCGCCGACCTGCGTGAATCCGTCGGCCGGAGTGAAGACCGCACCAGTGACGCCGGCGAGGTCGCGGCCACGCACGGTCAACGTCACGGTCTCGCCCGTGTTGAGCACGATCGGCGAAACCGAATCCATCGACGGCACGCGTCCGATGCCGAACGAGGCCAACGCGCCGGACTGCCAGACGACCTCACCGCTGCTCGTGCGCAGGCGCAGGCGGCGCGAGCCCAGGGCCGCGTCCTGCGCGACGCTGACCGGAACATCGAGTTCGGTGCCCGACGCATTGGCCGACACCGTGCCGAACAGGATGCCGGCGCTCGGCACGGCTTCCACC